>CAYLNP010000109.1:0-8081 GCA_964384925.1 uncultured Woeseiaceae bacterium
GGTGGCCGATCGCCTCGTACCGTCACTGCGAGGTCGGCATCGACGAACCGGTCCACTACCAGGCGCAACGACAGCGGGTCGTGGTCCGAGGTGCCCATGGGGACGATCTCGCTTTCCGCGTTGTCAGCAGCGAAATCGCTGTTCAGACGCATCGGCGTAAACTCTACGGCGCCGAGATCGAACACCTCATCGTTGACGAGCATGTGGTCGAGATTCTGTGCGCTGCCCTGAAACACGTAGGAGTATCGCAGCGCCTCGGGCAGCTTGAGGGTGAGGTTACGCAGCGGTGCTGCGAGCGGACTCTCGCCGTGCACGAGGACCTGGTCAGCAGGGGCCGCATCGCCGCTGACGATGCCCAGCACATCCACGTAGCCATCACTGAACTCGAAGGCATTGAAGTCGCCCATCAGGATGAACGGCTCGTCGGGCGCCTGCAGCTGGACGGTTTCCGAGAGTTCCGCCAGCCGCAACGCCTGCGCGAGACGTTTGCCGCGGGAACGATTCCCTTGCGTCTGCCAGGCGTCCGTGCGCGGGGCCAGATCACGTACGGCGAGCAGCGACAGGTTGTGAGTGAGCAGGACGTTGATGGACTGGCGCTGCGCGTTCGGGCCATGCACATGAGCCTTGAGCAACAGCGGCGGCCGGTCGAACAGCGGACCGGAGTTCGTGCTGCCATCCGGTGCCACGAGCAACTCGTCGGCGGCAAGTTCGGTCACGGCAACCACGTCCACCCGGGGTGCGCCTGCAGTTGTTTCACGCGTACTCACGAGGTACCCCAGCCGCTGGGATCCGGCGCCTGAGAGCAGATAGGCCTGGTACTCGGGCGACTGCGGGCAATGGCCGAACTCGTCATCGTTGATCGCCGCGGCTAGTCGCTCAAGCGTTGCCAGGCTGGCAATCTCGATAAGTCCGATGACATCGGGTGTGTCGAGAAATGTGCAAAACACCTGCGAGAGCTTGTCGAGCCGCGTGGCCGGGACGTTCGCGCCACCGGACAGATTCTCGATGTTGAAGCTCACGATGCTGACCTGGTCGGCCGCAGCGGGTGCCAGTGCTGCCGGGATCAGGCCGCGCCTCGCGATCTTCACATCCGGAAGCTCGCCGACCAGCAAAGTGAAGTCGTCGCGATCGAAGTACATCACACCGATGAGATTGTCCACGACGTCGCCGACGTCGACGAACAGCGGCGCGCCTTCGACAAGCCCCGTGCTTTCCACGCGCAAACGCTCCGGATTCCGGTCCCAGCTGGGGATGTTAAAACCTGGCGGAACCGGCACGGTGTCCAGCACTGCGATGCCAGGCTCGCGGAACGGCCTGGGCACCTTCGGCAGCGTAACGTAGAAATCCCCGAACCGGTTGGTCGGGCCGGTGACCACGGCGGCCTGCAGTGCAACGCGCATGCCTTGGTAGCGTCCCATTCGTCCGACGAACATATCCGGGGCGAGATCCTCAGGACCGAGTACCACGACTTCGGGCAGCGCCACGCCCGTGGCGAGTTCCTCGACGGTGGAGCTGACCAGCTGCGTGAGCGGGTAGCCATGCGCGAAGCGTTCGAACTGACCCACGGTGCCGGTCACGCGCACGCGGTGGCCGACCTGGGCGACTGCGGGCGGCGGTTGGGAGCTTCCCGTGAACACGAACAGGCCTTCTGCAGTGGCGGGATCTGCATCCTCCTCGCCCGGTGCGCTTTGAATGAAGTACCCGATGGAGCGACGAGCGGTCACCACACCTTCGGTCACCACCAGGCTGCCGAGCAGCGGCGAGCCCAGGCCATCCGCCTGAATCTCGTGGATGCGTGCGGGCAGCGCGGCGGGGGGTGGCTCTTCGGGTTCGGGTTCGACCGGCTCACCGGGCTCGCCGGGCGCCTGGTCGCAAGGCGACGCGGGTACAGCCGTGTTGCGAGGTGCGGGCGCAGCGCTGGCGAAGTCTGCGCCGTTGTTGCCGCTTTCGACGCAGCCATTGCCCAGGCGGAGCGCGGCTGTCGAGTTGCTCAGGGTCGGTGCCGGCGAGCTGCCGGCGAAGAAATTGGCACTGCCGTAACCGACGAGATCGAGAATGCGTGCGAGCTGCTCCGGGCTGCACGGCGTGCTGCCGCCATTGCAGCCCAGTCCGTCGGTACCATTCACCAGCGCGACTTTGCCGGACGCGCCGGCCATGTTGATGGTGCCGATCGCGTCCGGTGTGGGCAACGGTTCACCGTTGCTGCCACCGGCCAGCTGCAGCAGAAAGTATTGACCGGGTGCCAGCTCGATGGCGGGCAGCGCGACCAGCTGGCCCGCGTTGGCGCCGAAGGGGCCTGTGCCGGTGGCGCTGGCGTACTGAACCGACAGCCCGGCCAGAGAGGCAGAAGTCGCGCCACGATTGAGGAGTTCGACGAAATCCCGGTTCAGAGGGGCCCCGGAGTTGCCGCCGCCGCCGTAGACCTGACTGATCACCACCTGCCCGTGCGCAACTGATGCCCCCAGAACCAGCAGCACGCAGAGCATCCATTGGCGCAATCCAGTCATGAGATATCTCCAGCCAGGCAGCGGGCACAGGGGGTGCCTCAGGTGCGATCAATGAGGCCAGTGTGCTGTTGCAGTGGAATGACGCCCGGATGACCGCCCAATGAATTCGCGGCGCGCGTGCGGTGGGATGCCCGACAAACCGGGACTAGACTCACATATCGCTCGTCCAGCCCCTAGGAGGCTCCCATGAACCACTCTTTCGGGAACGTGCAGGCCCGCCGCGGTCTGTCTTGCTGCCTGGGGGGGGCACTGCTGCTCCTGGCGTTCCTTACCGGAAACCTCTCCGCCGCTCAAGCCGAGCCGCGTTACCAAACGGTCGAGGGGCACGGCGGCGTGCCACTTAACGTGGTTTCTGTGGGTGATCCGTCGAAGCCGACGCTGCTTCTGGTCCACGGCATCGGGCAGAGCCATGTTTCCTTTGAAGCCCAGCTTGGGGCACCGCTCACCGCCGAGTTCCATGTCGTGACGTTTGATCTGCGGGGCCACGGAAATTCCGGCAAGCCGTGGGAAGCCGAGGCGTATACGACATCCGCGGCCTGGGCAGGCGACGTGCGCGCCATCATCGACGCGCTGGCGCTGGAGCAACCGCTGCTGCTGGGTTGGTCCTACGGCACGCTGGTGGTCGCCGACTATCTGCGCGAATACGGCACGGCCGATCTGGCCGGCATCGTACTCACCGGCGCTTACGGCGGGCTGACCCCGCCGCCACCGCCGCCGGAACCCGAGATGGCCGAGTTGTTCGCGCGCAATCGAGTGCTGCAGCTGAGCGCCGATCCCGAAGACAACGCTGCGGCCGCACGCACGACCGCGGGCATGTTGACGCACCAGGACATGGGCGAGGCCTGGCGCGAACGCGCCGCGCAGATCGCCATGATGCTGCCCGCCTACGCACGCACCCATATGTTCAACCGCTCGTTCGCCAACGCCGACCTCATCCCGCGGATCGATGTGCCGCTGATGCTGGTCGTGGGCGGCAGGGATGGCAGCACACCGGAAGCCCCGGCGCGTACGCTTGCGAAAAGCCTCGAATCGCAAGGCACGCAGGTAACCGTTTCAGTTTACCCGGAGGCGGGGCACTCGCCGTTCGCGGAAGCGCCGGAGAGGTTCAACGAGGACCTTGCGCAGTTTGCGCGTCAGGTGTCGCGACAGCGGTGATCCGGACGCCGCGCTGCAGCGGGACTTTGCTCTGGGGCTGCGGCAAACTCCAGCATCGCCCCACCGGATGCCGCCATGACCTGCCTTCGTTTCGTGTTGACCTGCTTCATCGCAGTGCTGCTGTGCACCCCCTCTGCCGCCGACATCCGGCCCCTGCAGTACGACGACGTGTTCCTGCTCGAGGCGGTCCGCGAACCTGCGCCCTCGCCAGACGGCGAGCGCATCGTGTTCGTGCGCAACTGGATGGACCGCCAGCGCGACCGCAGCCGCCACGCGCTGTGGATCGTCGATGCCGATGGCTCCGGCCTGCAGCCCCTCACCGCCCGCGACATGGACGCCCGCGCCCCGCGCTGGTCGGAAGACGGCGAGCGCCTGGCCTTTGTCGCCGACGGCCAGATCCACGTGCTGTGGTTGGACACGGGCCGCAGCAGCCGCATCAGCGCACTCGAACACGGCGTCTCGGAGCTCGCCTGGTCGCCCGACGGGCGCTGGCTCGCCTTCGTCGCATTCATGCCAGCCGAGCGCAAGCCACCGGTGGAGCTGCCGGGACGCCCCGAGGACGCTGATTGGGCCGAGCCGCCAATCTGGATCGAGCAACCCGTCTATCGACGTGACGGCGCCGGCTACCTGCGCGAGGGATCGAGTCACGTCTATCTGATCCCTGCCGAGGGTGGTGCCGCCATCCGGCTGACGTCCGGGGATTTCGATCACGAAGGCATCAGCTGGCACCCCGACGGCACGGCGCTGTATCTCAGCGCCAACCGGCGCGCCGACGCTCACCGCGAGCCACTGCGCTCGGCCATCTACCGACTGGAGGTGGAGACTCGCGAGCTCGTGGAAGTGGTCTCGGGCGAGGGGCCTCATACACGCCCGAGAGTGTCGCCGGACGGGCGCCTGCTGGCCTGGCTGGGCTTCGAGGACGAAGAGCTTTCCTACCAGGCCAATCGCGTATTCGTAATGAACCTCGACGGCGATGATGCCCGTAATCTGACCGAAGACCTCGATCGGCACATCGATGAATTTCAATGGCAGGCCGACAGCCGGGGCCTGGTGATTCAGTACGACCATAAGGGCCGCGCGCTGCTTGCCCGTCAGCCACTACGAGGTGAGCGCCAGGTGCTGACCGACCGGCTCGGCGGCGAGTACTTCAGTCGGCCGTACAGCAGCGGACAGTTCGCCGTCGCCCGCTCCGGGCTTATCGCCCATACCCATGCCGACACAACCCGCCCCGCCGAACTCGCCGTGATCGACAGGCGCGACAGCCGTGTGATCACCGACCTGAATCGTGATCTGGCGCGCAAACGCGACGTGGGTGAAGTGGAGGAATTCTGGTACACCTCATCGGTGGATGGGCGCGACCTGCAGGGGTGGGTGATCCACCCGCCGGGATTTGATCCCGAGAAGCGTTACCCGCTGATCCTGGAAATCCACGGCGGCCCGTTTGCGACCTACGGCCCGTTCTTCACGATGGAGCTGCAGCTGATGGCGGCCCGGGGTTATGTGGTGGTGTATCTGAATCCCCGCGGCAGCACCAGCTACGGTGAAGCGTTTGCCAACGAGATTCACCACAACTACCCAAGCCACGACTTCGACGATCTGATGGACGGCGTCGATACCGTGGTCGCCCGCGGCTACATCGACCCCGACGAACTGTTCATCACCGGGGGCAGCGGCGGCGGCGCGCTGACCACCTGGGCTGTGGCCCACACCAATCGCTTCGCCGCCGCAGCGGCAGTCAACCCGGTGATCAACTGGTACAGCTTCACGCTCAACGCCGACATGTACCACTACTTCACGCGCTACTGGTTTCCAGGGCCGCCGTGGGAACACGCCGAGCATTACCTTGCCTACTCACCGATCTCCCATGTCGGCAAGGTCAACACGCCGACCCTGCTGTTCACCGGCGAGGAGGATTACCGTACGCCGATCGCGGAGAGCGAGCAGTACTACCAGGCCCTGCAGCTGCGCGGCATCGAATCAGCGCTGGTGCGCGTGCCCGGTGCTTCGCACTCGCTTGACGCACGTCCAAGCAATCTGATGGCCAAGCCGGCCTACATCATTGCGTGGTTCGAGCGGTTTCGCGCGGGCGACGAGGGGCCCTGAGTCCGGATTGCGGCAGGCTAAAAATCCGCAGCGACAGTCCGCGAATAGAGCTGCTGCAGATACGGCAGCGCTGCCAGCGGCGCCTCGACCCACGCAATCAGACGCCATTGATCACCCACGCGGCGCACCGTGGCGACCACGCGGTTGTCACCACCCATCGGCGCCATCCCGGTGCTGCGGAAGCGGATATCCCAGCGCATTTCGAACACGGCCGTGGCCAGGTCCTCATGCAGCGACTTGAAGACAAAGTCCGAGAAGATCAGGCGCACGCGCTCGATATACTCCCCATTGTTTTTCCAGTAGCCGCGAATGGCCTCCCAGTCGGTCATCCGAGTGGTGATCTCCTCGGCCAGATACACCGGGGCGGGATCGGTACTGTCCCAGTGCGCTTCGAGTCGCTCGGGGTCGTTCGCCGCCCATGCAGCTTGATAACTGACAAACATGGCTTCGATTGCGGAGCGATCGTCAGGCTTCATCAGAAATCGCTCGCAACATCGCGCTCGTAGAGCCGACGCATGTAAATGATCGGCGCAATGGGGGCCTCCGCCCAGGACGTCAGCCGCCATTGCCCATCGACTCGACGCAGCGTGGTCACGACACGGTTGTCGCCACCCATCGCATCGCTCTCGAAGTTCCGGAAGCGGATGTCCCAGCGCATGTCGAACACCACCATGACTCGATCGTCGCCAAGCGGCTTGTACACGTACCCGGAGAATCCGAGTCGGACCTTTTCGTGGAAGCCTTCGTTGTGGCGCCAGTATGCCCGCAGCCCATCCCAGTCGGTGATCGGCTGATCGATCTCCTCGGCCAGATACACGGGTGTCGGATCGCTGACATCCCAGTGAGCCTCCAGCAGCGAGGCCTCGTTGGCCGCCCAGGCTTCGCGATAGCTGTCGAACATGGATTCGATGGCTTGCCGATCGGCAGATTCCATCGCAACGCTCGCCTGGGCATGGCCCAGGGCGCAGGCGACGATGACTGCCACCAGCAGGTGTAAGTACTTCATTGCTGTTGCTCCCCTTCCATACGCTGTTCGAAACAGATCACGACCTTGCCGTCTCGCTCGGCGCCGGTATGGCCGGCACGCTCGCACGCCTCGACAATCTGCTCCAGCGGGTAGACACCGGCGATCTTGGCCACGAGCACACCGTCGGCCATCAGGCGCGCGAGCCTCGCATACAGGGCGGCCACATCGGCCGGTTTGCGATGGGTCTGGAATTGGCGCGCAAAACTCAGGCCCCTGAGACGGATGTCGTTGCGAAACATCAGGTAGAAATCCAGATGGCAGGGCTCGCCGGTCATCGAGCCATAGCTCACCAGCGCGCTGCCCGGCGCCAGACATTCGGCGATGCGCTGCGTGGCAGGCCCCGCCACTGCATCGATGCCCAACCTGGGCGCCACGCCGCCGGTGGCTGCACGCACGCGCGCGGGCAAGTCCGGACCGTCCATCAGCACTGCATCCGCGCCAAGTTCAAGCAGCTCCGCGGCGAGTTCCTGGCGGCGGATCACGTTGACGGTGCGTATGCCGGCCAGTCGCGCAAGCCGGATCAGGTAACGGCCGCAGCTCGAGTTCGCCGCGTTCTGCACGATCCAGTCCCCCGGACGCAGATCAGCAAAATCCTCCAGCAGCACCGCAGCGGTGGGCCCGTTGACGGTGAGCAGCGAGAGCTGAATCGCGTCGCCCTGCGGTGCCGCCATGCAGTTTTTGGCCACGCATCGCACTTCCTCCCGGAACGTGCCGCTGGCCAGAGCGGGAAACACCCGATCCCCCGCCGCAAACGCCGTCACGCCCTCGCCGATACGCAACACCCGGCCGATGCCCTCGAAACCCGGCGTCCTTGGCAACGGAAAAGAAAAGTCCTGTGCCCCGGTGATCGTGCGCAGGTCGGCGATGTGCATCGCAGCGGCTTCCATGCCGATGACGATCTCGCCCGGACCCGGCTGCTCGGGCGGCAGATCCAGTATCTCCAATACCTCCTGCGGAGGCCCATAGCGGGTGTGCCTGACCAGCCTTGGCATGAACGCCGTCCGGACCGTCTAGGTGCTTTTCGTGCGGGTAGTGGCAGGTACGCCGATGCTCAAGGCCGCTCCTCGATCAACTCGATCAACTCTCCGGCAGGCCCAATCAGTGTCGCGCTGCGGTTGTCCCCATAGGCCTCGCCACCGGGACGCGTGGGCGGGGTGATGAACAGCGAGGCATCGACGGCATCCAGATCGCGCACGCTGAACGACGTGATGGAAACCCCGGGCGGCAACTCACCTTCCGCTGTTGGCCGCGGACCGGTGCCCGGCGGATAGCCGTCCACCTCGATGGAG
>CAYLNP010000110.1:0-5553 GCA_964384925.1 uncultured Woeseiaceae bacterium
CTTGGCAATGGACTGGGTCAGCGCCGACTGTGTAAGGCCAACCTGCTCGGCGGCCTTGTGGAAGTTCTTCTCCTCGGCAAGGGCCAGAAAGTACTTGAGCTGGCGGAGTTCCATCCTGGGCAGTATCGGCCCGACATTGATAAATCACAATAATGTTGACCAAGCAGCTTTTAATTGGTCACAGCGGGCGAGCCCCGGTAAGTTGCTGTCCCGTGCGTCCCCCCAAGGACGATGCCGGACAAGGATAAGTAAATGCCAAGCGTCGATCTGTATGACGTGCTGCTGCTGCTGCATGTGCTGCTGTTCGTTTACTGGCTGGGGGCCGATCTTGCTGTGCTCTATTCGGCGCGCTACGCAGCCGATCCGACGCTGTCGCTGGAGACCCGCCTGGCGATCTCCCAGATCATGGCCTTCGTCGACCTGTTTCCGCGCATGAGCGTACCGCTGATTGGCGCTGTCGGCGCGAGCCTGGCAGTGCTGAACGGCGACCTGCGGGGCGGACCGGTGTTCGTGGGGCTTGCCTGGCTGGTGGCAGCGGTGTGGGTCGGGGTGAATCTTTATCTCTATCTGAACCGCGCCGACCAGGCGCGCATTGCGCCTTGGCGGAGTTTCGACCTCATCTGGCGTACCGCCATCGGGCTCGGCGTGCTCGGCGCCGGGCTGGTGGCTGTGGTCGGTGCCGGCGTCACGGACAACCGCTCTCTGGCTGCAAAACTGCTGGTGTTCTCCGCGGCTATTTTCCTGAGCCTGCTGTTGCGCCGAGTGTTCCTGCCCTTCCGGCCTGCGCTGAGACGTCTGGTCGGTGGCAGCGGAGGGCCGGCAGAAGTGGAAATTATGCAACAGACTCTTGGCCGTGCCCGTCCGGTTGTGCTGGGCATCTGGGCTTTGACCGTCGTGGCTGCCGCCATCGGTCTGTGGCAACCGTTCTGAAACCTCGGTGGTCCCGATTAGCGCCGCTAATTTCGCCGATATGACTATTAATTTGAGTAAAAAACAGTGAGTTCTAGAATCGAACGGGGGGAATATCGCCACGGTCACCTAATTCGGTCAAACCGGATCGGCGCAACGAGGAGAGGGAAGATGTATAAGTCCAGGGTTCGCAGCAGCGTTGCAGTGGCCGTCTCGGCGGCGCTCACAGGGGGGGTCTTCGTCGGGTCCGCGGTCTACGCGCAACAGTCGGCCTCCGGCCTCGAGGAGATCGTGGTCACCGCGCGAAAGCGCGAGGAAAGCGTGCAGGAAATCCCCATCAGCATCAGCGCCTTCAGTGGCGAGCAGATCCGCGAACTTGGCGCGCGCAACATCAGTGAACTCAGTGACTTCACGCCGGGCTACAGCTTCGAAACTTTCGGTGGGCGACGTGGTGCCGAGGGCGACGTCAGCCGTCCGGTCATCCGCGGCATGTCGAATATCCTCGGTGAAGGCAATGCGGCGATCTTCGTGGACGGTATCGTCTATTCCGAATCCTTCCTGTCCTTTCCGTTCGACATCGTCGAACGGATCGAGGTGATCAAGGGCCCACAAGCAGCGCAGTTCGGTCGCGCGACCTTCTCCGGTGCCATCAACGTCATCACCAAGCGTGGCAGCAACGACTTCGAAAACCGGGTCACCGGGCGCATTGCGCAGGATGAAGACTACGAACTCAACCTCAGTTCGCGCGGCCCGCTGATTGAGGACCGCCTGTTCTACTTCGTTCACGGACGCTATTACGATTACGGTGGTGAGTACCGGAATGAAATCTATGACCAGCGTATCGTAGGCAGCGAACAATCATGGGGTCTGAACACGGGGCTTGAGTGGTTGGCCAGCGATGACGTATCGCTGCGGGTCACGCTGGGTTACAACAAGGACGAAGACGATGTCCCGGCGCAGCGGCTGCAGGACCGCTTCGCCAACAACTGCTTCCTGGATCAGGCCCGTCAGTACTACTGCGGCGAGATCCAGGAGTTTGATTCCGTGCGGCTTGCGACCAACCGTCTCGGCAGCGAGGCTGGCCTTGACCGCGAGGTGCTGCGCGCGACTGCGGCGCTGGAGTGGGATCTCGGTGGATCGGGGTTCGTACTCTCCGCCAGTACCGGCCTTGTGTCCGCCGAGACCAGTTTCGGCAACGACAATAGCTATCTCGGTGATCCGAATCTCTTCGCAGGTGGCCAGTTCGTGCGCGTGGAGGACAGCGAGCGTGACGAAACCTCCACTGAGCTGCGGCTGTCATCGCCAGGCGATGCGCAGTTTCGCTACTCGATCGGCGTCTACAATTACGACCGTAAGCTCGACCGCATTCGTCGCGTACCCGAGACCCAGACGGTCGTCACCGATTTCGGCCGCGAGCGCATCAAGAACCAGGCCATCTTCGGCTCGCTGGACTACGACATCACCGACCAGCTGACCGCAGGTCTGGAGCTCCGCTACCAGAAAGACGAGATCATCGGGCTCCCGGCCGCTGGTGGTCGTGACGAGGCGGACTTCACCAGCACGCTGCCGCGTTTCACGCTGAACTACCAGCACAGCGACGACGTGTTGTTCTACGGCAGCGTGGCTCGCGGGAACAAGCCGGGGGCCATCAACACCGATCCCAGGCTGCCTGAAATCTTTCGCACGGCTCAGGAAGAGGAGTCCCTGAACTTCGAGCTGGGCATCAAGTCGGATCTGCTCGATAGCCGTCTGCGCCTGAACGCTGCCGTGTACTGGATCGACTGGGAGCAGCAGCAGCTCACACAGTCCGCCGAATTCAACGACATCCCGATCTCGCTGATTACGAATGCTGGCGAGACCCGCGTGCAGGGATTCGAGTTGGAAGGGCAGTATTTGTTGACCGACAACTGGAGTGTGTCGGCCAGCTACGCACTGGCGGACGCGGAGTTTCAGGAGTTCTGCGATCCGGTGCAGGGCGCCGAATTGACCGGCTTCGACTGTGTCTCCAGCGTGACTGGTGCGCCGGGCGGCGACGTCAGCGGCAACCAGACGCCGATCTCGCCGAAGCACCAGGTGACCGGCGGCACACGCTACATTCACCCGCTCAACAGTGCGATGGACCTGGTGTTGCGCGCGGACTATTCCTACCAGTCCAAGAAATACTCTCAGGTTCACAACCTGGCCTACGTGGGCGACCGGCATCTGCTGAACCTCAAGGTCGGCCTGCGGGCGGACGCCTGGGATATGACATTCTTCGTGGATAACGTGCTGGATGACCGCACCCCGTCGACCGCAGTGCGCTTCGCCGACCTCGTAAACCTTAATATCGGACCGAACGCGAACCCGGCCCAGAACAATGTACCGGGCACCACCGCGGTCGAACGTGGGTTCCTGGTGCCGCTGCCGCGGTCCCGACGCGTGGGTGTGACCTTCAGCTACAACTTTTAAAGCGTACGCCCCTCGCGCTTCGGGGAGCGTATCGATCCGGGCCGTGTACGACAGGATGTCATGCACGGCCCGCTTTTTTTGTTCGTCCTGAGATTCGCTTCAGAACTTACTCCTGGATCCCCGTATAGTCTGAGCGGGTGGAACTTCGCTACCCAAGCGAAGCAGGAGTAGCGCCGTGACGCATGAACCCCGCGATCCACCGATTCCAGGGCCTCCAGCTGCCGAGCCGAGCCGCTCGGAGCGTTACGACGCCCTGCGCCGCAAGGCGGAGTCCCGGGCCGATGAAGAGGTCGATCCATGGGGCGAGATCGACATGCAGCGGGCCGACGGCAGCGGGCTCGCATCGTCCGGCCGAGCGCCCCCTGCGAGCGGAGACGGGCCTCGTGCTGCTGGTCGATGACGAAGGGATGCTGAGATCCGTAGGATCCCGGATGATCTGGCGTCTGGATATGAGGTCGTAACGGCGGGTGACGGCGCCGAGGCGCTCGAGGTGTTCGACGAGCACGCCGACTCGACAAGACGCACGCCAGAGCCGGCGACCACGCCGAGCAGCCCCAAGTCTTCATGAACAAGCCCTGGAGTCAGGCCGGGTTCAACCCTGCCCCCTAGCGCACGGTACGCTCGCCGTCGAAATGGGCACCGGCTTTGGCCCAGGCGACCAGCAGGGCATGGTCTTCGGAGTCGCGGCCGAATACGGGGCCGCCCGGATGTCCCTCGCCCGCGCTCATCTCCATCAGCGCGCTGGACTCGGGATCGGCGGTGTCGACGAGCGCTCGAGCCGTTGTGAAATCGCGCGCCGCGTCGCCGTACAACGGGAAGCCGCTGTCGGGGTTTCTGCCCCCGTCATGGCACCCCTGGCAGCGGCCGAGCAGAAGGCGGTGGACTTCGGGCTCGAACAGCACGTTACTGGCGCTGTCCTCGACGGGTGCCGCGTCTGACGCCCCGACCGCATGACGCGCGGCATGTTCGTTCTCTGCCGGTGCCAGGTCGGCACGCTCCATCAGCGCGTGCCGCTTGGCCTCTTCACTGTTTCCACTGCCGCACGCGGCGAGCGCGATGAGCACCAGGAGGAACAGACCAGCACAGCACATCCGCATCATGGGTTCATCCTCAGAGAGCTCCGGTGGTGCGCAATTCACGCAGTACCGTCCAGATGAAGACGATCGTACCGCAGACCACCAGGGGTACGCCGATCGCCGCGAAAACAATGAAGCTGATCGGCGACCATACCAGGCTCGTGAGTAACTGCACGGTCAGTCCTCCGATGCACAGAAGCAGGGCGATGCGCACTGAGCGCAGCTTGCTCATCGTGTCACCGATCGCCATAACCGCCCCGAGTGCACGCCATCCAGATCGTGGCTGTTGCGGTGACAATCCAGGCAGGAGCGTTCGTCTCTGGCAATTTCCGTCGCGAACCGACCATGCACCTCAGTCTCCAGATAACGCCGAGAGTCGCTGTGACAGTGCAGACAGTTCGCGTTCGGGTAGGGTGCGTAGAGTTCGATGGGATCCGACGCTTCGCCGAAATAATGAACCAGGAGGTGGTTCAGGCCGTGAAGCTTGGTGTGCAGATCGCCGAACATGGCGTAGTCCTTGTGGCACACATAGCAGGCATAGTCGCGGTCAACCAGCCGGTTCTGGAAATGCACAGCTGTCAGCGAGTCGCCGTCAACGAACAGGCTTTGCCCATAAGGCGTCATTTCATGACAGCTGAGACAGAACTGCGCCTGACTCGAATTTACCAGGCCGGTTGTCAGGCCGCCGACGGAGACCGTCAGCGGCAGCACGCCGATGCCCGCCAGCAGCACCAGCTTGCCGGGGGTGCTGGCCAGCAACCGCTCCGCGCCAGCGAGCAACAAGGTTGCAAGCCCAATGCACAGCGCCAGTGCGGCAATCACGAACGTCGTATTCATGACACAAGAGCATAGTGCCTTTTTCAGGCGCATTGTACTGCCATCCGAGGCTCGGTGGCTGAGGCGGTGGGATCGCTTGCATAACAAGGTGTGCGCAGGCACGCTCGCCAACCACAGTCCTGTCAGGGCCCCCGCATATGTCACCCCGTTATCCGCACCTGCTTTCGCCACTGGATCTAGGTCATACGCGCCTCGCCAACCGGGTCCTGATGGGCTCCATGCATACAGGGCTGGAAGACCGCGCGTCGGATTTCGAACGCCTTGCGCGCTATTTTGCCGAGCG
>CAYLNP010000110.1:5653-8078 GCA_964384925.1 uncultured Woeseiaceae bacterium
CAACTGGCCCGTGATGCCGGCTATGACGGCGTCGAGATCATGGGCTCGGAAGGGTAACTGATCAATCAGTTCATCGCGGCACGTACCAATCATCGCAGCGACGACTGGAGCGCGGCCGCTTCGATGCTTGGTTGGGTGGCCTATTGCCACTGGAGCCCCGCCTTTTGTACTCCTCAAAGTCGCGCCGCTCGTTAGGCGACATTCGAGCTTCCTGCATCTTCGCATAGCGCATCAAACACACTTGCAAGAGCCTTAGGGCCAACACAAGGAGCAGCAGTCCTACAATAAGCCATATGGCATGCTTGCGACCGTAAGCGCCTCTACCTCTGGCACCTGCACCCCCATTGGAAGTGCCTGAATAACCTTGAGGTGAAAGTCGGTATACCGCAAGAATCGGGTGGCGTTATGCAGCAGAAGCGGCGGCTCGTCGACGCGATCCGAGAGCGTATCCGTGTCATGCTCTATAGCTATTGAACCGAGCAGGCGTTTCTTGAGTTCAGGATCGCGAGGTACCTCACCAACGCCCGTAAATCAGGAATGCCCTCCATGGTGTGTATCGAAGTGGACATTCGATCTAGTTCCGCTTTCAATACTCACATATAGGTTTTTGGCAGTACGGTCGCGTACGCACGAGGTGACTCCCTGACCTTCAACTTCTGTCCGACGTGCGGGTGCATCGCGTACTGGCGCGGCTCGCAAGTGGACAACGCAGGTCGGCGACGCATTGCGGTCAACCTCCGCCTGGCTGAGCCCGACCCGGTGGCAACCATACCGATTCGTCACTTCGACGGCCTGGACACCTTCAAAGACCGGCCGAGGGACGGCAAGTGCGTTGCAGACTACTGGCGCTGACCGCATCTCCATCGTCTCAATAACTGAGGCTTGGCCGCAATGGATGACTTCACCATCAGCATGGCTACTTCAGAGGCCGACCTGCGGCTGATCAGCCCCGTTCTGCTGCAGCTCAGACCTGCATTCACGGAAGCGACATTGATTGCCCGGATCAAGGAACAGCAGGCAGACGGATTTCAAATCGCCTATCTGCAGGCCTCGGGCTCGGTAGCCTGCGTCGCCGGCTTTCGCTTCGGCATGAAGCTCGCGTGGGGCAAGCATCTATACGTGGATGACCTGGTCACGGCTCAGGCTTTTCGTTCTACAGGCGCCGGGGCCTGCATGCTGGCGTGGCTCAAGCGGCGCGCGCTTGAGCAAGGCTGCAAAGAGCTGCACCTTGACTCCGGGGTCCAGAGGTACCGTGCGCATCGGTTTTACTTGCGAGAGCGCTTCAACACGAGAGCGCTTCAACAGATCGAGTCACCATTTTTCAATCACGGATCTCGGCTGAGTCTTGTCGGTTTGTTGATCGGTCCCGACACTTTGACTCACTCACGCTGATCCGCCCTCATGCCACGCCGTCGCTCTTGCCGCCTACGATCAGCAGGGCCGTCATGCTGTCGCCCGGGCCATCTTCGCGTGGAATCCTACGAGCCGCTCGGCGATCACTGATGGATGCTCGATAGTCACCCAGGGTCCGCCCGGCAGCGATTCGGGTTCGATCTCGAGGTCGGCAACGATGTCCGCATTGCACGCACTCAGCGCATCGTGCTCGTGACTGGTCAGTTCGATCCGCTCGCGGTAGGCGCGCAGGCGGTGCGCCAGCGCGCGGGCGTCGTAGCTGTAGAGAGCCACGTAGCCGTGATACCAGCAGGGTCCGGCGACCAGGCGGTCGGCCAGCGCCCGCAGCTTCACGGCCGGTGGCGTGTCGGCCTCGAAGGAGTTGCTGGTGAATTCCCAGTACGCCTGCAGCTGGCGGGGGTCGCGCTCTGGATCCAGCGGGGTAAGCCGCTCGAAGCGACGGAAGCGCTGCTGCCAGTCCGGGAAGTAGGGCAGCCCGAAGCCGAGCACGCCAAGGCAGCGCTCGGGATCGGCATCCAGCGCGACGAGCCCGAGCAGGGCGCCGGTATGGTGTCCGGCCAGGACCCACGGTCCTGCATGCAGGGCGGCGACGCCAGCCAGCGTGGTGCTGGCCAGCGATGCCATGGAAGGTGTTTTCTGCGGCGCTGCCGACTCGCCATACCCCGGCAGGTCAGGTGCGATCACCGGCAACCCCTCCGGCAGCGCCTCGATCACGCGCCGCCACATCCAGGAAGACGCGGGGACCTGATGGAGCAGCACCAAAGGCGCAACGCCGGCGTCTGCCGCTCGCTCCAGGCCCCGGCTGAGCAGATGGATCTCACTACCCGCGATCTCGACCACATGGCGCGCGATCATGCCGGGTCCCCGCCGAGTGCTTCCCACGCGGCAAGCGCCTGCGAGGAGGCCTCGATGTCCTGTTCGCCTGTGCCGCCCGAAGAGGCGAAAGCGCCCGTCAGTTCGCCGCCCCGGTAGAGGGGAAAGCCACCCATGGATAACACCAGCGGCGGACACG
>CAYLNP010000111.1:0-8062 GCA_964384925.1 uncultured Woeseiaceae bacterium
AGGACTCGGTGCTGATCGGTCGCACGCTGGGCCAGAGCCGCATCGGTTCGGCGACAGGTCTGATCGTGCTGGCACTCGTGCGCGGCGGGCGCACCGAGACGCTGCCCAGCCGCCAGACGGTGCTTCGCGCCGGCGACCGCCTGCTCGTGCAGGGCCGCCTGGATCGCTTCAACGACTTCCGTCGCTGGTCGGAACTGGTGATCGAGCGCGAGGCGCCGGTGCTCCAGGCGCTGATGTCCGAGCAGATGGAACTGCTCGAGGTCACGGTCGCCGAAGGCTCGTCGCTGGCCTCCGAGCTTCTGCATCACTACGAATTCCGGCGTCGCTACAACGCCAACGTGCTGGCAATCAGACGCCGCGATCTGGTCCGCCGGGTCAATCTGTCCTATGTCCCGCTGCGCGCCGGTGACGTGCTGCTGATCCAGTGCGCCACCGAGACGCTGCAGGCGTTGCGCAATTCACCGGACTTCGCCGAGCCGCACGAGGTTTCCGAAGCTGAACTGCGTGACGTCTATCGGCTGCAGGAGCGCGTGTTCGTCGCGCGCATACCGCAGGACTCGCAGCTGGCCGGCGACACGCTCTCGCGCAGCCGCCTGGGCGATGCGTTCGACTTTCGCATGCTCGCGCTGTTCCGCGAAGGCGAGCTGATGATCATGCCCGACCCGGACCAGGCGCTGCGCGGTGCGGACCTGCTGCTGATCCAGGGACGTCCGGAAGATGTGGACGTGCTGCGCGGACTCCAGCAACTCAACGCCGAGGAAACCAACGTACCGGTGATCGGCGAGTTCCAGTCCGACCGTCTTGCGATGATGGAGACGACACTGGATCCGCGCTCAACACTGGTCGGCAGACCCGTGCAGGACACCAACTTCCGCGACCGCTACGGACTCGAGCTGGTCGGCATCTGGCGCAATGGCACCGTGATCCGCTCCAACCTCGACCAGCTCAAGCTCACGCTGGGCGACGCGCTGCTGCTGCTGGGCCCGAAGCAGCGGCTGCAGATGCTCGAGCAGGATCCGGATTTTCTGGTGCTCACCTCCACCGGCGGCACGATTGACGCCCGTCGCGCCCCACTCGCGGCCACCATCATGGCCGCCGTGGTCGCCATGGCCCTGAGTGGCTGGATGCCCATCTATATCGCGGCGGTCACCGGCGCTGCGCTGATGGTGCTGACGGGCTGCCTGAAGATGGAAGAAGCGTATCGGGCCATCGAGTGGCGGGCGATATTCCTGATCGCCGGCATGCTGCCGCTGGGCGCGGCCATGCAGCAGACCGGTGCAGATGCCTATCTCGGCGAACTGCTGATGGACGCACTCGGTGATCTCGGCCCCTGGCCGGTCATCGGCGGCCTGTACCTCGCCACCTCGCTGGGCACGCTGGTCATGCCGGTGCCGGCGCTGGTGGTGCTGATGTCACCCATCGTGCTGTCGGTCAGCGCGGCGCTGGGCGTCGAGCCCTACACGGGCATGATGGCAGTGGCGATGGCCGCGGCGAGCTTCATGAGTCCGATCTCGCATCCCGCCAACGTGCTGGTCATGGGTCCGGGCGGGTACCGCTTCCGCGACTACATCAAGCTGGGGGTGCCGGTCGCTATCGTCGTGATGATCGCGACTTTCGCGGTGCTGCCGGTCTTCTGGCCGTTGACGCCCGTCAACTGAGCCGCTGGGCGCTGGCGGCGTCGGGATCGAAGTAGGTCTGCGACAGCGCCTCGTGAATCTCGCCGAGCCCTTCGAGCATGGCCACAATGAAATCATGCAGGTCATCGGCGCTCACGCCTTCCATGGACCTGGCCTGCAGATGGCGCCTGAGGCGCGTGATCACGCGCAGCGGAGCGGCGTTGTTGGGCAGCGAGGTGATCTGGAATTCCACGTGGCCCAGGCAGCTGTAAACCGCCCGCGGAAACTCGTCATCCAGGATAAGGAACGCCAGCACCGCGTCGCTGTGCACGCGCACACGCATCTTCAGCCGGTACATCTGATAACCGGTCAGGGACTTCAGCACACTCATCCACTGAATGTTCTGATAGGGCTTCAGCCCTTCGGTGCCACTGTCGATCAGCAGCGAGCTCGACCGCACGTCGATGATGCGTCCGGTCATGTCGGCGCGTTCCAGATACCGTCCGGCACTGAGGAATCGAAACCCGGTGCCGCGGTTCATCGTGCCCTCCAGCATACCCGTGAAAGCCTGCGCACCCTGGATCACGTACTGCAGATGTGCATGACGCTCACGCCGGTGAAGACCCCCCTTGAGATGCTCGCGGGCATACAGGTGCAGATCGTTGACATGCTCCCAGACCTCGCGCGGAATCATGTCGCGCACGGTGCGGGCATTCTCACGCGCCAGCGAGATACTCGAAACGATGGAGCCAGGATTGGAATAATCGCCCACCAGGAACGCAATGACGCTGCGCTCGCTGTACTTTCGTCCGGTGGCCTCGAAGGCATCGGTCGCCTCGACGATGCGGATCAGCGGCTCCCAGCCGGTGGACACGCCGCCGGGCAGATCGAGCATCAGGTTCGCGTTGACCTGGATCAGACGCGCGGTGTTCTCGGCACGCTCCATGTAGCGGGCCAGCCAGTAGAGATTCTCGGCGACGCGCGAGAGCATGTCAGCCGGCCCCCACGATCCAGGTGTCCTTGCTGCCGCCGCCCTGTGAGGAGTTCACCACCAGCGAACCCTTGCGCATCGCAACGCGGGTGAGCCCGCCCATGGTCACGTGGACGCGGTCGCTGGAGAGGATGAACGGGCGCAGGTCGACATGTCGCGGCTCGATGCGATCGCCGATGACCGTGGGCACCGTGGACAGCGCCAGCGTTGGCTGGGCGATGTAGTTTCGCGGATGACGCCGGATCTGCGAGGCGAAACCGTCGCGCTCAGCGCGCGTGGAGGCAGGACCGATCAGCATGCCGTAGCCACCCGATTCGTTGACCGGCTTGACGACGAGCTCGTGCAGATGCTCGAGCACATAGCGTCGCGAGTCGGCGTCCGCGCACAGCCACGAGGGTACGTTCGGCAGCAGAGGCTCTTCGCCGAGATAGAAGCGGATCATGTCGGGCACGAAGGTGTAGACGAGCTTGTCGTCGGCAACCCCCGCTCCCGGTGCATTGGCAAGCGCCACGGTGCCCCTTTGCCACGCGCGCATCAGGCCAGGCACGCCGAGCATCGTGCCCGAGTCAAAGGCCTCGGGGTCGAGAAAGGCGTCGTCCACGCGGCGGTAGATCACGTCCACCCGTGTCAGACCCTCGACGGTACGGGCGTACACGCAGTCGTCATCGGCCACCACCAGGTCTCGGCCTTCTACGAGTTCGCAGCCCATCTGCTGGGCCAGATAGGCATGCTCGAAATACGCCGAGTTGTAGATACCCGGCGTCAGTACGACGACCTCCGGATAGTCGGACGGCCGCGGTGAGAGTGCTGCCAGCGTATCGAAGAGTTGTGAAGGGTAGTCGTCGACCGGCTGGATCGCGAACTTCTCGAAGAGCTCCGGAAACACGCGCTTGATGACCTTGCGGTTCTCCAGCATGTAGGACACGCCGGACGGCACGCGCAGATTGTCCTCCAGCACGTATACCGTACCGTCAGCCGCCCGCACGAGATCCGAACCACAGACGTGCGCCCAGATGCCCAGCGGCGGGGATACTCCCTCACACTGCGGGCGGTAGTTCGCCGAATTCTCGAGATAGGCGGACGGGAAGCGACCGGCCTTGACGATCTCGCGATCGTGATAGACATCGTTGATGAACGCGTTGAGCGCACGCACCCGCTGCGCCAGCCCGCGCTCGATACGCTGCCATTCGCGCAACGCGATGATGCGCGGGATGATATCCAGCGGCCAGGCCCGATCGATCGAGCCTTCTTCCTGGTGATACACCGTGAAGGTGATGCCCATGGCCTTGATAGCCAGATCCGCGGCGCCCTGGCGCAGCGCCAGTTCGTCCGGGTCCAGCCGCAGCAGCGTGCGCAACAGGCGCCCGGCGCCGGCTCGCGCACGCCCGTCCGGGCGAACCAGCTCGTCCCACTGGCCGGCCACCGGATAGTCTTCCCAGGAGAACGTCATGGCGCCAGACGCTACCAGAGTCGCGCACCCGACGCATCCGCCATGTCGCAGGCCTGCCTCAACGCTCCGGGCTGCCGGCACCCACTGCGGCGAGCTGCACCCGGGAGCGGCCGCTGGCGCCGGCGAGGACATCATGGACGAACTGCAGTTTCTCCAGCGCCTTGGCGGACAGCACGAACGGGTAGAGATCGGGATGGCCCATGCAGCGGTTGAGCTCATTGAGCCCGACCGTGAGTTCCATCCACGCAGCGACCCAGCGCTGCATGCCTTCACTGCTGTTATCCGTGGGATCGATCGGTGCAAGCTTCAGTTGCGCGGCAGATTCAAGGGTGTCAACCATATGCAGATAGTGCGAGAAGGTCTCAGCCCAGTCCTCCCATGGATGTGCCGAGCCGTACGCACTGATGAACTGCTGCGACCAGCCCGGCACCGGACCGTGCTCGTAGTAGCGTTGCAGGGCTTGCGAGTAATCCTCTCGCTCATCACCGAACAGCGCGCGGAAGGGCGCAAGCTCGCCTGAATCCTGCACCAGCAGCAACCAGTAGTAGTGGCCGATTTCGTGACGGAAGTGTCCCAGCAGCGTGCGGTAGCGCTCGGCCATGGAGCGGCGCATCTCCTCGCGCACGACATCATCCGCCTCTGCGATATTGATCGTGATCAGCCCCTGATTGTGGCCGGTGAGTACGCGCGAATGCTCGCCGAGCCGGTCGCTGAACTCGAGCTGCGGCTCGGCATCGGCCATGAAGGCAAACGCAAGGCCCTTTGCTGCATCCTCCTGCTTGGAGAGCACCGGCAGATTCAGGGCGTTGAGACCATAGATCAGACGGCGCTTTGCCGCCTCTATCTTGCCCCAGTAGCGCCGGTAGTCGGGCTGTGTCAGATCCGGGATGACCTGGTTGAGCCGACAGGCCTGGCAGTAGATGTGGTCATCCTCGACCGGCACGATCCAGTTGCAGACTTCCTCATGAGAATAGTTGCGGCAGCGCTGGAAGTGCCGCCCGCGCAGACGCGGGTGCAGCGCCCGCCAGCCCTGCGTGTCATCGCCCTCGATCGCGACCAGCTCACCGATGCCCGGCACGAAGCCAGCCTGACGCCCGCACACCATGCAGCGGTCATTGTCGAAAAACAGGCGATTGCCGCAGGTACAGGTGAAAACACGCATTCCAGGAATCCGGACTGCCAGCCAAAAAGCCAGTATACGCCCCCGGCGCGGCCACTCGGCCCTCAATCGCCCGCGGCGACCAACGGGCTCAAGTCGTAGAGCAGGGGCATGGTCACCGAAAGGCTCAACCAGACGATCAGCTGCAGCGGAATGCCGATGCGCAGGAAGTCACTGAAGCGGTAGCCGCCCGCCGACAGCACCAGGAGGTTGGTCTGATAGCCCATCGGCGTCAGATAGCTCATGTTCGACGCAAACAGCACGCCCAGGACAAACGGCTCGGGATCCACCCCGAGCTGGCGCGCGATCGCCACCGCGATCGGCACGCCAAGCACGGCGGCCGCGTTGTTCGTCACCAGTTCCGTGAGCAGCGCCCACAGCAGCATCAGCCCGGCCAGCACCAGCGCCACGGGCAGACCTCCGACCGAGGCGACGAACAGCTGAGCGATGAAGTCGGTCGCGCCGGTGATGAAAAGCGACTGGCCCAGTGCAAGGGCCGTGACGATCACCATGACCAGCTTCCGATCGAGTGCCTCGCGCAGCTGTTCCCAGTTCAGACAGCGGCTGAGCAACATCGCGGCGACCCCGCAGACCGCGCCCAGCGCAATCGGCAGGACACTGAACGCGGCCAGCACGATGACGCTGGCGACGATCAGCACCGATGTGCGGGCGCGCTCGGTCTGCGGCAGATCCATCTGCCCGTCAAGCACGAGCATCCGGCCCGTGCGCTGCAGGTCGCGAATATGCCGTCGCGTACCCTGCACAAGTACGACGTCTCCGCCGCGCAGCACCTGACCCTGTTCCAGCGCGCCGGTGGCATCGGCACCGGGTTGCTCGCGCGGGCGATGCACGGCCAGCGGCAACAGGCGATAACGCGCCAGAAAATCCGTATCCTCCAGGCGCTGACCATCGAGCGGGGACCCCGGACGCACTACCACCTCGGCGAGGCGTTGCCCGCCGGCTTCCAGCTCCGCGCCCTGGGACACCCGCTGGCCAAAGGCCGGCCCGCCGTACAACGGTGTGCCGAGCAGGGATTCGAATTCCTTGAGATTTTCCGGGGTATCGATAACAAAAATGCGATCGCCGGCCTGTATCCCCAGATTGGGCAGCCGCGTCAGTCGCAGGCCCTCGCCGCGCTCGATGCGCTCGATGCGCATGCGGTTGTCGGTGCGTGACAGCACTTCCATCAGCGTGCGCCCGGCCGGATAGCTGTCCTCGACGATCCTGAACATCGCGCGAAATGCGCGCGGCGAGGTGTCGGGCATCGGCGGCGTGCGCGCGGGCACCAGACGAGGCGCCACCAGCCACAGAAACAGGATTGCCACGGATCCCGCGATGAACGCGGGCAGGAAGAAGTCGAACATCTGGAACTCGCGCAGGCCCAGGTCGACTGCCAGTCCGACGACCAGCAGATTGGTCGAGGTGCCGACCGTCGTGGACATGCCGCCGATGATGGTGGCGTAGCCGACCGGCATCAGTACCCCGGAGGGCGACACGCCGGTACGCATGCAAACAGTCACCAGAATAGGCAGCAACATGGCCACCAGTGGTGTGTTGTTGAGGAACATGCTCAGCCCGGCCGCCAGCACCAGCGTCGCCAGGAAACACAGTTTCGGTGAGCGTCCCCAGTTACGCGCCAGCAGGTGTGCGACCGGCTGCAACGCACCGGTCGCCTCCAGCCCCTTGGCGCAGATCAACAGCGCCAGGATCGTGATCAGGGCATTGTTGCCGAAACCTGCAAGAAATTCTGTCGCCGGGAAGATCGCGCCGCGGTGTTCATAGGGAAACAGATGAAAGCCCACCAGCAATACGATGAGCACGCCCAGGCCGGTGGCTTCCAGCGGTATCCGGTCACGGGAGAACAGATACAGCGCGACGACGGCCAGCACCATGCAGGCGATCGCGTGAGCGTCGGGGGGACCTGGCAGCACGTGTCGGGCGAAGCTCCGGCGGCAATGCGGACCGACACGCTGCCAGAAATCGCCTCGATCGCCTAGTGTTTCGTGCGCGCCGCGCGCAGCGCTATGGACGCCGGCGCTGTGAACCGCTAGCGTTGCTCGGCTTTAAACCACCGGAGTCTCCACCATGCGCGCGCTCGCGATGCTGTTCCCCGCCCTGCTGCTGACGAACGCCCTGGAGGCCAGCGAGATACTCGACACCTACGTATCCCTGCGCACCGGCAGCTTCAGTTCCGCCGCTCAGGCCGCCAGCGACTCGCGCTACGGCGTCGCCACCTGGCATATCGCCGAACGACCCGGGCACGCGGACAACGTGCGGTGGCTGTATGTCGAGAACTGGCTGGGCGACGGTGAGACCCCTTACCGGCAGCGCATGATCCGGCTGCACCTGGCCGAGGACGGCAGCATCGTGGCACGCGGCCACCAGGTGCCCGACCCGAAGCGCCTCGTCGGCGCGTGGTCGGATACGGAAAGGCTCAGTGATGTGGATGTCGATGCACTCCAAGCGATGGCGGGCTGCGACGTCACCATCGTGCGGACCGGGCCGCAGCGATTCGAAGGCCAGACCTCCGGCGCGAAATGTGACAACGCCTACCGCGGCGCGCGCTACGCCGTATCACAGTCGGTGCTCACGCCCGACTACATGACCAACTGGGATCGAGGCTTCGATGCCGACGGCACGCAGGTCTGGGGGCCGACAGCGGGCGGGTATCGCTTCGAGCGTATCGGTGATCAGCGCCCGCGCTGCGATGCGCCGGTGATGATGCTGGTGTTCGGCACCATCAGCGACCGCGCAGCCTTCGGCGCCTATTCTCAGGCACTGCTGGAATCGGGCCTGTACCCGGAAAACGGCGGCTATCCCGTGGCCCGCTCGCCGACGCTGGAGGT
>CAYLNP010000112.1:0-8023 GCA_964384925.1 uncultured Woeseiaceae bacterium
TGTGAGCACGCGGTTCAGCGCCGGCCGGACATGCGCAGCTTCGATCGCCGGAAATCGCGGCAGCGCCTCGAGGTCCAGCAGGGGATTGTCACTCATGGGTATCATCACCATCGATGTTCAAGGCGCCGATGATACCCGAGGCGCGGCGTTCACCTGAGCCCGGTTCCGGCTTGCGAATCTGACCACAGTGCGCATACTCACAGCCCTTGCAGACACCGGGGTGCACGG
The DNA here is from genome assembly GCA_964384925.1 of uncultured Woeseiaceae bacterium. Lineage (GTDB taxonomy): Bacteria > Pseudomonadota > Gammaproteobacteria > Steroidobacterales > PWYM01 > PWYM01. The sequence continues at coordinate 229 of CAYLNP010000112.1, forward strand.
ATGACGACACATTTCGACCTGCTGGCCATCGGTGGTGGCAGCGGCGGGCTGGCGGCCAGCCAGCGGGCGGCCGAGTACGGCGCCCGCGCGGCGGTAATCGAGGCCGGCCGGCTGGGCGGTACCTGCGTCAACGTAGGCTGTGTCCCCAAGAAGGTGATGTGGCATGCAGCCACGCTGGCCGAACACCTTGAGATGGCCGCCGGCTACGGCTTCGAGATCGGCGAAACCTCGCTTGACTGGGGCCGCCTGAAGCAGGCGCGGGATACCTACATCGCTCGCCTCAATGACCTGTATGCCGCGAACCTGGAGCGCCGCGGCGTTGCCCGCTTCGAGGGCATGGCACGTTTCATCGACGCGCGCACCGTGGAGGTGGCGGGCGAGCGCCTGACGGCCGATCAGATCGTCATCGCGACGGGCGGCGAGCCGATGGTGCCGGCGATTCCCGGTGCTGAACTGGGCATCACCTCGAATGATTTCTTTGCGCTGACCGAGCAGCCGCGACGCGTCGCCGTCGTCGGCAGCGGCTACATCTCCGCCGAGCTCGCGGGGGTGTTCCACGCCCTGGGCTCGGAGGTCACGGTGCTGTTGCGGCGCGAGCGCATCCTCAGGAGTTTCGACGAGATGCTCTCCGACCGGCTGCTCGAGCAGATGAGCGCCGACGGCCTGCAGGTCGAGACCGGCGTCTCACTGACCGTGGTCGAGCAGGTGGCCGAGGGCCGCGTCGTGTGCGCCCAGGACGGCCGACGCTTCGGTCCGTTCGATTGTGTGTTGTGGGCGATCGGTCGTCGTCCGCGCAGCGCCGATCTCGATCTTGATGCCGCAGGCGTGAGGCAGGACGAGATGGGCTTCGTGCCTGCCGACCGCTTCCAGCAGACCAACGTCGCGGGGATTCATGCGATCGGTGACATCACAGGCGAGGTCGCGCTGACGCCGGTCGCCATCGCGGCAGGCCGGCGTCTGTCAGACCGCCTTTTCGGCGGCATGCCCGAGCGTCATCTGGACTACAGCGATATTCCCACCGTCATCTTCACGCATCCGCCGATCGGTACCGTCGGCTGCACCGAGGCGCAGGCGCGTGCCCGCTTCGGGGATGACAAGGTCAAGGTCTACACCAGCCGTTTCATTCCGATGAGCTATGCGCTGCAGACCCGCAAGATCCTTGCCGCGATGAAACTGGTGACGGTTCTGCCCGAGGAGAAGATCGTGGGAATTCACGTCATCGGGGATGGTGCCGACGAGATGCTTCAGGGCTTCGCGGTGGCGCTGAAGATGGGTGCCACCAAGCGCGACTTCGACGATACGGTGGCGATTCATCCGACGAGCGCCGAGGAAATGGTGACCATGCGCTAATGGGGAGACGCAGTTCGTCCCCCCGGGCGTCGCGGCCACATCAGGCCGCGGCATCGTCGAGTTCACCGGCCCGTTTGCAGGCGGGACGTTCGGCCAGGCCCTCCCAGTAGTCGACCAGTGCCTGACGCTTATCCATCGTACCGAACGCCAGACCCCAGCCTATCTGGGAACCCACGTAGACATCGGCGGCCGAGAAGTCCGTGCCTGCGATATGTCTGCGACCCTTGACGGCATTTTCAAGTGTGTCGATCACCGCGCCGAGACTGCCGAAACCGACCGTCATCCGCTGCTTTTCGTCGGGCTCGAAGCCAAGCGCCTTGCTCGATACCGCCGCCTCGACCGGTCCGGCGGCGAAAAACAGCCAGCGATAATAGTCGCCCCGATGCGCGAGCGCAGGCGCCAGCCCGGCCGCCGGAAACGCATCCGCGAGGTAGGCGCAGATGGCAGCACACTCGGTGACGATCGTCTCGCCGTGTACGAGGCTGGGCACCTTGCCCATGGGATTGATGCGCAGGTACTCCGGCGACTTCATGGCCGGGCCGTATTCGACCATCTGCGTGCGGTAGGGCACGCCAAGCTCTTCGAGCATCCAGCGCACCATGCGTCCACGCGACATGGGGTTGGTGTAGAACACGATCTGATCGGTCATCTCATCTCTCCGTTAAAGTCTCCGGCGAACCATAACGCCAGCGCGTGACATTTTCACGGCATCGAAGCGGACTCTGGCAGGTGCAAACCGGTGCTCGCATCGGGCTATCATGGCGTGGTTGCGATCCCCCCGGAGTCGAACATGACCGGCAGCCCCGCCTATCCACGGACCCGTATGCGCCGCATGCGGGCAGATCACTTCTCACGCCGCCTGATGCGCGAGTCGCACCTGAGCGCCGACGACCTGATCTGGCCGGCGTTCGTGCTGCCTGGCGAAGGACGCAGCGACCCGGTGGCCAGCATGCCAGGCGTAGAGCGCCTGTCGGTGGACGGCCTGCTGCGCGCATGCGAGCCCCTGGTTGCCGGGGGCCTGACCGCGATCGCTTTGTTTCCGGTGACGCCCGCGTCGGCGAAGAGCACGGACGGACGCGAGGCATGGAATCCGGACGGTCTCGTGCAGGGCGCCGTGCGCGCACTCAAGTCCGCCTATCCAACCCTGGGCGTGATCACCGATGCGGCGCTGGACCCCTATACCACGCATGGCCAGGACGGCATCCTGGACGAGGCAGGCTACGTACTCAATGACGTGACCGTCGAGGCGCTGGTCCGTCAGGGACTGTCGCACGCGGCGGCCGGCGCCGATGTCATCGCGCCGTCTGACATGATGGACGGGCGCATCGGGCGACTGCGTGATGCGCTCGAGGAGGCCGGCCATGTCAACGTCCGCATACTGGCGTACGCGGCAAAATATGCCTCGAGCTTTTACGGGCCGTTTCGCGATGCCGTAGGCTCGGCACAGAACCTGGGCAAGGCCGACAAGTACAGCTACCAGATGGATCCAGCCAACGGCAATGAGGCGCTGCGCGAGGTGGCCCTGGACATCGACGAGGGCGCCGACATGATCATGATCAAGCCGGGCTTGCCGTATCTGGACATCATCCGTCGTGTGCACGAGCGTTTCGGCGTGCCCACACTGGCCTACCAGGTCAGCGGTGAATACGCGATGTTGCAGGCAGCAATCGAACGTGGCTGGCTCGACGAGCAGGCTGCCGTGATGGAAGCACTGCTGTGCATGAAGCGCGCCGGCGCCACCGCAATCCTGAGCTATTTCACTCCTCGCGTGCTCGGCTGGCTGGCGCAGCGCGACGGCGCCTGACGCAAGCTTCCGGTTGCGCATTGCATGGACCGCTACGCCGTCATCGGACATCCCGTTGCGCACAGCCGATCACCGTGGATCCACGGGCGGTTTGCGCAGCAGACCGGTGAGTCGCTGAGCTACGAAGCGATCGATGTTGCCCCCGATGCTTTCGTCGCCGGCGTCAGGGAGTTTTTTGCAGACGGTGGGTGCGGCATGAACGTGACCGTGCCGCACAAGCAGGCGGCTTGTGCGCTGGCCGAGGCGCTGTCACCAGCGGCCCGCGCGGCAGGCGCCGTGAACACTCTGATGCGCAACGACGCCGGCCGCCTGCTCGGCGACAACACCGATGGCGCGGGGCTGGTGCGCGACCTGCGCGTCAATCTGGGCTGGGAGATCGCCGATCGGCGGGTGCTGATGCTGGGCGCCGGCGGTGCAGCACGTGGCGTACTCGCCCCGTTTCTGTCGCAACGGCCGGCCGCGCTGTTGCTGATCAACCGTACGCCGGCGCGCGCCGAGCAGCTGCTGGCCGAAGCCGGTGACCCGCCCGACGTTCGCGCCGGCGGCTACGCCGCGCTGCAAGGCGCCGGCGCCTTCGATGTGCTGATCAATGCAACCTCGGCGGGCATCGACGGGGATACACCGCCGCTGCCCACTGAGTGCGTCGCGGAACACAGCCTGTGCTACGACATGCTTTATGGTGCAGGCCCTACGCCCTTTCAGCGCTGGGCCGTGCAGCATGGCGCGGCCGCCGCTGAGCAGGGGCTTGGCATGCTGGTCGAACAGGCCGCGGAGTCTTTCCGCTTGTGGCGTGGTGTTAGTCCCGACACGACTGCAGTGCTGCGCGAACTGCGAAACCTGCTCGAAGGGTCGAACGGGTACCCCGACAGGGGCAGGGGGGAGGACGATGCCTGACGCCGCCGATAGCCTTTCACGCTGTGACTGGGCACTGGGCGTGAGCCCGGCGTATCTGGCCTACCACGACGAGGAATGGGGTGTGCCGACCCACGACGACCGCCGGCTGTTCGAGTTCCTGCTGCTCGAAGGCGCCCAGGCCGGGCTTTCGTGGGCCACGGTGCTGCATCGGCGGGAGGGCTATCGCCGCGCGTTTGCCGACTTCGATCCGGCGCGGATCGCGCGCTTTGACGACAAGCACTGCGCATCGCTGCTCGCAGATCCAGGCATTGTGCGCAATCGTCTGAAGGTGGCTTCCGCCGTGAGCAACGCGCAGGCGTTCCTGGAGATCCAGGGCTCGTACGGATCCTTCGATGCCTACCTGTGGCGCTTCGTCGACGGCCGTCCGATCGATGGGAAGCGCTCGAGCATGGCCGAGGTACCCGCCAGCACGCCGCTGTCGGATGCGCTCAGCCGCGACCTTCGCAAGCGGGGATTTCGTTTCGTCGGCAGCACCATCATCTACGCCTATATGCAGGCCATGGGACTGGTGAACGACCATCTGCTGCACTGCCATCGTCACGCCGCCTGCAAGGCACTGTCCGACGCGGTCGCCTGACGCACCTTTCGATACTCAGAAGAGGACTGCCGATGAACGTCACGTTGCTCTACGCTGGTCTGCTGGGCCTGCAGCTTCTCGTGCTTTCCTGGCGTGTCGTGAGTCTGCGACGACGCCTGCGGATCGGCCTTGGTGATGGCGGGAATGCGGACCTGCAGCGCGCCGTCCGTGTGCATGGCAACTTCCTGGAGTACACGCCGATCGCCCTGCTGCTGATCGCGCTGCTCGAACTCAATGGCCTCGAGCCGGTGTGGCTGCACGCGGCGGGTGTCGCACTGCTGGTGTTCAGGAGCCTGCACGCCTTCGGGCTCGCGCGCTCGACCGGCACAAGCTTCGGCCGGTTCGCCGGCACGCTGGGCACCTGGGTTCTGCTGGCCGCCTTGGCTGTGACGGCCTTGGTACGTGCGCTTATCTAGCGGTCTTCAGCCGCGGCACCCGCGTCGTAAACCAGCTCGAAGGGCTCGATCCAGAACGGCATGTCCTCGGACACGGCGAGGCCATGGGGTTCCAGCAGTGCGTTCCAGTACTCGGTGTGCAGGGCCTTCCAGACGACCGGATCACGCACCGGGGAGCCGTCCACGGCAGTGTCCTTCGCGGTGACCTTGCCGAAGATGCCCTCGCGGATCTCGCTGATGCGCACCAGCAGCGTGGGCCGACCGTTCATGTCGATCAACACCAGGTAGAGCCCCGCATGCGGGGTCTTGCGGCTCGTGCGCTCCACGATCCAGGGCAGCGTGAACGTGCCGGTCTTGTCGCCGGCGCGGATGAGCTCGAAGATCTGCCCGGTGGTGTGCGCATCCAGTCCGATCCAGCGTACCTCCCAGTTGTCATGAAGATCAAGCTGGGGCTGCGCCTTGCGCGCGGCATCCAGAAAGGCCTCCAGAGCTGCCGGTGCGGGTGGGGTGACGCTTGGTGAAAGGTGCATGTGGTGCTCCGGCCGGGACGACAGAATCAGCGCCGAGCATCGTGCGCGGCCGGTAGGCTGTCAAGCGGGGCCGGCAGTAAACGCCGTGTGTGGCGTCGCGCAGCGTGCGATAGCGAACCGACGTATCGAGGCCCCAGAGGCGATTCTTTGACTTCCTGCCTGGCGCGACAACGTCGACAGGCGTCGAACCCGGTTCAGGTAGCCGCTGGGATATGAAGCTACTTGTCGTCATTCTCAACTACCGCACGCCAGCACTGGTGCTCGACTGCCTGCGCTCGATCGAGCCCCAGATCGCTGCGATCGGGGATTGTCGTGTCAGCCTGGTCGATGGCAACTCACCTGACCACTCGGTTGCGCAGATTCAGGCCGGCATCGAGGCCAACGGCTGGACATCGTGGGTCGACTTTCGCCCATTGCCCGTCAATGGTGGCTTCGCGTACGGCAACAATCAGGCACTGAGGCCATACCTTGAAAGCGGTGAGGCACCGGAGCTCGTTCTGCTGCTCAACCCCGACACCGTTGCTCGCGAAGGAGCATTGATGGCGCTGATGCAGCACATGGAGGCGAACCCCCACGTCAGCATCGCGGGATCCCGTCTCGAAGATCCGGACGGAACGCCGCAACGTTCGGCGTTTCGCTTTCCCGGTATTGTCAGCGAGATCCAGTACGGGCGGGGACTCGGACCGCTGGCGAGGCTGTTGCGCAGGTGGCAGGTCGCCCCACCCGTATCGGAGCGGACCATCGATGTCGATTGGGTCGCCGGCGCCAGCATGATGATACGTCGGGCGGTGTTCGATACGATCGGCCTGCTCGATGAGCAGTATTTTCTCTACTATGAGGAAGTGGATTTCTGTCGGCGCGCGCAACGCGCGGGCTTTACCTGCCAGTACGTACCCGCCAGCCGTATCGTGCATCTCGTCGGCCAGTCCAGCGGTGTCACCGGAAAGAATGACGCCAACCGTCGTCGCCCCGCGTACTGGTTCGAATCGCGGCGGCGCTACTTCACCAAGACCCATGGTGTGCTCTACACCGCGCTGGCAGATGTAGCGTTCGCCGTCAGCCTGGGGCTGTACCGTCTGCGTCGCGTGGTACTGCGCTCGCCTGACAGCTTTCCCGCGCATCTGTGGCGCGACCATCTTCGCCACAGCGTGCTGCTTCGGGGGCGCACGTGAGCCCCTCGATCGAAAGCCGCCACACGCGTGATCTCGATCTGTTCACACTGATCCGGGAGGACTATGTACGCCATGGGCGCGACTGGACGCGGCCGGGCTTCAGGGCGATCGCCGTCTATCGGTTCGGGGTATGGCGAATGCGCATCCGCCCACGGCTGCTGCGTGCTCCGATGAGCTTTCTGTATCGCAGGCTGTTCATTCGAGTGCGCAACCGCTATGGAATAGAGATTCCCTATTCTGCGCAGGTGGGTCGTCGACTCACGCTCGAGCATTCGCACTCGATCGTGATTCACGGCAACAGCGTGATCGGCAACGACTGCTACATCCGTCAGGGGTGCACCCTGGGCAACAAGTCGCTGGACGCGCCTTTCGAAGCGCCGGTGCTCGGCGATCGCGTCAATGTCGGCGTCGGTGCGAAACTCCTGGGACATGTGTTTGTCGGTGACGATGCCACGATCGGTGCGAACTCGGTGGTGGTCAAGAATGTACCCGCAGGTGCCGTGGCATTAGGCATACCGGCGACGATCACCACAAGCAAGAGCGTGAAACAGCCGGCGATCATCACGATCTCGCCGAATTCCCAGTCCGTGCCGCGACGCCGGACTCCGGCGGCGCATCACGGATGATGTCCAGGCTCTGAGGCGCCGCTGACAAGTGCTGATCCGCGGACGCCTGTCGCCAGGCTTTCGTAGAGCGCGATCATTCGCCTGGTCATCGCCTCCGACGACCAGGCCTCTGAATCCCGCAGGGCTCCTGCCGAGAGCGCACGCTGGCGCACCGGATCGCCAAGCATTTCTACGGCGGCGTCGGCAAAACGCTGCCGATCCTCGGGGACCACTATCGCCCCTTCGGCATGCTCCAGAATGTCGATGGTGCCAAGCACCGCTGTGGAGATCACGGGCACGCCCAGCGCCATCGCCTCAAGCAGCACCAGTCCCTGGGTTTCGGTGCGCGAGGCGAACACGAAGGCGTTGCCGGCGCGATAGCAGTCTTTCAGCGCACTGCCCCGATCCAGATCCACCACGAACAGCCCGTTATTCTCCAGCCGCCGT
>CAYLNP010000113.1:0-7987 GCA_964384925.1 uncultured Woeseiaceae bacterium
CAGCTGGTCGGCACTGAACGCCGATACGGCGATCGGTACTTCCTGCAGCGACTGCTCACGCTTCTGCGCGGTGACGACGATTTCGTCGATGGTGGTGGGGCTTTGCGCAAGGGCGGCCGGGGTGGCCAGGACGGCAGCGACGGCGCTGGCGACACTCAGTCTGCGAGTGCTTGAGTTCACGAATTGTTCTCCCGACTCCGTGGTGAATCCCGGATTGTCGCTATATCGCAACGCCTCCGGGGCCAATGCCTGAAAGGTACATCACCATGGCCCGGGTGGCAATCTGGACGGGAAAACGAGTGCCTTTTCGCTGCAATGCAGCAACTAGCTAAGATGCATCGGGGCAACAGCCCCGATGGCAAAGTGAATGCCTGCTGACCAGCTGTGGCGTCGCAGCGACTCAGGCCCGTACAAAGCTGCCGGGCGCATCCTCGTAAATGGTCATGCCGCCGCTGCCGGGCGCGCGTGCCGGTACCTGCTCGCCGAGCTGAGGCACTGCCCAGGCGTGCCAGTCCGGCCACCATGAACCCTTGTGCTCGGCGCTGCCGGCCAGCCATGTCTCGAGCTCGCGGGGGGCGTCATCGTTTGTCCAGTGGCAGTACTTGCCAGAGGCGGGCGGATTGATGACACCTGCGATATGGCCGGAACCTGCGAGCACGAAGCGCACCGGGCCCTGATACATCCGGGCGGCCTTGAACACCGACGTGTAGGGGGCGATGTGGTCCTCCCTGCTTGCCTGCAGGTACACGGGGATCGAGATCCGGCGCAGGTCGACCCCGACGCCGTTGAGTTCGATACCACCTGGCTGCGCGAGACGATTGTGCTGGTACATCTGCTGCAGGTAGTACATGTGCAGTGCGCGCGGCATGCGGGTGCTGTCGGCATTCCAGTACAGCAGGTCGAACGGGTAGGGATCCTTGCCCATCAGGTAGTTGTTGATCACGAACGTCCATATCAGATCGTTGGCGCGCAGCATGTTGAAGCTGGTGCTCATCGCCGAGGCATCGAGAAAGCCGGCTTTGGCCATCATGTTGTCGAGGTTGGCAAGCTGCTTGTCATCGATGAACACCTGGAGATCGCCCGGTTCGGAGAAGTCCACCTGCGCGGCGAAGAACGTCGCAAGTTTCACACGCGTGTCATCCTTGGCTGCCATGCAGGCGAGTCCCGAGGCCAGCAGCGTCCCGCCGATGCAGTAGCCGATAGCATGGACCTGGTCGTGATCGCAGGCGCGTAAAGTCGCGTCGATGGCCTCGCTGATGCCTTCGTTGTAATAGTCCTCCCAGGTCTTCGCAGCAAGACGCTCATCGGGGTTGACCCATGAGACCACGAATACGCTGTGTCCCTGCGCCAGCGCCCAGCGAATGAACGAGTTCTCGGGCTTGAGATCGAGGATGTAGTACTTGTTGATCCACGGCGGAAAAATCAGCAATGGCACCTGATACTGTGTCTGCGTTGCCGGCTCGAACTGCAGCAGCTGGAAGAGGTCGTTCTGGAAGACCACCTTGCCAGGTGCGGTGGCGACGTTGCCGCCGACCTCGAAGGCCGCCTTGTCCGTCATGCTGATGTTCAGCTTGCCCTGTTCGACGTCGAAATCGTTGAGCAGGTTGCGCAGTCCGCGCACGACGTTGGCACCGCGGGTACGCACGGTCTCGCGCAACACCTCGGGGTTTGTCAGCAGGAAGTTGGTGGGCGACATCGCATCGGTGAACTGCTTGGTATAGAAGCGCACCTTGTTGCGGTCCGCCTCGTCGAGCCCTTCAGCCTCCTCTACCTGGGCCTGCAACCATCGCGACGTCACCAGATAGGACTGCTTCATAAAATCGAACAGCAGGTTTTCGCTCCAGTCATCATGGCGGAAGCGTCGATCGCCCGGATCGGGGGTGGCGATAGGCTCGGCGTCCAGGCCGAGCGCCCTGTGCGCCGTGGTCTGCCACAGCCTTGCGTAGTCACGCGCCAGCCCCATCTGCGCATCGAGCATCTGCATCGGGTTTCGTGTCATGGCCTGCGCCAGTTCCATGAACGCACCACCAAGGTTCAACGGGTCGAGACTCTGCGGCGACACTGCCTTCATCAGCCCCTGGACCAGTTCGTGCTGCTGGGCAGGCATGCGCAGAAACACCTCGCCGGGCTCGGCGGAGGCGTCCTGCGGCTTGGGGCGCGTGCGTTCGTTCATGCTTCACCTTGTGTTTGATGATGTGATCGTCGTGTGGTCATGGTCACCTTGCTCCCCCATACTAGCTTCAACGGATGCACCTAGCAGGAGAGGGAGACTGATGAGCCACGCTGGCATGCTTGCTGAACTGAAGGGAAAAATCGGGCAGACGCTGCGGGTCAGCGACTGGATGGAAATCGAACAGGCGCGCATCGATGCGTTCGCCGAGGCTACCGGTGATTTCCAGTGGATCCACATAGACGCCGAGCGTGCCAGCCGCGAATCGCCCTATGGTACGACCATTGCCCACGGTTATCTGACCCTGTCTCTGTACCCGCTGCTGCGCCAGCTGGTGGATGCAGACGCGCCGGCCTATCCGGGCGTCAAGAATGTCATCAACTACGGCCTGAACAAGGTCAGATTCCCCAATGCCGTGCGTGTGGGCAGTCGCATTCGCGGACATTTCAAGTTGCATGATGTCGCTGAAGTGGCTGGCGGCCTGCAGATCGTGGAGATTTACACCGTCGAGGTCGAAGGCCAGGAAAAACCTGCATGCATCGCCGAGGCGATCATGCGTCTGTATCTGTAGGGCATTATTGCATCGCGATAGCAGAATGGGTAGCTGCCACGGAATCCGGCTGGATTATGTCCGGAGTTCCACGCAGGAAGCATGATTATCAATGGGTTAGGCCGTCCTCCGCAGGGTGGCGAAATAAATTTTGCAACGCAAAAAGACTGCTGGTATACTGCGTTGCACAAATTGAGGTTTCGTCAATTACCCCTCACCGGAGAAACTGAAGATGAGCAGCAACCAGACGTTTGAAAGCATCGTCGACGCCACCCAGGAAGCAATGGCGCCCGTGGCCAAGTACAACGAATTCGCCACCAAGGCTGTCGAGCGCATCGCGCGCAAGCAGTGGGAAGTGGCATCCGCCTGCATTGAGCTGGGCTTCGAGCAGTTCGGGCGGGTCGGCAAGCCGCAGGATGTGCAGGCGACCATGAGCGCCCATCAGGAGCTGGCCTCCCGCTGGACCGACACCCTGACCCGCGGCACCATGGAAATGATGGAGATCGTCCGCGAGAACCAGGCCGAGGCGCTGGAGTTGTTCACCAAGCAGGCCAAGGACGTCACCGAAAAGGCCAGCAAGGCGACCAAGAAGGCCGCCTGAACTTTCAAGCGTCAAGAATAAAACCCCGTCCTTGACAAAGACAGCGGCGGCCATGGATGGCCGCCGTTTTTTTTGTGCCAGCGTTTCATCAGCGGACATCAGTTGTTGTACCGTGGCGCACCTGAACTAGAATGGCGGTTTGGCTGGAGAACTGCGTGGCCGAACGGCTGATCAAGAAGTACACGAATCGGCGCCTGTACGATCCGGCCAGCAGTCGGCACGTGACGCTGCAGGATATTCGCGAGCTGATCGTTGCCGGCGACACGGTGAAAGTGCTGGATGAAAAAACCGGAGAAGACCTCACGCGCAGCATTCTGCTGCAGATCGTCTCCGAGCAGGAGCAGCAGGGTGCTCCCATCCTGACCCCGGCGCTGCTCACGCAGCTGATTCGGCTGTACGGGAACCCGCTGCAGGCCGCAATGGCACGTTTCCTTGAAAGCAGCGTCAGTCAGTTTGGCGTCCAGCAGCGGCAGTTTCTCGAACAACTCACGGGCAAGACCGCCGATGCGGATCTGGCCGGCATGGTGAAGAGCAATCTCGATTCCTGGCTGGGAATGCAGGAGTCTTTTCTGAAGATGCTCGCCTCCATGACGCCGGATTCCGACAAACGGCGCGACCGATGACACAGGAGTACCGATGGGCCGCCCCATGAAGGCACGCAATCCCCGTACCGGGACGCTGGATTTCGATTTCGTCGCCGCCGACGAGGCGGATGTCGCTGAGGGCTGCGCTGCTTTGCGTGCCGCTCAGCCCACCTGGGCTGCGCGTTCGCTGGATGAGCGCCTCGACATCCTCGAACGCTTCGCCAGCGCTGTCGAACGCCATCAGTCCGACATCGCAGCCGCCCTGTCGGCGGATACCGGTCGCTGGCTGCTTGCCGCGTCCGAAACGCGCGGCGTGCGCCCGGCGCTCGAGCGCTGGCGTCGCTATGCCGCGGATGTCCTCGTCGAGACCCAGGGGCAGTCGCGAGCCATTCCAAGTATCCGCTTCACCCAGCAGCTCGTGCCCTATCCGCTGGTAGGCGTGATCAGTCCGTGGAACTTTCCGATGCTGCTCTCGCTGATCGATACGCTGCCGGCGCTGGTGGCCGGCTGCAGTGTGGCGATCAAACCCAGCGAGGTCACGCCCCGGTTCGTCGGGCCGCTGCAGCGGGCCATCGACGAAGTCCCGGAGCTCGCCAGTGTGATCAGATTCTTCCAGGGCGACGGACTCACCGGGGCCGCGCTCGTCGAGCACGTCGATCTGATCTGCTTTACGGGCAGTGTGACCACCGGCCGCAAGGTCGGCGAGGCGTGTGCCCGCGCGTTCATTCCGGCGTTTCTGGAACTCGGCGGCAAGGACCCGGCGCTGGTGCTGGCCTCCGCGGATCCCGTCAAGGCGGCCGACACACTGTTGCGGGCCTCGGTCCTGGCCACCGGACAGGCCTGTCAGTCGCTGGAGCGGATCTATGTGCACGAGAGCCTCTACGAGCCATTCGTTGCACGCCTGGTGGAGAAAGCCCGGGCGGTGCCGCTGAACTATCCGGATATCCGCAAGGGCATCGTCGGTCCGCTGATCTTCGCGCGTCAGGCGGAGATCATCGCCGAGCAGCTCGCCGATGCGGTGGCGAAGGGCGCGACCATCCGCTGTGGCGGCGAGGTCGAGACGCTGGGTGGCGGCAAGTACGTGCGCCCGACTGTGCTCACCGAAGTCGATCACCAGATGCAGATCATGACCGAGGAGACATTCGGGCCGATCCTGCCGGTCATGAAGTTCTCGACGCTGGCCGAAGGGGTGCGTCTGGCCAACGACAGCAAATACGGTCTGTCGGCTTCAGTGTTCGCCGGATCGCTCGAGGAAGGCGAGGCTGTGGCCCGTGAATTGCAGGCCGGCGGCATCAGCGTCAATGACGGCTCGCTGACCGGTCAGATGTTCGAGGCCGAAAAGCACTCGTTCAAGCTCTCGGGCATCGGCGGCTCACGCATGGGCCCGGCCGGGCTTGCGCGTTTCTTCCGCAAGAAGGCGTTGATGATGCAGTCGGGCGAACCGCTGCCGCTCGAGGTGTTCGCCGAGGATCAGGCCCGCGCCTGATTCGTGTCCCGGCCGTAGCTTTCCGCCGTCGGGTCGACGCGCACAAGCTGCTTGCCGCGGTTCTCGCCTTCGTAGAGACGCATCAGCGCACGCGGCATCTGCTCGATTCCCTCGAGCACGTCCTCGGCGTAGGTCAGCCGGCCTTCCGAAATCCACTGCGCCATTGCAGCTTCCGCGCGCGCAAAGTCCGCCTCGAGTTCGTAGATGAAGAAGGCCTGCATCCGCGCCATGCGCTTGTGCAGGCGCTGGTAGTTGCGCAAGGTATAGGCCTGCTCTTCGTTGTCGAGATACTCGGAGATGCGTCCGCACAGGACGATGCGCGCATGACGTGCCAGATGCAGCAGCGTGGTGTCCAGGGTATTGCCGCCGACGTTGTCGAAAAACACGTCAATGCCATTCGGACACAGTTCACCCAGCCGCTGGTCGAGATTCCCGCTGCGATAATTGATGGCCGCGTCATAGCCGAGGCGCTCGGTGAGCAGTCGGCACTTGTCATCGGTTCCGGCGATCCCGATCACCGGGCTGCAACCCAGGTTACGGGCGATCTGTCCGACGTTGGAGCCCACACCGCCGGCAGCGCCAGACACCACGACACAGTCGCCGGGCTTCGCGGCACCGATGTCCACGAGCCCCAGATAGGAGGTGAAGCCGGTCACGCCCAGCACGCCGATGGCCGTGGAGTAGGGGGCGACGCGCTGATGCACCTTGTACATCATCCACCACGGCGAGCCGTCGGAGATGACGTACTGCTGCCACCCGAGCTTGGCCTGGACGATGTCGCCGACCGCGTAGTCGGGGTGACGCGACTCGACCACCATGCCAACCCCGCGACCGCGCATCACATCACCGATGGCCAGCGGCTTTTCGAAGCCGGCGCCGTCGAGCATGTACTGGCGCATCACCGGGGCCACCGACAGATACAGCGTCCTGATGAGCAACTCACCCTCGGCAGGCGAGGGGATCGCGCTTTCCTGGAGTCGAAAATCCGTTTCGCGCACGGGGCGGCCAACCGGCCGTTCCGCCAGCACCCACTGACGATTGACGTTGGTCATCCTCGCTTCCTTGCGTGATGCCGCTAGAACATGCCCGTGGGGTCGGCACCGTCGGTCGGACGCGACTTGCCGTCACGGCTGGGAATGAAGTCACCGGTGATCATCTGCTCGTAGGACTGGCCGGGTCCCACCATCGGATAGACGCCGGCTTCCGGGTCGATGATGACTTCGAGGAATGCAGGGCCCTTGAACTCGATGAACTCCCTGACCACCCGCTCGATATCGGCCTTCTCGTCGAGCCGCCGGGCCCACGGAAAGCCGTCCGCCTCTGCGGCTTTGATGAAATCCTTCTTGTGCAGCGATTTGTCACTGGCCGACAGACGCCCCATGAAGTAGAGCTTCTGCCACTGCTTGACCATGCCGTCGCCGAAATTGTTGAGCACCACCACCTTGACCGGCAGGTCGTAGGTCGTGACGGTTTCGAGCTCGCCGAGGTTCATCCGGATGCTGGCATCACCGTCGATGTCGATGACGAGTCGGTCCGGAGCGGCGAACTGAGCGCCGATCGCAGCCGGCAGCCCGAAACCCATCGTGCCCATGCTGCCTGAGGTCAGCCAGAGGCGGGGTGCGCGAAAATCGAAGTACTGCGCCGCCCACATCTGGTGCTGGCCCACGCCGGTGGCGATGATGGCCTCACCCCCTGTCAGGCGGTTGATGCACTCGATCACGTGTTCAGGCTGGATCAGCGGACTGGCTCGATCGAAGTTGAAGGCATACGTGCGTTTGAGTTCGGCCACCTCGGCAAGCCATGTGTCGTGGTCGCCATTGAAACCTGCGGCATGTCCGTGGCGGGTCAGCCGGACCAGCGCGTCTGCAAGTTCGCCGACATGGTGCCAGTCGACCGGCTTGACCTTGTGTATCTCTGAGGGGTCGATATCGAAGTGGGCGATCTTCTGGGCGTTACGGGCGAATTTGTCCGGCACGCCAGCGACGCGATCGTCGAATCGGGAGCCCAGCGCGATCAGAAAGTCGCAGTCCTCGACCGCGTAGTTGGCGTGTGCAGCGCCATGCATGCCCAGCATGTGCAGCGAGAGTTCATCGGTTGTGTCCGTTGCCCCGATACCCATCAATGTGGTGACCACAGGAATCCGGAAACGACGCGAAAACTCGCGAAGGGCCGTGGCGGCATTGGCGTTGATGACGCCGCCGCCGGCATAGATCAGCGGCCGCCGGGAGGCCGCCAGCAGCTCGAAGAATTCGGCACATCCGGCCTCGCTCAAGCGGTTCTCGGCGAGTTCGCGCAGCCTGCGGCGATAGCCGGGTATCGGCAGGCTGCCAGCGCCCTGGAACACACCCTCCCAGTTCTGCACGTCCTTGGGTACGTCGATGACGACCGGCCCGGGTCGCCCGGTGCGTGCGATCTCGAAGGCGCAGCGCACGGTGGCTTCCAGCCGGGCCGGGTCGGTGACCAGAAAAACGTGCTTGGCCACGGAGCCCATGATCGAGGACACCGGAGCCTCCTGAAAACCGTCCGTGCCGATCGCCGCCGTGGGCACCTGGCCGGTGATCACGATGATCGGCACCGAGTCGGCCATGCAGTCACG
>CAYLNP010000114.1:0-7950 GCA_964384925.1 uncultured Woeseiaceae bacterium
CCCAGCGTTCGTGCGAGCGTCACACGTGAAAACGTCCAGTCGATATTGACCATGCGTACGTGGTCGGTAAGCACCGGTGCTGCGACGCACACGGCGGCGTGACGCAGCCGGGCGGGGCGGCCCACCTCGGCCAGATAGTGAAGCAGCGCCTCCGTGAGACTCGAAAAGCGCTCATTGCGCAGTTCGCGCACGGCAGTAATGCGCGTGTCCTCCACCAAGGCGCATCGGGTGTTCGTGCCGCCGATGTCTGCGATCAGGTCGATCATGCGTCGGACTGTTCTGCGCCCTGACGCAGCGCTTCGATGAAGCGGCTGCGCCAGGCATTGATGTCGTTTCGCTTGAGCGTCGCGAGCATCGCCGCGTGTCGCTCGCGGCGCTCGGCGAGCGGCATTTCCAGGGCGGTCTGGATACCCGCGGCCACCCCGTCGGTGTCGTAGGGGTTGACCAGCACGGCCTGCTCGAGTTCGAAGGCTGCACCGGCCAGTGTGGAGAGCACCAGCGCGCCCGGGTCTTCCGGGTCCTGCGCGGCCACGTACTCCTTGGCCACGAGGTTCATGCCATCGCGCACGGGCGTGACCAGGCCCACACGCGCCTCGCGGTAGAGCGCCATCAGGATGGCGCGATCGTAGCCGCGATTGAGATAGCGTACTGGCATCCAGTCGATCTGGGCGTAGCGGCCGTTGATGCGTCCGGCGATGCCCTCGAGTTCCTCGCGGATCTCGGCATAGGTGCGAATGCCGGTGCGGGTGGGCGGTGCGATCTGCAGCAGGACCACCTTGCCGCGGTTGTCGGGATAATGCTGCAGCAGCCGCTCGTAGGCGTGGAAGCGCTCGGGCAGTCCCTTGCTGTAGTCGAGCCGGTCGACCCCCATGATCATCCTGCGACCCGTCAGGCTTTCGCGCAGCCGTTCCACCTCCGGGTCACTGTGCTGCTCACGTGCGAGTTCAGCACAGCTCTCGACCTCGATGCCGATCGGAAACACGTCTGCCCGAAACATGCGCCCGCATGCGCGCAGTCTGCCATCCGAGAGGATATGACCGCCGATCTGTGGTTGCGCGATGCACTCCTGAAACGAGCGCAGGTCGCGCTGGGTATGAAAGCCCACGACATCGTAGGCGCAGAGGCAGCGCAGCAGGTGTTCATGCACCGGCAGCGCGCGCAGCACGTCATAGCCCGGGAACGGCACATGCAGGAAAAAGCCGATGGGCTGTGTGACGCCCGCGCGCCTGAGTTCAGCGGCCAGCGGTATGAGGTGATAGTCGTGTATCCAGATGATGTCGGTGGGTTCGAGCAGGGGTTTCAACTTGCGGGCGAACAGCGCGTTGACCCGCAGATAGGACTCGAAGTTGTGGCGGTCATACTTGAAGAAGCCCAGCAGGAAGTGAAACAGTGGCCACAGGGTTTCGTTGCTGAAGCCATTGTAGTAAGCCTCGAACTCGGTGCGGTTCAGGTTGATCGTTGCGTAGCTGATATTGCCGTCCTGGTGCAGGCGCGCATCGTGGGGTTCACTGTCGGTGGTGTTGCCGTCCCAGCCGAACCAGATACCGCCATGCTCCCGGAGTGCTGCGAGTACGCCCACCGCCAGGCCACCCGATACCTGGCCGCGCAGCGGAGCGGCCACGCGGTTCGACACGGCGATGAGTCTGCCTGACATCAGAATGCTTCCTCCCACGGCTTGCTCAGTCGCATCGCCGCGTTGATGATGCCGACCATGCTGTAGGTCTGCGGAAAATTGCCCCACAGTTCGCCGCTGGCCGGATCGATGTCCTCGGAGAGCAGGCCCAGCGGGTTGCGATGGGCGAGCATGTTTTCGAACAGCTCACGCGCCTCGTCCTGACGTCCCACCGCGGCCAGCGCATTGATGTACCAGAACGTGCAGATATTGAAGGCGTTCTCCGGCATGCCGAAATCGTCTGCGGCGCCATAGCGGAACAGGAAGCTGCCGCGGCGAAGCTGCTGTTCGATCGCCGCGAGCGTGCCGGTGAAGCGCGGGTCGCTGGCACGCACGAAACCCAGCTCGTGCAGCGTCAGGAGGCTCGCATCCATCTCGGGCCGACCGAAACTCTCGGTGAAGCTGTTCTGGGCCGGATCCCATGCCTGCGCGCAGATGGCCGTGTGCATGTCGTCGGCACGCTGCTGCCAGCTGCCCGCGGCCTCGGCACGCCCGATCTGTCTGGCGATTCGTGCCAGCCGGTCGCAGGCCGCCCAGCACATGACCGCAGAGAAGGTATGCACCCGTTGGCGGCCGCGGTATTCCCACAGGCCTGCATCGGGCTGGTCGAAGCGCCGGGCGGCCTGCTCGCCGAGGCGCTCGAGCAGGTCGAAGCTTGCGTCGCGACCGCCCGATGGCAGTCGCCGATCGAAAAAGGACTGTGCGGAGGACAGCACGACGGCGCCGTAGACGTCGTTCTGCACCTGCTCCCACGCCTGGTTGCCGACCCTGACCGGCCCCATGCCGCGGTAGCCCGGCAGACTTTCGACCTGGCGTTCCGTGAGTCGGGTCTGCCCGCTGATCCCGTAGAGCGGCTGCAGACCAAGCTCGGCGTCCATGCCCGAAGCAACATTGATGATGTAGCGCAGATAAGCCTGCATGGTCTTCGTGGCGCCAAGGCGGTTGAGCGCCTGCACGACGAAGTAGCTGTCACGCAGCCAGCAGTAGCGATAGTCCCAGTTCCGGCCGCTGTTGGCGGCCTCCGGGATGGAGGTGGTCAGCGCCGCGAGCACCGCGCCGGTGTCTTCATACGCGCACAGCTTCAGGGTGATGGCCGCGCGGATGACCGCGTCCTGCCATTCGAAGGGAATGGCCAGCGAGCGTACCCAGTTCTCCCAGTAGCGCATGGTTTCATCGAGCATGTGCCGTGCACTTCTGGCCGGGCTCTCGGTGAGGGTCTCGTCGGGGCCGAGCAGCAGGTGCATGGGCTGGTCGAGAACCATCTCGCTTTCCTCGAGGACCGCGCTGATGGGCGCCTCGGTGGTCAGGCGCAAGGTGAAACCCGAGGCGACGAAACGCACGTGATTGCTGCCGAAGGTCGTGGCCGGTCGATGTTTGCCCCAGTCCTTGCCCGGACGCAGCCGAATCCTGATCCGCGGCGAGCCTGTCAGCGGCTCGATGATGCGCACCAGCATGACGGGTCGGAAGCTGCGGCCATACTGGTAGTAGCGCGGCGCGAAGTCGGTGATGCGCACACTCGACCCATGCGCATCGTGCAGTGTCGTGATGACGACCGCGGTGTTGTCGGCATAGCGCTGCTCGCTGCGCGCGAGATCGCGCAGCTGTACATCGTAAAAGCCGCCTTCGGGGTCGTCGGTATCGGTGAGCAGCGAACAGAAGGTGGGATCGCTGTCCATGCGTGGCAGACAGCCCCATACCACGCGGGCCTGCGCATCGAGCAGTGCGGCGATCTGGCAGTTGCCGATGACGGCAAGATCAAGACTGGGCATTGCGGCCTCCCTGCTGCGTCCCGAATATCAGTCCAGCCACTGTTGCAGCTGGCGGTGTACGTCGGCGACATCGGCGAGTCGATACCGCGCAGCGGTGACCGCGCCATCGCCGACGCGTATCGAACACCCTCGCATGGTGTTCACAGCGGCAAACCCCGCCTCATCCGTGACGTCGTCGCCGATGAACACGGGCTGGCGGTCCCGAAACGGCGACTCGGTCATGAACTCGTCGATCGCCTGTCCCTTGTCACTGCCCATCGGCATGAACTCCAGGACCTTCTTGCCCCGGAGCAGCCGCGTGGGTTCGATGATCGAACTCATCAGCTCCTCGGCGAGCGCCTCGGCCGAGGCCTGCATGTCCGGCGCGCGACGGTAGTGAAGCGCCAGCGCATGTCCCTTGTCTTCGAGCTCGAGTCCCGGATGCGAGGCCGCGTAGCGACGCAGTTGCGGTGCCAGTGCGGCATGCCAGTGCTCCGATACCTCGTATTGTCGTCGCTGGCCGTTGCGATCGCGACGCTGCAGGCCGTGAACGCCGGCCGCAGGCATCACGAGCGGGGCGAACAGCCCATCCAGGCTGTCCAGTGAGCGCCCGCTGATCAGCGCCACGGCACCGTCCAGCCGCGCATTCAGCGCACTGAGCAGGTTGCGCGTCGCTTCGCTCACGACAACGGCGTCCGGGGCATCGGCCAGTTCCAGCAAGGTACCGTCGACATCCAGGAACAGGGCGCTTTCCTCCGGCGCAGGCAGCTTGGGTGCAGTCATGCGGGCACGATACCTGCTGCCGGCCTCCGGGCAAAGCCACAGGTGCTGCGCGTCATCTTGGTACCATCTGCATTGCGCGCCGCTTCTGCGGTGCGGGGAGGCGATGAGGTGCGCTGGCTCAACTGGATTGCCGATCTTGGCGTGGCCGTCATTCGCGGCGTCGTCAACCTGTGGGTGCGCTTCACGGTGGCGCCCGGTGACCTCGAGCGCCTGCAGATCCCCGCGAGCGGCGTCTGCTACGTGCTGGAGAACGACCTGCTGCTCGATGCCCTGGTGCTCGATGCGGCATGCCGCCGTCATCGACTGCCGGGCCTGAGCGGCTCCAGCCTGCTCGGCCGCCGCGCCGTGTTCGGCGTGCGTCGTCTGCGCGGCCTGCTGATACGCAGACCAGACCCGAGCGCGTCGCGGCGATTGCAGCGTCTGGTCGAGCTTGTGCTGGCTGACGCCAGCATCGATGTGACCCTGGTGCCGGTCGCGGTCTTCTGGGGGCGGGCGCCTGCGCGCGAGCAGTCCTGGCTGAAGCTGCTGTTCGCCGAACAGTGGGCGCTGGCCGGTCGCACGCGCGGTGCGCTTGCGGCGCTGCTGCATGGGCGAAATGTGCTGGTGCAGTTCGGTGAGGCGGCTTCGCTGCGAAAACTCATCGATGGTCAGACGCGCCAGGAGCTTGCGGTGCGTCGCGTGTCTCGATTGTTGCGGCGTCACTTCCGCGGCGCCCGGGCCGCGGTCATCGGCCCCGACCTGTCTCACCGTCGCAGCCTGATCGCCCAGCTGCTGACCACCGCGCCGGTACGCCAGGCAATCGCCGACGAGGCGGCGGCAACCGGTCAGTCGCCGGCGCGCGTCAGCGACAAGGCACGGGGCTACGGCATGGAGATCGCCGCCGACTATTCCTATCCGGCCATTCTGGTGTTCGAGAAGCTGATGACCTGGCTGTGGACGCGCCTGTATGACGGCATCGAGCTTCACCAGGTCGAACGGCTCGGCGAGCTTGCGCGTGATCATGAGCTCGTCTACGTCCCGTGCCACCGCAGCCATATCGACTACCTGATCCTGTCCTACGTGGTGTACAAACAGGGCCTCGCGATTCCCTATATCGCCGCGGGCATCAATCTGAATCTGCCGCTGCTCGGGCCGCTGTTGCGCCGGGGCGGAGCATTCTTCATTCGTCGCAGCTTCTCTGGCAACGCGTTGTACACCGCGGTGTTTCGGGGCTATCTCGCAGCCATGCTCAGCCGCGGCCATCCGATCGAATACTTCATAGAGGGCACGCGCAGCCGCACGGGGCGTCTGCTGCCTCACCGCACGGGCATGCTGTCGATGACCGTGCATAGCTACCTGTGCGAGCCGGTGCGTCCGCTGGCATTCGTGCCGGTGTATTTCGGCTACGAGAAGCTCGTCGAGGGTCAGACCTATATCGGCGAGCTCAGCGGTCAGCGCAAGAAGAAGGAATCGATCGCCGGCCTGCTGCGTTCCGTGCGCACGCTGCGAGAGCACTTCGGTCATGTGCAGGTGTCGGTCGGGGAACCGCTGCACCTGTCGCCGGTGCTCGATGCAGCCCGCCCCGGCTGGCGGGACGAGAAGCATCAGCTCGACGCGCGGCCCGCGTGGCTGGGTGAGGTGGTGGATGACCTGGGCCGCGAGATCCTGGTGCGAATCAATACGGCTGCGGTCGTCAATCCGGTCAATCTGGTGGCGCTTGTGCTGCTGGCCATGCCCAAACAGGCGATGGTCGAGCGAGACCTTGCGGCGCAGATCTCGATGTACCTGCAGCTTCTCAAACGCCCACCCTGGGCCATGGCCACGCGGCTGCCGGACATGGATGGACTGCAGGTGATCAAAACTGCGGAAACCCTGCAGGTGGTGCAGCGTCATCACCATACCCTTGGCGATGTGATTCACATGGACGAGCAGCGGGCACTGCTGGCCACCTATTTCCGCAACAACGTACAGCACCTGCTCGCGCTGCACGGGCTCGTGGCCTGCTGCTACATGAATCATCGCAGCCTGGGACTGCGGCGCATCCGCCGGCTGATCGCGCTGACCTACCCGTACGTGTCGCGCGAGCTGCGACTGCCCTGGAACCGGCGCGAACTGCGTCGGGCGCTGGATCAGACGCTGGCGTCCATGGCCTCGGCGGGGCTGTTGAGGCCGGGACGGGGCAAGCGCATCTGGAGCCGCGCGCGCGCCGGGTCCGCGTCAACCGCCCAGTTGATGGTGCTGGGTCAGTCGATGATGCCGACGCTGCAGCGCTATTACCTTGTCGTTGCACTGCTGCTGCAGGCCGGTTCGGGGAAACTGCGCCGCAGCGAGCTGCTCGATCTGTCCCAGCAGGTCGCCGAGCGGCTGTCGCTCGTGTTCGAGCTGCATTCACCGGATTTTTTCGACCGCGGGGTATTCACGGTATTCATCGACGCGATGAGCCGGGAGGGGGTGCTCAGCATCGACGGCGAGCAGCGCCTGCACTTCGATGATCGTCTGCGCGCGGTCGATGAGGATGCCCGGCAGGTGCTGGGCGCGCAGATCCGCCAGTCGCTGCAGCAGGTCTTGTCGCTGGCGCCACCCGCCGTCAATCCGCCCCCGTCGGAGGACCGCGCAGACGCTTGACGCGGGCGCGATCCTTTTTCTGCGCAAGCCTGCGTTCGCGCGTCGCGCGAGGCACGCGGGTGGCCACGCGGGGGCGCGGAGGTGCTGCGGCGCGTTGCAGCAGATCCACGAGCCGGGCGAGTGCATCCTCCCGGTTGCGTTCACGGCTGCGATATCGCGAGGCCTCGATGAGGATGTCGTCGTCATCGGTAAGTCGACGGCCGGCGAGCGAGCGCAACCGATCACGCACGTTCTGCGGCAACCCGGAATAGCCCTCGACGGTGAACTTCAGCTGCACCGCCGTTTCGACCTTGTTCACGTGCTGGCCGCCCGGCCCACCAGCGCGATGATAGCGGAAGTGCAGATCCCGTTCGTCGATGGACAGCGGGCCTGCGACGGGAATAGGCATGCTCGTGGGCTCAGGCGTTGAGATCGGGAATCAGCTGGCTTTCCAGTCGGGTGATGGCATCCTTGAGCTGAAGCTTGCGCTTCTTCAGCCGCCGGATCATCAGCTGATCGACTTCCGGGGCATGGGCGAGGTGATCGATGACCCGGTCGAGGTCACTGTGTGCCACACGCAGCTCACGCAGACGATCCAGGCGCTTGAACCCTTCCGTGTCGATCTTCTCGCTCATGGGGCTTCCAGTCTGCCGGCTCTCAGTGCTCACCCGACACGCCGACGTGCTGCATGCGGCGCCCGAGCATGATGATAAAGCCACTGGCCCGCAACACTCCATCGACGGCGTAATCGAACACGTAGGTTCGTTCCAGCCGCAGGCCGCCGCCGGCCAGTCGAGGCCGAAGCGCCGCCAGGGAGACCGTCCCGTCGAGAAACTGCAGGCCCTGCTGTGAGCAGGTGCGCTCGGCTATACGGTTGGCCGCCTCGCGCACGCGCATACTGTCGTACCAGAACGCTCCGAGAGCGATCACCACGACGGCAATCGACAGGCTGGACAGGCTCAGGTTCACTGGGGGGCCGGCACCCGCAGGCCTTCGGGCAGGTGATCGAGCCACGCCCGACTGCGATCCGCATAGACCAGAAAAAACCCGTTCAGCAGCGAGGTACCCTTGTTATATCGCAGCGGCTGGCCCTGCAGATCGACCGTGAGCGCTCCGGCGGCTTCGGCGACGGCCTGGCCGGCTGCGGTGTCCCATTCGCAGGTG
>CAYLNP010000115.1:0-7731 GCA_964384925.1 uncultured Woeseiaceae bacterium
TTCAGTTTCCAGGCCGATGGTCCGCTGGACATGCGCATGAATCCCGAGGCCGGAGAAAGTGCCGCGCAGTGGCTGGCGCATGCGCCGGAGCGCGAGATCGTGCGCGTACTGCGCGAGTTCGGTGAGGAGCGTCATGCACGGCGCATCGCGCGGCGCATCCTCGCCGAGCGCGCGCAGTCGGCCATCACGACCACGGCGCAGCTCGCCGCGATCATCTCCGCCTGCGTACCGAATCGCGGTGAGCGCAAGCATCCGGCGACACGCAGTTTCCAGGCCATCCGCATCTTCATCAATCGCGAACTCGAGGTGCTGACCCAGGCGCTGGCACACGCCGAGCAGCTGCTCGCACAGGGCGGGCGCCTGTGCGTCATCAGCTTTCATTCACTGGAGGATCGCATCGTCAAGCGCTATCTGCGCAAGGCCAGCCTGCCTGATCCGGTGTATGCCGGTCTGCCCGATATGCCCGCGCATGCCCGGCCGCGATTGCGCCTGCTCGGTCGCGCCGTGCGTGCCGGCGATGCGGAGCTTGCGCGCAACCCGCGCGCGCGCAGTGCCGTGCTGCGCGCGGCCGAGCGACTTTAGCCGTGCGCCTGCAGGGACTGTGGTTCGACGTCAGCGTGGTCCTCGTGCTGTTCGTGGCCGTGGTGATCTCGGCGCTTGCGGCCGTGCACACCCGTCACGAATCACGTCAGCTGTTCGTCGAGCTCGAGCGGCTGCAGGCGCAGCGCGATCGTCTGCAGATCGACTGGGGACGCCTGCAGATCGAACAGGGCACGCTGGCAACGCACGGTCGGGTCGAGGCGCTGGTGCGCCGTGAACTGTCCATGCGCCCGCCGCTGCCCGACGAGATCGAACTCGTCGTGGTGGAGCGCTGAGATGGCGGCAAGACGCACACGCCCGGTGTTCGAGTCCGGAAATTTCCGCGCGCGCAGCCTGCTGGTGCTCGGCGGTTTCGTCGTGGCCTTCGTCGTGCTCGGTGCGCGCGCCGTCGATCTGCAGGTGCTGGACCGTGAGTTTCTGACCGCCGAGGGCGATGCACGGCACATCCGCCATGCCGAGATCTCCGCGCATCGCGGACCGATCGTCGATCGCAATGGCGAGCCACTGGCGGTAAGTACGCCTGTCGACAGTGTCTGGGTGCACCCGCGCGAGGTCTCCGTGGCGGCCGATCGGCTGCCTGAGCTTGCGCGCGTGCTCGATCGCGATCCGCAATGGCTGGCACGGCGCATCACCAGCAATACCCACCGCGAGTTCGTCTACCTGCGTCGGCACATGCGCCCGGACCAGGCGGCGCGCGTGGCGGCACTGCAGCTGCCCGGCGTGCATCTTCAGCGCGAGTATCGCCGCTACTATCCGGCGGGTGAGGTCAGCGGCCACGTGCTGGGCTTCACCAACGTCGATGACAAGGGGCAGGAAGGTCTGGAGCTTGCCTTCGAGCACTGGTTGCGCGGCGAGCCCGGCAGCAAGCGGGTGCTGCGTGATCGCTTCGGGCGGGTGATCGAGGACGTGGAGCTCATCCGCGCCGCGCGTCCGGGACGCGACCTGCGCGTGAGCATCGATCTGCGCATCCAGTACCTGGCCTACCGCGAGCTCAAGGCCATCGTCGCCCAGCACCAGGCGCTGTCGGGGTCTGCGGTCGTGCTCGACGTGGCCACCGGCGAGGTGCTCGCGATGGTCAATCAGCCCAGCTACAACCCGAACGACCGCGCGCAGTTCGCGGTCGACCGCTACCGCAATCGCGCGGCCACCGACATCTTCGAACCCGGCTCGGCCTTCAAGCCTTTCGTCGTCGCCGCGGCGCTGGAATCGGGTCGCTATCGCGCCGATGCATGGGTGGATACCTCGCCGGGGTTCCTGCAGGTCGGCCAGCGGCGCATCGAGGACCGGCAGAATCACGGTCGCATCGATCTCACGACGCTGATGGCGCAGTCGAGCAACGTCGGCGCCGCGCGCGTGGCAATGGATCTCGAACCCGTCGAGCTGTGGAGTGTGCTCGATCGCTTCGGCGTCGGTCGTCTGACCAAGGCGGGCTTTCCGGGGGAGTCCGCCGGGCTGATGCATCACCACGAACTGTGGCGGCCGATCGGTCAGGCGACCATGGCGTTCGGCTACGGCCTGTCGATGACCACACTGCAGCTTGCCCAGGCCTACGCGATCCTCGGCGCGGGCGGCATCTCGCGCGGCGTGTCGCTGGTCGCACTCGACCGTCCGCCGGCAGGCGAGCGGGTGCTCAGTGTTCAGACGGCGCAGGCGGTCATGCAGATGATGGAAGCCGTGGTGTCATCCACCGGCACCGGTCAGCAGGCCGCAGTCGCAGGCTACACCGTGGCGGGCAAGACCGGCACGGCCCGCAAGGCCAGCGCGGGCGGGTACTCCGAGACCCGACACCTGTCGCTGTTCGGCGGCGTGGCACCGGCCACCGATCCACGCCTGGCGGTTGTCGTTGTCATCGACGAACCACGCGCCGGCGCGTACTACGGCGGTGAGGTGGCCGCGCCGGCGTTCTCGCGCATCGTCTCCGACGCACTGCGTCTGATGGCCGTGCCACCGGACCGCCTGCCCGAGCCCGCACGCATACCGATCATTCGCGCCGGGGTGGATCCATGATGCCCGCCCGTGCCGCCCATGACACCGTGACACTCGCTGCGCTGCTCAGCGACATGCGTCCGGCGTTCGCCGACTGCGTGATCGACGACATCACGATGCACAGCGCCGAGGTCACGCCCGGCGCACTGTTCGTCGCGCTTGCCGGACAGCGTCACCATGGTCTGGACTTCCTCGACGAGGCACTGCGTCACGGCGCCCGTGCGGTGGTCTGGGAGCCGGCGCCGGGGCGTGCGGCACCGCAGCTGCCGCCGGGTGGCGTGGAGGTTTGCGTGCCGGCGCTGCGCGCACGCCTGGGACGCATCGCCGATGCGTTTTTCGCACGCCCGTCGGCGGCGCTGTCGCTTGCGGCGGTGACCGGCACCAACGGCAAGACCACGGTGGCCTGGCTGGTCGCCAACGCGCTGGATCAGGCGGCGCGACCCTGTGCCTACATCGGCACGCTGGGACACGGGCGCACGACGGCGCTGGCCGATACCACGCTGACGACACCGGATGTCATTACCCTGCATCGCTGGCTGGCGGCAGCCCGTGATGAGGGCTGCGGCGACGCCGTGCTCGAGGCCTCCTCGCATGCGCTGGACCAGGCGCGTCTGGATGGCGTGCGGCTGCGTGTCGCCGCGTTCACGAACCTCACTCATGATCATCTCGACTACCACGGCACCATGGAAGCCTATGCCGCCGCGAAGGCGCGCCTGTTCGCATGGCCCGGCCTGGAGACGGCGGTGATCAATGCGGACAACGCCTGCGGCGCGCAGCTGCTGGCCTCACTGCCGCGCGCAGCGCAGGCGCTGAGCGTGACGATGAACGGTGTCGGCGCAGGCGGGTCGGTGCGGCGGCTCGCGGGTCGCGTCGTTGCCAGCCAGGGCCACGGTCTGAGCGTTGGCTGGTCGCTCGACGGTACCCACGGGGTCCTGGAGAGCGCACTGCTCGGGCGCTTCAATGCGGCGAACCTGCTGCTGGCGCTGGGCATGCTGGTGGGCATGGACATGCCGGTCGAGGAGGCCGCCGCGCGCCTGTCGCGTGTAAGGCCACCGCCCGGACGCATGCAGCTTTTCGGTGGGGCCGGTCGACGCCCGCTGGTCGTGGTGGATTTCGCGCATACACCGGACGCGCTTGAGCGCGTGCTGCACACGCTGCGCGAGCATCGGCCGGCAGGGCGCCTGCTGTGTGTGTTCGGCTGTGGCGGTGAGCGTGACCGTGGCAAGCGTCCGCTGATGGGTGAAGTGGCGGGTCGGCTCGCCGATCACGTCGTACTGACGGATGACAATCCACGCGGTGAGGACGGCGAGCAGATCATTCGCGACATTCGCAGCGGACTGGGTAGCGCTTCGAGTGAAACGATCCGCGATCGTGCCGCAGCGATTCGGACGGCGGTGGCGATGGCAGGTCCCGACGATCTGGTTCTGGTCGCCGGCAAGGGTCATGAGCAGGTGCAGGCGGTCGGCGCGACCCGCCTGCCGTTCAGCGATGAGGCGGCGGTGCGCGCCGCACTGGAGCTGCAGCCATGAACCTGCGCACGCTGATGCAGGTGGCCGGTGCGATCAACGGCGAGCTGATCGGTCCGGATGCGCCATTCGTCGGCGTCTCCACCGACAGCCGCGCACTGGTGGCAGGCAACCTGTTCGTCGCGCTTACCGGCCCGCGCTTCGATGGCCATGGCTTCATCGCGGCGGCCCGCGAAGCCGGTGCCGCCGGCGTGATCGTGAGTCGTGCGCTGGATGTGCCGTTGCCGCAGATACTCGTGGCCGATACGCAGCGTGCGCTGCAGCGCCTTGCAGCGCAGTGGCGCAGCGGTTTTGCAGGGCCCGTGATCGGACTCACCGGCTCCAATGGCAAGACCACGGTCAAGGAGATGCTGCATGCGATCCTCGAGTGTCGCGGGCCGACGCTCGCCACGCGCGGCAATCTCAACAATCACATCGGCGTGCCGCTGACGCTGCTGGCACTGGAGAGCCGTCACCGCGCGGCCGTCATCGAAATGGGCGCCAATCACGCCGGCGAGATCGCCGCGCTGACACAGCTGGTGCAACCCACGGTTGCGCTGGTGACCAATGCTGCAGCGGCCCACCTCGAAGGGTTCGGTTCACTGGAGGGCGTGGCGCGTGCGAAGGGCGAGCTGTTCGCCACGCTGGCGCCCGGCGCCACGGCCATCGTCAATGGCGATGACGCGTATGCAGCGCTGTGGCTGGAGATGTGCGGTCAGCGCCCCGTCATGCGTTTCGGGCTCAGCGGTGAAGCCGAGTTTTCGGCCGAAGACATCCGCGAATCTATGAGCGAGCACACCCCCGGGCTGAGCTTTCGCCTGCGCTGCCCCGTGGGGTCTGCCGATGTGCGCCTGCCGATGGCCGGCCGGCACAACGTGATGAACGCGCTGGCAGCTGCGGCAGCCAGCGTCGCCGCGGGCGCCACGCTTTCGCACATCGTCGACGGGCTGGCGCAGGTCGAAAACCCCGGTGGTCGCCTCAGGCCGCTGCCCGGGGTCGGCGGCGGCGTGGTGTTCGATGACAGCTACAACGCCAATCCGGGCTCCGTGCGGGTGGCCATCGAGTTCCTCGCAGCGCAGTCCGGCCGACGCTGGCTGGTGCTTGGCGACATGGGCGAACTGGGTCCTGACGCGGCTCGGCTGCATGCCGAGCTCGGCAAGGTGGCGCGCTCGGCGGGCCTGGACGGCATGGTCTGTATCGGCCCGCTGGCCGCCCATGCCGCAGAGACCTTCGGCACCGGCGCACACGCCCTCGCCGACATCGACGCTGCATACGACCTGCTGGCCGCCGAATCCGGCAAGGACCTGCGCGTGCTGGTCAAGGCTTCCCGTGCGGCACAACTTGAGCGGCTGGTGGCGCGCCTCGTGCAGCCGACCGACGACCGGGAGCGCTGAGCCATGCTGCTGCATCTCGCCGAATACCTGACGCGCTTCCACACCGGCTTCAACGTGTTCGGTTACCTGACGATGCGTGCCATCCTGGGGGCGCTCACGGCACTGGCGTTCTCGCTGCTCTTGGGACCCACCATGATCCGGGTGCTGAGCATGCGCCAGATCGGCCAGCAGGTCCGCGGCGATGGTCCCCAGTCCCACCTGCCGAAGGCCGGTACGCCGACCATGGGCGGTGCGCTGATTCTCGTGGCCATCGCGCTGACGACATTGCTGTGGGCCGACCTGTCGAATCGCTACGTGTGGGTCGTGCTGGGCGTGACGCTTGCTTTCGGCATCATCGGTTTCGTCGACGACTACAAGAAGCTGGTGCTCGGCGACAGCCGCGGCCTGATCGCGCGCTGGAAGATGTTCTGGCAGTCACTGGTCGCACTGGTCGCCGCGGTCGCGCTCTACACCACCGCCACGGATCCGGTGCAGACCTCGCTGCTGATTCCCTATTTCAAGGACCTGCTGCTGCCGCTGGGACTGATCTACATTCCCTGGGTCTGGCTGGTCATCGTCGGCAGCTCCAACGCGGTGAATCTCACCGACGGTCTGGACGGGCTTGCGATCATGCCCACCGTGATGGTCGCCTCGGCGCTGGGTGTGTTCGCCTATGCGGCCGGCAACGTCAACTTCTCGGCCTACCTGGACATCCCCTACGTTGCGGGCACCGGCGAACTGCTGGTGTTCTGTGCTGCGCTCGCGGGCGCCGGTCTGGGTTTTCTGTGGTTCAACACCTACCCGGCACAGGTGTTCATGGGCGATGTCGGCGCGCTTGCGCTGGGTGCCGCGCTGGGCGTGGTGGCCGTATCGGTGCGCCAGGAGATCGTGCTGCTGATCATGGGTGGAGTGTTCGTCATCGAAACCGTTTCGGTGATGATCCAGGTGATCTCATACAAGACCACCGGCAGGCGCGTGTTCCGCATGGCGCCGCTGCACCATCACTACGAGCTCAAGGGCTGGGCTGAGCCCAAGGTCATTGTCAGGTTCTGGATCATCACCGTCATCCTGGTGCTGATCGGCCTGGCGAGTCTGAAGATCCGATGATCACCGTGACGACACCTCGCCTGCGCTTCATGCGCCGTGATGCGGCGCAGGGTTCGACGAAGCTGCGCACGCTCATCGTGGGTGCCGGCGTGTCGGGGCTGGCATGCGCGCGCTTCCTGCATGCACAGGGTCTGGCCGTGAGTGTTGCCGACTCGCGGCAGAGCCCGCCGGCGCTCGACGCGCTGCGCGAGCTGCTGGGCGAACAGGCGCTGACGCTGGGTGAGTTCACGCCGGCACTGCTCGATCGCATCGACCGCGTCGTCGCCTCGCCGGGGATTGCACAGGACGACGCGCTGCTTCAGCTGGCGCGATCGCGCGGTCTGCCGGTGATCGGCGAGCTGGATCTGTTCGTCAACCAGGCGGCAGCACCCGTGGTGGCGATCACCGGCACGAATGGCAAGAGCACCGTGACCACGCTGGTCGCCTCGATGCTTCATGCCGGTGGCATGAGCGCGAAGGCCGGTGGCAACCTCGGCCCGGCTGCGCTGGAACTGCTTGGCGGTAGCGCGCCGCAGTTCTACGTGCTCGAAGTGTCGAGCTTTCAGCTCGAGCAGACCGCCCGGCTGCCGGCGCGCGCCGCAGTCGTGCTCAACGTCACACCCGATCATCTCGACCGCCACGGCACGCTGGAGCACTACGCGCAGATCAAGGCGCGCATTTACGACCATGCGGAAGTGTGTATCGTGAATCGCGACGATGCGCTGGTGGCGGCAATGGTGCCTGCCGGCAGGGACCGCATCGACTTCACGCTGGACGAACCCGCAGAGGGTCAGTACGGCGTGCGCGCGCATGAAGGCCAGCGCTGGTTGTGCCGCGGGCACGACCATCTGCTGCCGGTGGCGGCGCTGACGCTTTCGGGTCGTCACAACCTGGCCAACGCACTGGCGGCGCTTGCGCTGGCCGAGGCCGCAGGCACGGCGGTGGCCGACGCGGTGGCGGCCCTTGCAGCCTTTCGCGGCCTGCCGCATCGCTGCGAACGCGTCCCCAGCGACGATGGCCTGCACTGGATCAACGACTCCAAGGGCACCAACCTGGGCGCGACGCTTGCAGCGGTGCAGGGCCTGGAGGGTCCGCTGGTGCTGATCGCAGGCGGGGTGGCGAAGGATCGCGACTTCGCAGCGCTGGCTCAGGCGCTGCGCGGGCGGGCGCGCGCCATCGTG
>CAYLNP010000116.1:0-7660 GCA_964384925.1 uncultured Woeseiaceae bacterium
GCACGGGCAGTCTTTCCGGCCCACCGAGGAGCGACACCGTGAGTGAATCCGCCAGACCCCGCAAGGAAGCGCTTGCGAGCAGGCTCGATGCCCAGCAGTACCATGTGACACAGGAGAAGGGTACCGAACGTGCCTTCAGCGGCAGGTTCAATGCGCACAAGGCGACCGGTACCTACACCTGCGTGTGCTGTGGAGCGACGCTTTTCTCCTCGGCGCACAAGTACGACTCGGGCTCGGGCTGGCCAAGTTACTGGCAGCCTGCCGACGATGCGTCCGTGCGCATCGCGCGCGACACAAGCCACGGCATGACCCGCGACGAGGTGGTGTGTGCCGCCTGCGACGCGCACCTTGGCCATGTGTTCACTGATGGCCCGCCGCCCACCGGGCTGCGCTACTGCATCAACTCAGCCTCACTGGACTTCCTCCCGAAGTCAGATTCTCCCGATGCTGCCCAGGAGTAACCTCAATCATGCGTTCCAACCGAACCCGTACACTCGCCGCCCTGTGTCTCGCTGGCGTTTTTCTGGCCGGCTGCCAACCCGGCGAGCCTCCGGTGGATGCATCGGCCGAAACGATGGATGCAACCACGCCCGCGGCGCAGGTCACTGAAATGCAGGTCACCACTGTACGCGAGGGCGATGGCGTGGCGATCGAGTCCGGTCAGCGTGCCGTGGTGCACTACACGGGCTGGCTGCATGCCCCGGAAGCCGATGACGCCAAGGGCGCCCAGTTCGACAGCTCCCGTCCGCGTGGCGAGCCGTTCATCTTTACGCTGGGCGCCGGCCAGGTGATCCGCGGCTGGGACGAAGGGGTGGCGGGCATGCGCGTAGGCGAAATGCGGCGCCTGCTGATTCCCGCGGAGATGGCCTACGGATCCCGCGGCGCTGGTGGCGTGATTCCCCCGAATGCAACCCTGCTGTTCGAGGTGGAACTGCTGGAGGTGCAGTGATGCACTGGCCGCAGCGGTCGGCCGTCGGGATGCTTCCGGCACTGGCGATC
The DNA here is from genome assembly GCA_964384925.1 of uncultured Woeseiaceae bacterium. Classification (GTDB taxonomy): domain Bacteria; phylum Pseudomonadota; class Gammaproteobacteria; order Steroidobacterales; family PWYM01; genus PWYM01. The sequence continues at coordinate 1,000 of CAYLNP010000116.1, forward strand.
GGTGCGGTGACGCTGGCCGCACCGGCCGGAGCGCTTGCACAGAATGCCGCCGATGGCGGGGGGGACGTGCTGCTGCATGACGGACGACTGATCGAGGGGGTGTCGGCGCGCGCGCGGGGGCCCGTCACGGTGCGGGTGCGTGAGGGTCGCATCGTGGCGGTGGGCGACGGTTACGCGGAGCCCCGCGAGGGCGATCAGGTCATCGATCTGCGTGACCACACGCTGATGCGTGGCCTGATGGACATGCACACGCACCTGACCTCCGAATTCGGGCCGCAGTCCTATGTCGAGCCCTTCCGGCTCAACCCCGCCGACATTGTCACGGCGACGGGTGGCGTATTGTCGGTCGCATCGAGTGGCGACAACCCCCAGTTCATGGACGATGAACTCGCGGACATCGTCGCCACTGCACGCGACTACGGCTTCCAGGTGGCCGCACACGCGCATGGGCGCGACGGCATGCTGCGTGCGGTGCTCGCCGGTGTGGATTCCATCGAGCACGGCACCTACATGGATGACGAGGTGATGGAGGCGATGAAGCGCCAGGGCACCTGGTATGTCCCCACCATCATCGCCGGCCGCTGGGTTGGCGAGCAGGCCGAGATCGATGGCTTCTTTCCGGAGGTTGTGCGCATCAAGGCGCGCACCATCGGCCCGCTGATTCAGAATACTTTCGCGCGGGCCTACCGCAGCGGCGTGAACATCGTCTTCGGCACCGACACCGGCGTCTCTCCGCACGGCGACAATCACCGCGAGTTTTCGCTGATGGTCGAGGCCGGCATGCCGCCCATGGAGGCGATCCAGTCCGCCCTCGGTGGCGGCGCGTTTTCTCGGGATCGATGACCGGCTCGGCAGCGTGGCCGAGGGCATGCTTGCGGACCTCGTGGCCGTGACGGGAGACCCGCTCGAGGATATCTCGCGAATGGGCGATATGGCCTTCGTGAAGAAGGAAGGGCGCATCCACCGCCAGCCGTGACGGCCAGGGGTGGATGCCAGTCAGAAACGCTGTCGTCAGCGCGCCGATTGCAAGGCGCTTGCCCCCTGCAGGCCGCCGAGACCGCACTTGTCCGAAGCCAGATAACTCTCGAGCAACTCCAGGACCTGCGCCTGTTTGTCCGGGGTCAGAGACGGACCGTGGCCGTAGTCAACGATCTCAACATAAGTCGAATCCTTACCAGCGCGCTGCAGCGCTGAGTGGTACTTCTCCGATTGGTCGATCGGCACGATCTGGTCTCGGTTGCCGTGGAATATCAGGATCGGGATCGAAGCGTCTTCCACGTGCTCTAGCGGCGACAGCCCGGCCACAGTCGGATTCTGGAACTCGCGATTGAAGCGTGAGTTCTCGAAGGTCACGCGATCAAACGTGCGCAGTTCCGCCAGCCCCGCGCCGGCGATGGCGCACTGGTAAGGCGGGTCGTTGCGCACAATTGCCGCCATGGCCGCGTAGCCGCCGTAGGAGAAACCGTACATGGCCACGCTGTCGGGATCGACCAGACCCTGTTCGATCATCCACGCCACGCCATCGTCCTTGTCGTCCTGCATTTTGCCGCCCCACTCGCGATCGCCGGCGCGCCATAGCGTCTGGCCGAGACCGAAGGTGCCGCGATACTGAGGTTGCAGCACCACGTAGCCGCGATCGGCGAGGAACTGCCGCCAGGTGTCGAAGCCTGCGTAGTCGCGCGCCCAGGGGCCACCGTGGGGCATGACAACCGCCGGGTACGGGGCCTCGCCGCGCAGTGGTACAGTCAGCAGCGCTGGCACCGTCAGGCCGTCGCGCGCGGTGTATTCGGTAAACTGTGTTTTCGGCAGCAGTTCCGGATCGATGAGGGGACGTGGGCGGCCCAGTTCGATCAGTCCGCGCTCGGCGTCGAAGAAATAGAAGGTGCCAGGATCGTTTGACGCCGAGACCACCACGATTGCACGGCGCTCGTCGTCCGAGAAGCTGCCCAGCGTGATGTCCTTGCCGGGGAAGGCGTTCTGCAATGCCTCGTGCAGGGCCGCGCGTTCCGGATCCACCCAGTAAGTCGTCGGGCGTGCACCGTCATAAGTGAAACCGAGGATCTCGCCATATTTGCTGCGCGTGGTGCCCAGCACCACGCCGGTCGCATTGAAGCGCGCATGCGCGAAAATCGGCTCGGAGAGTTCGCCGCTGGAAATTGTGTATTCGCGCAATACCGCGTACTCGCGGCCACCGTTGTCGCTCATGAAAAAGACATCGGGGTCGCTGGAAAAACCTATTGGCTGGAGGCCTTCGCGATCCCGCGCGTAGAACTTTGCGATCTCGCGCCACTCGTTGGAGCCGACCGGGCGTACATCGACCTCGAGGCGGGGGCCGCCCGCATCCTCGAAGCGCAGGCGCGCACGCACTTCGCCGTCCAGGTCGGTGAAGGCGCTGGTGCCGGGGGAGCCGCGGAAGATGCGGCGAAGGCGGTAGTTGCGATCGAGGCTCATTTCGTAGATGTCGGTGGTGCCTTCCGGGGTGGTCGTGGACACCAGCACGCGGTCGTCATCCATCGGCAGGCGATCCAGCAGGGAAAACCGGTTCAGCAGACTGTCGAGGCGAGTGCCGGCGCCGCCGAACGGCTCGGACAGTCGTTCGCGATCCATGTCATAGACGAACGCGCGGTTGTTGAACGTGAGGATCGTACGACCGCTGATGCGGGCGTCCAGGAGCTGAGTCCCGACAACGTAGACTTTCGAATTGGTCAGCCAGAAGGCGCCCTGGGGTTTCCAGCGCGAGCGATCGTCGCCCACAAGGTCGATTCTGCGCGGCGGGCTGTCGAGATCGTCTGCGTCCCAGATCGCAAGCTGCGGTACGGCCTCCAGATTTTGTGGTGATATCGCAACGATATGTCTGCCATCGGGTGCGATCGCTACGCTGGACAGAACCGGGTCATGAACCCAAGCCTGCATGGGAATCGGGCCGGCAATGGTCTGAGCTTGCGAGACACCGCCAAAAATGCATGCCGAAAGCGTCAAACACACGAAGATCCGCGATGATCTCGAGGCATTGATATGCTGCATATTCCGTCCTTCCAAATGGTATCGAACCGCCGATCGGATCCTCAGGAATGTGGACCGCCCGACCACCAGTGTTGCATTTTATTGACAACAAAGACTAGACTCCAAACCCTGTGGTCGTTTGCAGTATCCCTGTTGGCAGACCGTCCCGGCGAATGGCTGAGGCCAGAAGTCGTCGCCACTGCCTGGGATAGTGCAGAAACTATCGACAGCCCAGCGAAGATTCGGGCACCAAGCATCGACCACTCATGCATTGAAGTCTATTGGAGGATCAGATCAATGGCGAGTTCACTCAGGGCGGAAATTGCGGCGGTCCTGGCCTGCACGGCCGCGACACTTGCGTTCTCACCGGTTGCGTTGGCGCAGGAGACCGAGGACGAGAACGAGGACATCACTGTAGCGATTCCAGACGCCGACCAGGAAGACGAGGTGACGCTTCCGGCCGTTCTTGATCAGATCACGGTTACCGGTTCGCGCCTTCGCCGCGATGAGTACACCAGCACTTCGCCCATCACCGTCATTACGTCCGAGCGCAGCGCGCTGGCGGGCCTGCTGACTACCGAGGAGATCCTGCAGAAGTCGACCATCGCGTCCGGCCAGCAGATCAACGATTCGTTCTCAGGCTTCGTGGTCGATGGCGGACCGGGCACCAACTCGGTGTCATTGCGCGGCCTGGGCGCCCAGCGCACGCTGGTGCTTGTCAACGGGCGGCGCTGGACGCCTTCAGGTATCCAGGGATTTACGAACAACGTCGACCTCACGGCCATTCCCAGTTCCATCGTCGGTCGCATCGAGATTCTCAAGGACGGCGCCTCGTCGATCTACGGCGCTGACGCCGTCGCCGGTGTGGTCAACGTCATCACAAAGGAATCACTCGACGGCCTTCAGCTCAACGCTCAACTACTTGAGACTCAGGAAGGTGGCGCGGGGCGCTGGGTGTTCGACGCCTCCTGGGGCAAAGTCACGGACCGCAGCTCGATCTCGTTTTCGGCGCAGTACGCTAAACAGGAGTCCCTCCAGGCTTCGGAGCGCAGCTGGTCGCGGTGTCCGCAAAGGCCGCGCGTCACCGACCAGGACGGCGATGGCGTGATCGACAACACCGATCCCTTCACCGGCGAGCAGCTGTGTTTCGGGTTCATTTATGGTCTCGGCAACAGTGCGCTGGGTTTCCTTCGCTATGAGCCCTCGCTAGTTGACCCATCTGACACCACCAATCCTTTCTTCGATCCAAGGCCCGGTGGGTTCGGCATTCCGTTTTACACCAGACTTCCGCCGAGCGGGCTGCTCAAGGCCAGTTCACCGCCCCTGGGTGGGGGCTCCCAGCCGGCCCCGATCCCGTTGTTCGACAACGCAGGGCCGTACTATCTAGATGAACTCAGTCCGAGCATCAGCAATATTCAGACACCAAGCGAGTTGATCTCGGCCACCTCTTTCGGGCAGATCGATCTGGACTTCGGCAATACTCAGTCGGAAGCCTATTACGAGTTCTTCTACAATTCGCGCAAGACTCGCGCTACTGGCGGCCATAGCCAGTTTTTCCCCGTGGTCGAGGGGCTGACCTTCGATGGCGCCGCCCTGCATCCGTACAATCCCTTCGCCTTCCTTGAGGGCTTTGGCCCGGGCTTCGGATTTTTTCAGGCGGTACTGCCAACTTACGAGCTGCGCGACCCGACGCTGGGCATTGAAGTCGACCGCTACAACGTCTTCGCAGGCCTGCGCGGTGACCTTGGCACGGGCGGCTGGTTCTACGACGTTTACGCAGGCTACGGCCGTTCGAAAGGCACCTACCGTCAGCAGCAGCTGCTTGACGACCGTGTGGAGGCCGCGATCAATGGCATCATCATTGATGGCGACGGCGATGTCGTCTGCGCGCCCGCGGTGCTGGCGCAGTTTCCGGACTGCGTTCCGGCTGACCTGAGTACTGAGGATGCACTGCTGCGCGGACGGCTGCCCGCCGACGTGCTGGCGTTCATTCGCAAGGACACCGAGGGCAACACGACCTATGAGGGGCTGACCGTTTCCGGCTACGTCACCGGCGAGCTGTTCTCGCTGCCTGCCGGCCCTGTAGGGGTGGTGCTCGGCGTGGAGTTCCGCGAGGAGTCTATCAACGACGTGCCCGACATCGAGGCGCAGAACGACAACTTCTGGGGCTTTACCACGTCGGGTATCACTAAGGGCCGCGACAATGTCTCCGAGGTGTTCACCGAACTCGAACTGCCTCTGCTTGCCGGGCTGCGCTTTGCTGAGGAGGTGACGCTCACCGGTGCTGCCCGTTACACCGACTACAAATCCTATGGGTCGGACATGACTTACAAGCTTGGGCTGGCTTGGACCATGACACCGCAGATCCTCTTTCGCTCGACCTTTGGCACGTCTTTCCGTGCGCCGGCTCTGTTTGAACAGTTCCTCGCTGACAGCACCGGATTTGTCTCCAATCTCGCCGATCCCTGTATCAACTACGGCTCCGGCCGATCACCGGGTGACCCGGTGTTCGACAACTGTGCAGCAGAGGGCCTGGATCCCGACTTCTCTGCTACCTCGTCGATTCTGGCGAGGACCGGTGGTGCATCGGACCTGGAAGCTGAAACGTCGGATGCGTTCACCATAGGTCTGGCCTACACGCCGGACTGGGCGGACGTCTCGTTTGCTATTGACTACTTCGACATCAAGCTCGAGGACACGGTATCGTCTCCCGGCGTAGGCTTCATTCTCGGCGAATGCTACGGCTCGACGAATTTCTCCAGCCCGTTTTGTACCCGAGTCGGTGGGCGCAACGCCTTCGGGGAGCTCAATTCCGTCGATACCTCGTTCGTCAATGTGGGTCGTCAGCAAACCAGGGGTATGGATTTCAACGCCGTCTACCAGCGCGAGTTTCCGATCGGCCGGCTGATCGTTGACGGCACTGCGACCTATATCGACCAGCAGAACTTCGAAGTCTTCGACCAGTTAACCTCACTGGAAGGCCGCTGGGGCTTTCCGCGCTGGACGGCTTCCGGTCAGACCAGTTTCGATTATCGTGACTGGCGCTTCACATGGTCGCAATTCTTTATCGGCGAGAGCAAAGAGGAGCCGGTTTTCGATCCGGGCACGACCAATATCGATCGTCGATTCCGCACGCCGAATACGATCTACCATACGTTCTCGACGCGATACACTGCCGCGAGCTGGCAGGCGATCTTTACGATCCGCAATCTCTTCGACAAGCAGCCGCCGGTCGTGGGTGATGGCCAAGGTGCCCAGGGCGCAACGCGTGTTGCCAACACCCTGCCGGGTGTCGGGTACGATCTGCTCGGCCGCACCTTCGTCCTGCAGCTGGCTTACCAGTTCTGAGTCAGCGCAGGCCTGTCTGACTGACGCCGCTGTCCGGTCCCGGGCAGCGGCGTCAGGTTTGGTGGCCTCCGGCGGATGTGGCGACTTCGGCAAGGGCGTCGCGCAGCTGCGCCAGTGCCCAACTCAGCTCCTCGCGCCCGATCGTCAATGGCGGCGCCAGCCGAACCACGGTCTCATGGGTCTCCTTGCTGAGCACGCCGCGTTTCAGCAGCGCCTCGACCACCTGCCGCGCTGTCGCCTGCGCGGGATCGATCTCCACCCCCACGAACAGGCCGCGTCCGCGAACCTCGCGAATCAGCGGGCTGTCGAT
>CAYLNP010000117.1:0-7650 GCA_964384925.1 uncultured Woeseiaceae bacterium
GGTTGTGGACGGTCGTCTGCAATCAGTCGATCTCGCCGGAACAGCCAGGATTCCCGGCATTTGCGGGATCAGGAGACACTGCGATTTTCGCCCCGAACGGCAGCATCGCAGCGCAAGCGCGCTCCGCAGACGAGGAGTTCGTGACCACTGCGGTGCCAATTGCCGAGTTCCGCCGCTCACGCACTTTACCGCCCGGCCTTCCCATAGAGATGTTGCTTCCGGTGTACAACAGCTATGTGCCGCGCCACGGCCCGAACCTGCAGGCCGATTACGTACCGAGCGATTTCGCGGATGCCTCGCGTCACTTCGCTGAACGTCGCAACTGGTAGACAAGTTACTTTCGTAAACGCAGTCAGGTCAGGGAGGGAATGCCATGATCCACAGAAGAGCCGCGCTCGGCATGATGGGCGCCGCCGCAAGTCTTGTCACCGCGGGCTGCGCGCCGCGCGCGACCCAGACCGAAGAGCGTACGTGGACACCACCGGATCTCAGCGACAAGCAGCAGGCGGGCCTGGCGTTCCGCAAGCTGGCCTACTCGATGGACGAGTCGATTACGTTCTGGTGGATGAGGGGCACACGCTATGGCGTCGTCGACAGCGTTGTCACGCCATTCTGGGATATGTATGTCGGCGCATGGTTCCGAACCCGGGATCTGGACGATGATGCCTATGAGGTGACGATCGCCAGCGCGAATTTCTACACGCCACCTGACTCCACTGAGCTGCTCGGGATTTTCCGCAATCCGTACACGGGTCAGGACGTGTCCATCACGTATAACCCGCCCAGAGCATGGCGAACCGTCATGGGTCCCGAAGGGGGGTCGCCGTTCGGTGCGAATATGCCCGGCATGACGACGACAGACCAGTCGAGCGACAAAGGCTCGGGCTATATCGACGGAGACGATCTGGTCATCCGCGGTGACATGATGCTCAGGGCGGAGCCCACCGATGCTGGGTCGGATGCCCGGCCCTTTGTTGTCAATGACTGGTCGACGTACGTCGGCAGGGTGGCTGACGTGGTCGATCCGAGCGTCACCAATCCGCCGAGTGTCCAGTATTTCACCGACATACTCACGTGGCCGTCATGGCTTGAGATGGGCGATCACCCCGGCAGCTACTTTTCCCGTTGTTTTGGCAGGAAAGTGTTTGCCTATCAGCAGATGCCGGAGGTGTGGCGAGCTCTGTTTGCAACTGCGCTGCCGGAGTCCGCACGGGATCCGTACAGCCTGCTCGATGATGCCTGACAGGCGCTTGACGATCGCTCACGCGATGAATGACTGAAAACGCAAGGAACAAATCGGACATGCAGATTTCCAGACGCTTTCTTGTGAGCGGAATCGGCGCCCTTGGACTCGGCGCGGGCGCGCAAGTGCGAGCCGCCCCGACTCCGGCATCGGCAGATGCGTGGATGCCGCGCGCGATTGAAGATCAGTTTCGCGCCAGCATCAGGATGAGAATGAGCGTGCAACCGGAAGACATACTCTGGTGGTACACGGGCCGCATATACGGCCAGGTTGGAAACGAGGCGCCTCGACATCTTTTCAACCTCGAAGGTACCGAGATCTACTGGCCCATACCGCTGGATGATGGGTCTTTCCTGGTCAGCAGCCGGACATTGACGTTTTTTCGCGACCGCGACACCGGAAAAATGTTCAGGGAGTATCGGAACCCTTACACCAACGCAATCAACATCGCCCGACCCAACCAGCTTGGTGGCCGCGAAAACTCGCTGTATTCGGCGAATGGCTGGGGCTATGGCAGCGATGTCGTATCGCAGTCGAGGCTGACGCCTTGGCAGATCGAATGGAATCGCTCCGGCGACACCCTCTGGCTGGTCTCCAGTCGCTACTTGTCCGACCTGCCACAGCCGTGGCTTGAGAGCATGACGGTGTTCTGTCCTGTGGACCGATTTCGAGATCCTGAAGTTACGAACATACCGGCACTTTTCTCCTCGACCTACCTGTCTCCGTGGCAGGGCTGGATGGATATGGGTGACCGCCCCGGCCACCTCGTGTGGCATTCCTCGGGCCGCAAGCTTGACTCCATCGACCAGCTTCCCGAGGAGTACCGGCGCCGGGCGGAGGCGGAGCACGGCGGCTTGCTGACGGCCAATCCGGACTCCTGGGGCTAGGCTGCGCTTACAGGACCAGATGCTGCTGCCGATCTGAATCGGCTTCGTTCGGCCACAAGACAACGTTGGAGTGAACGGCATGATTCTTAGAAGATCCGCGCTGGGCATGATGGGGGCTGCCGCAGGTCTGGTTGCTCTGGGCAGCGCGCCGCGTGCGAGTCAGGCCGCGGAGCGCAAGTGGGCGCCACCAGACATGAGCGACAGGCAGCAGGTCCTGCGCGCATACCGCAAGCTGGCATATTCGCTGGACGATGCGGTCACGTTCTGGTGGATGAGAGGAAGACGTTTTGGCGTCGTCGACTCCGTTGCAACACCATTCTGGGACATGTATGTCGGCGCGTGGTTTCGCACTCGGGATCTGGACAATGAGTCCTATGAGGTAACCGTTGCCAGTGCAAATTTCTACACTCCGCCTGACTCGACGAAGCTGCTCGAAGTCTTTCGCAATCCCTACACGGCAGACAACGTACCTGTACCGTACAACCCGCCCAGAGCGTGGCGAACAGTCATGGGTCCCCAAGGCGGTTCACCGTTTGGTGTAAGCATGCCTGGCATGACAACGACAGACCTCGTCACCGACAAGGGCCCGGGATATATTGAGGGCGATGATGTGGTCATCCGAGGCGATATGATGATCCGGGCAGTGCCCACTGAAGCGGGTCCGGACGCACGGCCCTTCGTAGCCACCGACTGGTCAACGTATGTCGGCACGGTCGCTGACGTCGCTGATCCGCGTGTAACCAATCCGCCTAGTGCCCAGTACTTCACAGACATACTCACCTGGCCGGCTTGGCTGCAGATGGGCGATCAGCCCGGCAGCTTCTATTCCTATTGTTTCGGAAGGAAAGTATTTGCGTACGAGGGCATGCCAGCGTTGTGGAGAAATCTGTTTGAACAGGCTTTCCCCGAGTCTGCACAGGATCCATATGGCGTGCTCGATGAGGCCTGATACGCGCGCGAACCTACCCCCGGATACGTCCATGATTTCAAGGCGTGAAGTGGTGGCAGGATTGCTGGGAACAGGGCTTCTGCACCCGGCATTGAGTCCGATGGCGGGGACCGCGACCGCGCGCAAGCTCGACGTCATCGTACTCGGCGCAGGTCTTTCGGGCCTTTACGCAGCACTTCTGCTGGAGGAAATGGGCGCACGTGTTCAGGTAGTGGAGGCGCGGGATCGTGTCGGCGGTCGCCTGCGCACACGATTCGACCTGCCTGGCCACCCGGAAGTTGGCGGCAACACGATCGCGTCGGGCTATGCGCGGGTGATCAATCTGGCCGAGAGATTAGGGGTCCCTTTGGTCGACTACGCGCCACGGATGTTCTCGGGGGCACAACCCGAGATGATAATGGCGGGACAGCTCATCTCTGCCGACCAATGGCCTGACAGTCCTCTGAATCCGTTGCCGTCTGCGCACAGAGAATTGCTTCCCTGGCAAGTGCTGGCGAGTCGGCTTGCCGGGAGTAACCCGCTGCAGACATCCAGTGACTGGCTCGCAGCCGAACACAGCATTCTTGACCGCCCATTAGACCAGTATCTCCTCTCGCGGGGACTTACTGATGGCGAGATCAGTCTCGGTTACGACATGAATCCGTATTTCGGGGACTCGTCTGCGGGGGTGTCGGCGCTGATGTATCTGTTCAACGATCGGTGGATGGCAGAGCAGAGCAGTGTTGGGAACGCTGCTTACGCGGTTGCCGGGGGCAACGAGAAGTTGCCGCAAAAAATGGCTGCAGCGCTTAGCAGCGAGGTCTTGTTGGATTTCGAGGTGACAGCTCTTGAGCAGGACACCGATGGGGTTCACGTCTATCGGCGAAACGGTGACTCGCTGGAAGCCAGGCAGGTTATTTGCTCTTTGCCCGCGTCGAAGTTACGCGACGTAAGTCTGGCGCCCCGCCTGCAGGGCCCGCAGCGTCGCCTGGTTCAAAGCCTGCAGTACATGCGGAACAGCCTGGTATTTCTCGTGCCTCGCAAGGCCTACTGGGAACACGATGGGCTATCGCCTTCCATGTGGACCGATGGTATATGCGGGACGGTTTCGGCGCAGAGGTTTGGCGCTGACCCCACAGAGGTCACCGGCATCGTCGTGAACGCTCGTGGTTGGAGGGCAGATTACCTGGATCGTCTAGGCGGCGAGGCCGCTGGGCGTGCCGTCATTGCAGAGATTGAGCGCTTGCGGCCTGCGGCACGCGGCGCGCTGGAATTTGGCGGGTTTCATTCCTGGTGGCTGGATCCTTTCGCGGCGGGTGACTGGGCCATCTACGGACCGGGCCAGGTGCACGGATTGCTGCCGTACATGAGCGAGCCGCACGGCCGCATTCATTTCTGTGGCGAACATGCAGCCACGACTCAACGCGGCATGGAGGGCGCGCTGGAATCGGCTGAACGTGCCGTCATGGACGCTTCGAGTATGCTTTAGATCCCCTGGGGCCATGGTGTGTTGACAGGACTGCTCGAGTAAACCCAACGGTCAGTCCCCCAGCAGAGCCACGGGATCTTCAAGGACGTCCGGATTGAGCTCGGCCGACAGGGCCACGAAATCCTCGGGCATGTCGTTAATGTCGAACACCTTGCCGCCAACCCCGTCGGTGACCGTGTGGCCGTTGATGCCCCGCATCTGCATCCAGGGACGCCATGCCGTGGCAATCGCAAACGACATCGAGGTATCCACCTGCGGTGCGTTGGGGTCCGACAGTTCGGCCAGGCTCGCCTGGTAGGTGATGGCTTCCTTGTAGAACAAGCCCGGCTGATCCGGGTCATCAGGAATCATCCGCGTAAAGGAGTCATTGCGGATCCAGACGCTGTCCCTCAAGACATCGGGTTGGCGGACGTTGAAGCGGTAATGAATCGTCGCATCAGGGGCCAGCTGCTGTGCCACCTCGGCACTGGTCGTGAGTTCCTTGCTCCAGTACAACTCCTCTTCGTTCTCCATCATGATGACGTGACGACCAGGCCCGGTGCGGTAGAGAGGTACCGCGACCTCGCGCCCCGTTACGGGCATACGCACGGTTTCCAGCTGTTTGCCCGTCTCCAGATCGGTGTAATAGGAGATCTCGTACATCACGAACTCGAACGTGTCTTCGCCCAGGCGACGGTATCGCGTGATGGCACCCCCGACGTAACCACACATGGGCGCCGCCGCGCCATCGATGAGCGTGTACTGCAAGCCGCGCAGCCAGATGAACGTTGGCTTCCCCTCGAGGTGGCCGCGCATCTTGACCAGGGCTGTCATAACGCTTCCGGGTGAATCGAAGTCGACGGTTGCCGGATCGCGCGCGACGGCTGTCGCGGCGTGAGCCAGGCGACCCACGCCGAAGCTGGCAAGCGCCAGTCCGCCCAGCATGTGGCGGCGAGAAAGTTGTGTAGTCATGGGACCTCTCAGGACTCGGTCTTGCGTGAATCAAGGGCAGCTTCCGGATCGGCCAGCACATCGGGATGCACCTGCTGCGTATAGCGCAGGAAATCCTCCGGCAGGTCGGCGATTGAGTCGACGGTTGCACCCATGCCGTTGGAAGTCGTATGGCCCGGGATATCACCCATCTGCATCCAGGGTCGCCAGCTGGTCATCGCCGAATAGAACACCCGGGAATTGACGCGCGTAGTATCGCTTGCCAACACCTCCCGCTTCGGTGCCGTCCAGAGAGTCGACTCCCTGTAGAACATGGTCGGGTACTCGCTGGCATGCGGATAGACACGACCGTACTCCTCGTGTCGCATGACCACTTCATCGCCCGTGACAAGCTCTTCTTCGATGGACTTGGTCATGCGCACGCTCCCCGCGGGCGCGAAGTCGCCTTCCGTGGTCCCCTCCACCGGAGCGTAGGCAGTCTCCTCATCCAGGTCCACGGCGAAACGCACGGTCTCCGGGCCGAAGCGATAGGCCGGTACCGCCACCTCGCGCCCGGTGAAGGGCATGACGAGGGTGGACAGCAGTTCACCGGTATGCAAATCCGTGTAGTGAGTGATCTCCAGGACCACCGCACTGTAGAGTTCATCCGAGACGCGCGTGAAGCGACTCAGAGTCGCCGCGACGAGACCATAGATCGGCTCGACCTGGCCCTGCGATACGGCGAAGCGCTTGGCGCGCACCCAGCCGATGACCATCTCGTTGTCGAGGCTGCCGCGCATCTTCATCAGTGTCGTGAGCAGATCGTTCCGCTGATTTCGCGCTGGGGCGCTGGCGCCTGAGCAGGCGGCCGGGAGCAGCGCGGCCGGTAACAACACAGCGGGCAATGCCGCGCCACAGAACGCACGCCGGGAGATCCCGTCCGGGGCGCTTTGGCCAGGTGCTTGCTCGTCGCTGTAGTCAAGCGCCTGGCGGAACGCTGTACCAAATGTCATCGAATACACCTCCAGAAAACTACGATGCAAACGCAGACGGCGGGACGCCGGTACGCTGCCTGTATACGGTCGTCGGCGCAGCTTACACGCCGTCGGTTTCGATCCCGGCGAGGACAAGGTTGGGCAGCGTCGAGGTCTGCCAGTCCGGATGAAAGTAGCCCAGCCGCAGGATCACCAGCTCATGGTCGGGCAGGACATAAAGCATTCGGTGTCCGCCGCCCTCGAGGAAGTACACAGTGTCAATGTCGATCGGCGGCCCGTGCGGTACCCCGAAGGACCCTCCCTGAACATAGGGTCGCATCGTGCCCGGCGGATTGCCTGTCCAGATCTGATAGCCATAGTTGGGATTGACAGCCGAGGGCGTTGTCATCTCGGCAACCCAACCGGCGGCCCATAGCCGCTGCCCGGACTCCGACATGCCATCGCGGGACAGCGCCGCGCCGAAGCGCAGCCAGTCGCGTGGTGTCGCCCTGAAACAGCAGTACGTCGCGGGCATGCCGTTCGGACGGTCCATGTAGAAGATCGCCGGCCCGGCGCCCAGTGGCGCCCACAGCCTGCGGTTGAGGTAGTCCTGGTAATTCTCGCCGGTGGCTGACTCCAGCAGCACGCCCAGCAGCTGTGCATTGGCGTTGGACAGCTGGAAGAACTCGCCTGGCTGGTGCTCCAGATTGAAGCTCAGGGCTGCCCTGCGCATATTGGAACCCAGCGAGAGACGATTGTTCTTGTTGCCGGGATCGGCGTCACCGGCCAGTGCAGGGTTCTCCAGTCCACTGACGTTCTGCAGCAGCTGGCGGATCGTAATGCCCCCACGCGGATCCTTTGACCACTCCGGGATGTACCGACCGACCGGATCATCCACACTGGCGATATGGCCATCTTCAATCGCCATTGCGATCACCACCGGGATAAGGGACCTGGTCATGGCCCGTCCCGTGAATGGCGTATCAGGTCCTATGCCCTGCCAGTACCGCTCCAGCTGCACGACACCCTTGTGCAGTATCAGCAGCGCCGCAGCGTTGTGCTCTGCGGCCCAGTCGGCCGCGGCCTCAAGGGCCGTGCTGGCGATGGTCAGTTGATCCGGATGGGCACTGGGGAAAAACGCTTTCGCGTCGCCCGGTATGGACACTGCAGGCTGATAAAAGCTGTCGGGCCATTCCCCGGCATCCTCGGGCAGGGTGTGC
>CAYLNP010000118.1:0-5301 GCA_964384925.1 uncultured Woeseiaceae bacterium
GCCTCGATGCGGCCCTCGCAGCGGTCGATCATCCAGCGCAGCACGCGCAGGTTCTCCCCAAAGCCGGGCCACAGGAAGCGTCCGCGCTCATCCTGACGGAACCAGTTGACGTGGAAGACGCGGGGCGGCTCTGCGGCGCGTTCGCCCAGCGCCAGCCAGTGTGCCCAGTAGTCGGCGAAGTTGTAGCCGCAGAAGGGCTTCATGGCCATCGGGTCCCGGCGCACCACACCCACCTTGCTGGTGGCCGCCGCCGTGGTCTCGGAGGCCATGCCCGCGCCCACCAGTACGCCGTGCTGCCAGTCGCGAGCCTCGTAGACAAGCGGGGCGAGTTCGCGGCGCCGTCCACCGAACACGATCGCCGAGATCGGCACACCGGCGGGGTCCTCGGCGCGGGGCGACCAGGCCGGGTTCTGTTGCGCGGTCACCGTAAAGCGCGAATTGGGATGGGCGGCCTTGCCGTTGCCCGGGGTGTACTTGCCGCCGCGCCAGTCGAGCGCGGGCTCGCCCGTGTCCTTGTCTTCCCACCACGGCTGGTTGTCTGCGGTGACGGCCACGTTGGTGAAGATGGTGTTGCGCCCGATCATCTCGTAGGCGTTGCGATTCGTGCTGGCGTTCGTGCCGGGCACGACGCCGAAATAGCCGGCTTCCGGATTGATGGCGCGCAGCTGCCCCTGCTCATCCACATGCAGCCAGGCGATGTCGTCGCCCACTGTCCAGATCTTCCAGCCCGCATGCGACTCCGGTGGCAGCAGCATGGCCAGGTTGGTCTTGCCGCAGGCGGAAGGAAACGCACAGGCCAGGTAGTGGGTCTCGCCCTCGGGACTCTCCACGCCGACGATGAGCATGTGCTCGGCCAGCCAGCCTTCCTGGCGCGCCTGCCAGCTGGCGATGCGCAGGGCATGGCATTTCTTGCCGAGCAACGCGTTGCCGCCATAGCCCGAGCCAAAACTCTTGATGGTCAGCTCCTCGGGGAAATGCATGATGAAACGCTGTTCCGGATCGAGCTGGCCGATCGAGTGCAGGCCGCGCACGAACTTGCCTTCGCGCTCGATGCGCGCCAGGGCGGCGGCGCCCATGCGCGTCATCAGCCGCATGTTCACGGCGACATAGGGGCTGTCGGTGATCTCCACGCCGCAGCGCGCGTACGGCGAGTCGATGGGGCCCATGCAATAGGGGATCACGTACATGGTGCGGCCCTGCATGCAGCCCTCGAACAGCCTGTCCATGCGCTCGTGGGCTTCCTGCGGCGCCAGCCAGTGATTGTTCGGGCCGGCATCATCGCGATTGCGCGTGCACACGAAGGTGAGGTGCTCGACACGCGCCACATCCGAGGGATCGGAGCGGTGCAGATAGCAGTCGGGATGGGTGTCCTGATTGAGTTCGAGAAGCTCGCCACTGGCCAGCATCTGCGCGATCAGATCCTGGTATTCGCTCTCGGAGCCGTCACACCAGTGGATGTTGTCGGGGCGGGTCAGGCGGGCGACGCCGTCCACCCATGTCTGCAGGTCCTGGTTTGTCGTGGCCATGAGTTCTCGATCGCGATGCGGGTGGCCGGCAGGGTGCCGGTGCGGAAAAAACCGCAATTATACCCCCCTTGGGCCGGCGGGCTGTATGCCGATGCACATAAGCTGGTCGCAAAATTGGTCCGGATGATCGGATTTCCTCTTCGGCCGGCCGGTGGTGTGCAGGGTATAGTGTCGCCCCGATGAACGACTGGGTGCAGGAATTCTCCGCCGACTCGCCGCTTGCCATGGCGGTGGAGGGCTTTGCACCGCGCGCCGAGCAGCAGGTCATGGCCGAACGCGTCGGCCGCGCACTGGCCAGCGGTCGCAGCCTGGTCATCGAGGCGGGGACGGGCATCGGCAAGACCTTTGCCTATCTGGTGCCGGCGCTGCGCTCGGGCCGGCGCGTGATCATCTCCACCGGCACCCGCAACCTGCAGGACCAGCTCTTCGAACGCGACCTGCCCACGGTGTGCGCCGCGCTGGGGCGGCCGGTGGCGGTGGCGCTGCTCAAGGGGCGGGCAAATTATCTGTGTCTGCACCGTCTGGCGCTGGCCGATGCCGGCGAGCTGCGGTTGACGGGGCGCGAACTGGTCGCCGATCTGGCGCGGGTTCGCGAGTGGTCGGGCAGCACACTGACCGGCGATATCGCCGAGGTGTCAGGCATCGACGAGTCCAGCCGCCTGTGGCCGCAGGTGACCTCGACGGTGGAAAACTGCCTGGGCACCCGCTGCGATGACTATCAGCGCTGCCACGTCGTGCGCGCCCGGCGCCAGGCCCAGGAGGCGCAGATCGTCGTCGTCAACCACCATCTGCTGCTGGCGGATCTGTCGCTGAAGGAAGATGGTTTCGGCGAACTGCTGCCCGGTGCCGATGCGGTGATCGTGGATGAGGCCCACCAGCTGCCCGACACGGCCGTGCAGTTCTTCGGCATTGCGGTGTCGTCTCGCGGACTCACCGGCCTGGTGCGCGACCTGCGCCTGGAGGCCCGCCGCGCGCCGGGCTCGGCAAGCGCGCTGGAGCAGGCCTGCGACCGCCTGCTGCTGGCCACCCGTGAGCTGCGCCTGGCGCTGGGTCCGTCAACCGATCGACGCGACTGGGAGACGCTCAAGCCGACGTGCCTTGCCGCCATCAGCGACCTGGCCGAGATATGTGGCGAGCTTTCCGCCGATCTGGATCGTCTGGAGGGCGCGCAGGCCGGGCTGGACCGCTGTGCCGAGCGCACCCGGGGTTTCAGCGAACGCCTGACCCGCCTGCTCGCGGCACACACGGAGGAAGGCCTGCGCTGGGTGGACATCAGCCGCTACGGCTTTACGCTGCACCTGACACCCTATGACGTCAGCGATCGGCTTCAGGATGTCATGCGCGCACGCGACTGCGCCTGGATCTTCACCTCGGCCACGCTGGCAGTGGGTGAGGACTTCAGCCACTTCACCGCGCGGCTGGGACTGGCCGAGGTCGACAGCTGCGTGCTGGCCAGTCCGTTCGACTATGCCCGCCAGGGGCTCCTGTATCTGCCCGCCGGTCTGCCCGCGCCGGCGAGCCCTGAGTACACGCGCGCCCTCATCGATGCAGCCTTGCCGCTGCTTGCCGCTGCGCAGGGCCGCGCCTTCCTGCTGTTCACCAGTCATCGTGCGCTCGACGAGGCGCGCGTCAGACTGTCCTCGCTCGATCTGGGCTATACGCTGCTGGTGCAGGGCAGCGCGCCGAAGCGCGAACTGCTGCAGTCCTTTCGCGATAGCCGGCGTCCGGTGCTGCTGGGCACGGCGAGTTTCTGGGAGGGTGTGGACGTGCGCGGCGAGGCGCTCAAGCTGGTGATCATCGACCGGTTGCCGTTCGCCTCACCGGGGGATCCGCTGCTGCGCGCGCGCATCGAGGCGGCGCGCCGGCGTGGTCAGGACGCCTTTCGCAGTGTCCAGCTCCCTCAGGCGGTGATTGCGCTCAAGCAGGGCGTGGGCCGACTGATCCGCGACCCAGCCGATCGGGGCGTGGTGATGTTGTGCGATCCGCGCCTCACCGCGCGAGGCTACGGTCGGGTGTTTCTGCATGCACTGCCGCCGTTTGCCCGGAGCCCACGCATGGAGGACGCGTGCGCCCTGCTGTCGCATCAGGCTCTCAAGGATCCTTCGGAGGCGGTACATGCCCGCTGAACCGCGTCGTGTGCTTGCGCTCGACACGGCCACCGAGAACTGTTCGGTCGCCCTGTGGCTCGACGGGGAAGTGCGCATGCGCGCGCAGATGTCCGAACGACAGCACGCCGATCTGATACTCGGGATGGTCGATGAACTGCTCACCGAGGCCCGCGTCGAGCTCGACGAGCTCGACTGCCTGGCCTTCGGCCGCGGACCAGGCGGTTTCACCGGCGTGCGCATTGCCACAAGCGTCGTGCAGGGGCTGGCGCTGGGTGCGGACCTGCCCGTGGTGCCGGTGTCGGATCTCCAGGCCCTGGCCTGGCGTGCGTGGCAGCGTCATGGCTGGCAGCGCGTAATGGTGGCCATGGATGCGCGCATGGGCGAGCTCTACGCGCTGGCCTGCGAACTCGACGCGCAGGGGCGCGTCACGGCGCTGGACGAAGAGCGTGTGCTGCCGCCGGGTGAGCTGCAATTGCCGGCGGGCCGATGGAGCGGTGCCGGGCCTGGCTGGGCGGCCCAGGGCGATGCACTCGGGTCGCTGATCGGCGGACTCACGGCGCTCGACGCCGGCGTGTTTCCCGATGCTGGAGCGGTGGCTGCGCTGGCGGTGCACAGGCTGGAGGAGGGGCGCGGCGGTGTCGATGTGGCCGAGGCACGACCGGTGTATCTGCGCGATCGTGTGGCCACCGCCAAACGCACGAAGCCCGTGTCGTGAACGCGCCGCGTGCAAAGGCCGTAACCGGGATGCAATACTGCGCGTGTTAAATGACGCGGGCTTTGCGATACGTCGGGATGATCCATGAGCGGCAAGACCATACTGATCGTCGAGGATGAGAAAGCCATCCGCGACATGCTGGTATTCAACCTCGGGCGCGCCGGCTACACCCTGCGCGAAGCGATCGACGGCAAGAGCGCACGCACCATGGTCGCCGATCGCTTCCCCGATCTGATCCTGATGGACTGGATGCTGCCCGATGTCAGCGGGCTGGAGCTCACCCGCGTATTCAAGCGCGAAGATGCCACGCGCGACATTCCGGTGATCATGCTCACGGCCCGCGTGGAGGAAGATGACCGCGTCGCCGGTCTGGAGGGTGGGGCGGACGACTACATCGTCAAGCCGTTTTCACCGCGTGAGCTGCTGGCCAGGATCAACGCGGTCATGCGTCGCTATTCGGCGGGGGAAGATGAAGTCATCAGCATCGGCGGCCTGGCGCTGGATGCCGCCGGCCACCGTGTCACCGTCGGCGATCAGAGTATCGCGCTGGGTCCCACCGAATACCGGCTGCTGAGTTTCTTCATGCACCACCCCGACCGGGTCTACAGCAGAACCCAGCTGCTCGATCGCGTGTGGGGCGGCAACGTCTATGTCGAGGAGCGCACCGTGGACGTGCACATCCGGCGCCTGCGCAAGGCGCTGACCGAGTCGGGCTGCGACAAGCTGATTCAGACGGTGCGCGGCGCAGGCTACCGGTTTTCCGCCAGGGAGGCCTGATGGGCGGATCCATTGCGAGCGTACTTGCCTGGCGGCTGGCGGCGCTCGCGGTGGTCGCTGCGGCATTGGGTTGGGTGTTCGGTGGGGTGGTGTGGTGGCTGCTTGCCGTTGCCGTGGGCGCGATCGTCTACTTCGTGGTCAGCATCCAGACGCTGGAACACTGGCTGCGCACCGG
>CAYLNP010000118.1:5401-7542 GCA_964384925.1 uncultured Woeseiaceae bacterium
GTCGCCTACCTGGAGCGGCAGCAGTATGCCGAGAAGCTGCAGATGCCTGGCCCGACCCGCGGCACGCATCTGTCCGTGCAGCTTATTCCTTACGGCAATCAGCAGAAACTGCTGATCGTTCAGGACATCACCCGGCAGGTGCGCCTGGAGAACATGCGCCGGGACTTCGTAGCCAATGCCTCACACGAGCTGCGTTCGCCGCTGACGGTGGTGGGCGGGTACCTGGAGGGCCTCGCGGACGATCAGGAACTGCCCGGTGCCTGGCGGGACCCGGTGGTGGAAATGCAGCGCCAGGTTCGCCGCATGAACTCCATCGTGCACGACCTGATCACGCTGTCCCGCCTGGAGGCCTCGGAGCGAGAGGCCGGTGACGAGCCGGTGGACGTTCCGGCCATGCTGGGCCTGCTGGAACGCGAGGCACTGACCCGCACGCAGCGTCCGCAGCTCGTCGAGTTCGAGGTGGAAGGCGATTTACTGCTGCGCGGCGAAGAGCAGGAGCTGCATTCGGTGTTCAGCAATCTGCTGAATAACGCATTACGCTTCACGCCGACTGAAGGCCAGGTGGTGTGTCGCTGGTGGCATGACGAGAGCGGTGCGCATTTCTCGATCACCGACACCGGCATCGGCATCCCCGAAGAGCTGATCCCGCGCATCACCGAGCGTTTCTTTCGCGTCGACAGCGGGCGTGCGCGCGAAGTCGGCGGCACCGGCCTGGGGCTTGCGATCGTCAAGCATGCACTGCTGCGCCATGGTGCGCAGCTCGAGATTGCGAGCGAGCCGGGTCGTGGCAGCACATTCAGCTGTCATTTTCCGGCGGTACGCACAATGTTGCGGCCAGCACCCGAGTCGCTGCGCGCCTGAACGCCGTGACGTCAGCGCTGTCGAAAGGTATCGCGCCGATGGTAATCTGGCGTCTTTCTCATTCGGCGGCCTGATGCCGCCCGGAGCACACCATGGACGCGGCAGACCTGGGCCAGCACATTTCCAAGCGCTTCAACGAGGAACTCGAGAAGCTGCGCAATGGCGTCCTGAGCATGGGTGGGCTGGTGGAATCCCAGCTCGAATCCGCGGTGCAGGCGGTCGTGGTCGGCGACAGCGAACTGGGGCTGCGCGTCGCGCGTGATGACTACAAGGTCAATCGAATGGAGGTCAGCATCGACGAGGCCTGCAGCCGCATCCTCGCTACGCGCCAGCCTGCCGCGAGCGACCTGCGCCTGATCGTGGCGATCATCAAGACGATCACCGACCTGGAGCGCATCGGCGACGAGGCCGAGAAAATCGGTTTCCTGGCATCACGGCTGGCGAGCATGGAGCGGCCTTCGGACCGTTACCGCGAACTCAAGACCCTCGGCGATCACGTGCAGCTGATGGTCCACAACTCGCTGGATGCATTTGCCCGCCTCGATGCCAAGGCAGCTCTGGCCACGGTGAAGCTCGACGACCAGGTTGACGACGAGTACGACAGCATCACCCGCCAGTGCATCACGTTCATGATGGAGGATCCGCGTACGATCAGCCGGGTCATGAACGTCACATGGGTGGCCCGGGCGCTGGAGCGTATCGGCGATCACGCCAAGAACATCTGCGAATACGTGATCTACATGGTCCACGGCAAGGACGTTCGCCACACCGACAGCGAGGCCATCGAGCGCGAGGTCATCAAGGGCGGCAAGCCCTGAGATGGAGCTGCTGCATGCACAGCGTCGCGGCCTGAACTGGGCCGGCTTCGGTGCCTGCGTGGCGCTGATGGCCTACGCGCTGTATGCCGAGCATGTGCTGGGCCTGGCCCCGTGCCCGCTGTGCGTGTTCCAGCGCGTCGCCGTGATCGCGCTGGGTATCGTGTTCCTGGCCGCCGCGCTGCATCATCCGCGCGGCAGACTCGGTGCCCGGGTCTATGCCGGACTGATCACGCTGGCAGCCGCCGGCGGCGTGGCGGTCGCCGGCCAGCATGTGCGCCTGCAGAATATGCCTGCCGACGAGGTGCCTGCCTGCGGGCCCGGCCTGGACTTCATGCTCGATGTGTTTCCGATGCATGAGGCGATCCGGATGGTCTTTTCCGGCTCCGGCGAATGCGCCGAGATCGACTGGGCCTTCCTGGGTTTGAGCATGCCGGGCTGGACGCTGGTCTGGTTTGTCCTGTT
>CAYLNP010000119.1:0-6419 GCA_964384925.1 uncultured Woeseiaceae bacterium
TTCCTGCAGGTGGATACCGGCAATATCCTGTTCATCTGCGGCGGTGCGTTTGCAGGACTCGAGAAAGTCATCCTGAACCGGTCTGCAAAGAGTGGCATCGGCTTCGTGGCCGAGGTCAAGAGCGCCGAGGAAAACATCAACGCCTCGCAGCTGTTCCACGAAGTCGAGCCCGAGGACCTGATCAAGTTCGGTCTGATCCCCGAGTTCGTCGGACGTCTGCCGGTCGTGGCAACGCTCGAGGAGCTCGACGAGGATGCCCTGATCACCATCCTGGTCGAGCCGAAGAACGCACTGACCAAGCAGTATCGCCGGCTGTTCGAGATGGAAGGCGTGGAACTGGAATTCCGTGAGGACGCCCTGCGCGCCGTGGCGAAGAAGGCGATGGCGCGCAAGACCGGCGCACGCGGACTGCGCACTATCCTGGAAAACGTGCTGCTCGACACGATGTACGAGCTGCCGTCGAGTCGAAACGTCACCAAGGTCGTGGTCGATGAGGCGGTGGTCAATGGCGAGACCAGCCCGTATATCATTTACCAGAGTGAGGAGGCGCAGGTGGCAGGGGCCCCGGAACCGCGCCGCTCCAGCTTGCAGTAAACGCGTCATCCACCCAGTGGCGGCGACTGCGAGCCGCCAGACGCCAGACCTTGATTTCCGCCGCAGCTGTCCTCATGTCTCTGGTACTGGAAGCCTGACTGCTTCGCCGAGGCCGTGAAGGCAAGACCATAAAGGGTGTGCCCGTGTCTGAAGAATCCCTCCCGGAAACCGATCTGACTCTGCCGGTCCTGCCGCTGCGTGACGTGGTGGTGTATCCGCACATGGTGATTCCGCTGTTTGTCGGACGCGAGAAGTCCATCCTCGCACTCGACAGCGCCATGAAGTCGGGCAAGGAAGTGCTGCTGGTCGCCCAGCGGCAGGCCGATGTCGACGATCCCGAGATCAAGGATCTCTACGACGTCGGTACCATCGCGACCATCCTGCAATTGCTCAAGCTGCCCGATGGCACGGTGAAAGTGCTGGTCGAAGGGGGCAGCCGCGCATCCATCAGCCGATTTGCCGAAGAGCAGTTCTTCAGCGCTGAAGTACAGCGTCTGAGCGAGGACGAGGATTTCGATGAGCGCGAAATCGAGGTGCTCACCCGCTCGGTGATCTCGCAGTTCGAGCAGTATGTGAAGCTCAACAAGAAAGTGCCGCCGGAGATCCTCACGTCGCTCTCGGGCATCGATCAGCCGGGCAGACTGGCCGACACCGTCGCCGCCCACATGTCCCTGAAGCTCGCCGAGAAGCAGAAGGTGCTTGAAATCGTCAGCCTGCGCAGCCGGCTCGAGCACGTCATGGGCCTGATCGAGGGCGAGATCGACGTGCTGCAGATCGAAAAGCGCATCCGTGGCCGCGTCAAGCAGCAGATGGAGAAGAGCCAGCGCGAGTACTACCTGAATGAGCAGATGAAGGCCATTCAGAAGGAACTCGGCGAGATGGACGATGCGCCGAACGAAATCGCCGATCTCGAGAATCGTATCGAGGGTGCCGGCATGCCGAAGGAGGCGCGCGAAAAGGCGACCTCCGAGCTCAACAAGCTCAAGATGATGTCGCCCATGTCGGCTGAGGCCACGGTGGTGCGCAACTACATCGACTGGCTGGTCAAGGCCCCCTGGAAGAAGCGCAGCAAGGTGCGTATCGATCTTGCCGAGGCCGAGCGCGTGCTCGAGGCTGACCACTACGGGCTGGAGAAGGTCAAGGAGCGCATTCTCGAGTATCTCGCCGTGCAGCAGCGCGTGAAGAAGCTCAAGGGTCCGATCCTGTGTCTCGTCGGCCCCCCGGGTGTGGGCAAGACCTCACTGGGGCAGAGCATCGCGCGTGCAACGAACCGCAAGTTCGTTCGCATGTCACTCGGTGGTGTACGCGATGAGGCCGAGATCCGGGGTCATCGTCGTACCTACATCGGTTCGCTGCCGGGCAAGCTGATTCAGAATCTCGCCAAGGTCGAGAGCAGAAACCCGCTGTTCCTGCTCGACGAGATCGACAAGATGTCGATGGATTTCAGGGGCGACCCCAGTTCGGCGCTGCTCGAAGTGCTGGATCCCGAGCAGAACAGCACCTTCGCCGATCACTACCTCGAGGTCGATTTCGATCTCTCCGAGGTGATGTTCGTGTGCACGGCGAACAGTCTGAACATTCCGGCGCCGCTGCTGGATCGCATGGAAGTGATTCGCATCCCCGGCTACACCGAGGATGAGAAACTCAACATCGCGCGGCGCTATCTGCTGGCCAAGCAGATGGAGCAAAGTGGCCTGAAGCCCGATGAGATCAGCGTGTCGGATTCGGCCATCATCGACATCATCCGCTACTACACGCGCGAATCGGGTGTGCGCAACCTCGAGCGCGAGCTCGCCAACATCTGCCGTAAGGTGGTCAAGGCCCTGCTGCTCAAGGGCGGCAAGAAAAAGGGCAAGGTGCAGGTCACCGCGCGCAACCTTGGCAAGTATCTCGGCGTACGCCGCTTCCGCTATGGTCGCGTAGAGGAAAACGATCAGGTGGGCCAGGTCACCGGTCTTGCATGGACTGAAGTGGGTGGTGAACTGCTGACCATCGAGGCGGCCGTCGTCGATGGCAAGGGCAAGCTCATCCACACCGGCCAGCTTGGCGATGTGATGCAGGAATCCATCCATGCTGCGATGACCGTCGTTCGCAGTCGTGCCAAGGCGCTGGGCGTGGCGCATGATTTCCACCAGAAGATGGATGTCCATATCCACGTGCCGGAAGGTGCGACGCCCAAGGACGGACCCAGTGCCGGCGTGGGCATGTGTACCGCGCTGGTATCTGCACTGACTGCTATTCCGGTGCGCTCCGATGTCGCGATGACAGGCGAGATCACCTTGCGCGGTGAAGTGCTGCCGATCGGTGGGCTGAAGGAAAAGCTTCTCGCCGCCCACCGCGGGGGAATTGCACGCGTCCTCATCCCGGAAGAGAACACCAAGGATCTCCAGGAGATCCCCAAGAACATCAAGGACAAGCTTGAGATCATTCCGGTACGGTGGATCGATCAGGTGCTCGAGGTCGCGTTGCAGCACATGCCATTGCCGCGCGACGCCGATGCCGGTCCTGCACCGCCCATTGGCAAGGATGTCGAATCAGTCAAGGAAGAAGGGCGCGATTCGGAGGGTGTCAGGCCACACTGACGCTCGTGATGCAGTGCAACCGCAGAGAAAAGGTGCAGTCCGCTGAGTGTTTTTGACACTTTCCGCGGTCCGTTGATATAAACTTCGTGCGTTGGTTATCGCGTTGCCCCGACGCGCTGCCGGGGTCAACGCCTTCGCCGCGCAAGACAGCAACAGAGCTGATCTCGCGCATCCGGAACGGGTAGCAGCTTTGCCCGCAATCGTTTTTCAGACAAGGTAAATTGAATGAACAAGGCAGAACTTATCGATGCCGTCGCCGCCAAGGCGGATCTTTCCAAGGCCGACGCCACCAAGGCGCTCGACGCACTGATCTCTTCGGTCACCGAGGCGCTCGGTCGCGGCGACCAGGTATCGCTGGTGGGCTTCGGCACCTTCAGCGTCAAGCATCGCGCGGCACGCAGTGGCCGCAACCCGCGCACGGGTGAAATGATGCAGATTGCGGCCAGCACCCAGCCGGGTTTCAAAGCTGGCAAAGCCCTGAAGGATGCCGTAAACTGACGCGCCTCTCTCAGGGGGTGCTTAGCTCAGCTGGGAGAGCGTCGCCCTTACAAGGCGAAGGTCGGGGGTTCGATCCCCTCAGCACCCACCAGTCAATGGAGTGGTAGTTCAGCTGGTTAGAATACCGGCCTGTCACGCCGGGGGTCGCGGGTTCGAGTCCCGTCCACTCCGCCATACTCAGAAGGGCGCCCAATGTGGCGCCCTTTTGTTTTTATGCCAGACAACTTCGGCTAGGCTTGCAGACCGGTTGGGTCGAGCCTGTTTGGATTGAGGGATCATGCTGCAGAGCATTCGTGAAAAAATCACCGGCTGGGTTGCCGGCGTCATCATCGGTCTCATCGCCCTGAGCTTCATTTTCTGGGGCGTGGGTGATTTTGGTGCTGCTGGCCGCGATGCAGTGGCTGTCGTCAATGGCGATGAGATTCCGCGCACCGAGTTCGAGGCCGCCTATCAGCGCCAGCTTTTCCAGCTCACGGAGGCCTATGAGGGCGCCGTGCCGGACGAGATACGCCGCGAGACCCGCGAGCGTGTCATCGAGGGCTTGGTGCAGGAGCGCCTGCTTGCCCAGCGCGTGGACGAACGCGGCTACCGCGTGCCCGACGATATCCTCGCGCAGTCCATCCAGTCCATCGATGCCTTCCAGGTAGGCGGGAGTTTTTCGCTGGATGCCTATCGCGCGCGACTCATCGCCGCCGGCATGTCCCCTGGCATGTTCGAAACCCAGCAACGGCAGGCGGTCGCCCTGCAACAGCTTCAGGACGCGATTGCCACCACCGGCTTCTATACGCCCAGCGAATTCCGTCGCTACATCGAACTGGCACAGCAGGAGCGAGAAGTGGCGTGGGCAAGTTTCCCGGTCAGCGAGTTTGCAGAGCAGATCGAACCGGTCACCGACGAGCAGATTGCCGCACACTACGAGGCCAACCAGCAGCGCTACATGGCGCCTGAAAGTGTCGATATCGAGTACGTGGAAGTGACGCTCGCGCAGGTGAGCGCCGATCTGCCCGTCGATGAAGAGGCGCTGCGCGACTACTACCAGCGCACCGTGGCCGACTTCGCGCTACCCGAGCAGCGGCGTGCACGCCATATCCTCGTGACCGCCGATGGCGAGCGCGATCTGGCTGCGGCTCGAGCCCTGGCAGTATCGCTTCGCGAGAGAATCGAGGCAGGCGAGTCCTTCGAGGACCTCGCCCGCGAGTTCTCCGACGACGGCGGCAGTGCCGCCCAAGGCGGTGACCTTGGCTGGGCCGAAGAAGGCTTTTTCGTGGAGCCTTTCGAACGCGCACTGTTTGCCCTGGACACCGGTGAGGTGTCGGAGCCGGTGGAATCGGTGTTCGGCTTCCACGTCATCCGGCTCGATGAGGTCCGCGAGGGTGAACTGCCTGCGTTCGAGGACATGCGCGAGGATCTGCGCGAGGAATACCTGAGCAGCGAAGCCGAGAATCGCTTCATCGACAGCGCCAACGCGCTTGCCGACTCAGCGTTCGAGTACCCGGACAACCTTGCCGCCATCGCCCAGTCCGAAGGCCTCACTGTGCAGTCGCTCCCCGGACTCACGCGCGCGGGGTCGCCACTGTTTCTGAACTCCCAACCGGTTGTCGATGCCGCGTTCACGCCAGCGGTGATGTTCGATGGCGAGCTCAGCCCGCTGGTGCAGCTCGACGATGATCACGTCGTCATGCTGCGCGTGCGCGAGCATCATCCTGCCGAAGTGCGTCCGCTTGAAGCGGTGGCCAGCGAGATTCGTACCGAGCTCGAGAGCGCCGCTGCCAGCCGGTTGGCGCAGGAAACTGCAGAGGCGTTTCTGGCAGAGCTTCGCGCCGATGCCGATGCAGACGCGCTTGCAGGGCGCTTCGGTCGCACGCTGAGCGCGCCGGATTTCTACTCGCGCCAGGCGTTCAATGCGATTCCCCCGGCGGTGCTGTTTGCGGTGTTTGAACGTCCTCGGCCGACCGAAGGTGAGGTCATTTTGGAAAGCATCGCGCTGGACAATGGCGATCATGCAGTATTTGCGCTGACGGGCGTGCGCGCCGGAGATCCTGCAGAGGTTGAACAGGCGCTGCGTGACATCGAGAAGAACCGCCTGGCCTCGCAGACCGGCTTCCAGGATTTCGCGCTGTACCTCACCGCGCTCGAGGCGTCGGCCAGCATCCGTCGTCGCGCCGAGGCGCTCGAAGAAACGTTCTGAGGGGCGCGAGCCGGACTGTCTGCCGGCCTACAGCCGGGCTTCCACGGTAGGCGAGCGTGTGCTCTGCAGGCCGGCCTGGTCGTATGCCGTCATGGCGAAGAACCAGCTCGTGCCGGCGGTGAGGTTTTCGACCACATAACGCGCCAGCCCCGGATTGCTCAGATCGATGGTCGTGTCCAGGTCATCGCTGGACAGGCCGTAGAAGATCCGGAAGCCGGCAAGGTCCTGCAGCGGTGTGCCATCCGCCCGCTCGGTGGGGGCCTGCCACGACAACGTGACGCTGGCCGTCCCTGCCCCGACGACTTCGATGCCGAAAGGTCCGAGCGTCGCCGAGCCTGTGTTATCGGTCACGGTGATGCGGATGCCGGCGTACATGGCCACGTTGCCGTTGCCCGGTGTGCCCGAGATTCTGCCGGTGCCGCTGTTGAAGTTCGCCCAGTCCGGCAGATTCTGAATCTGAAAGCTTCGGCCGCCCTGACCGCCTGTGACCTGGGGGGTGAAGCTGTAGCTCTGGCCCACCGCGGCCTGGGCAGGCGGCGTGCCGGAAATGCTGACCG
>CAYLNP010000119.1:6430-7530 GCA_964384925.1 uncultured Woeseiaceae bacterium
TGCCGGTGGGCGGTTGTCCGCCGACCGGTGGTGGCACCGTCTGGCTGGGCGAGGAAGTTGAATCCAGACCACATCCGGCCATCATCAGCGCGGCGAGCACCAGCCCCACGCCAGTGTTGCAGCGCGGCAATTTTCGGGAGTTCGGGCACAAAAGGGGAGTGGCGTTGACGTGGTCCATCACGGCCTCGCAGTGGGGTATTTGACGGGAGGGGCTGTTGGAAAAATAAGACAGTGTCTGTGATCTGCGACAAAAAATCTATTGCTTTCAGTCATTTGCGAAACAGCGGGCACTCTGCCCGTGCCCGCGCGAAGTGTCAAATCTTTCGACACCCCCTTTTTTGAGACGGCTTTGTCATCAGCAGCTTGCCCGCGATACTTGACAAAATGCGCCCGCTCAAAAACCCCCATCAGGTCACTGGGCCGCGCAATCCGGTCGGCCAGGCGCGCCGCTGCGCACCTAGTCGACGAAGTACGCGATCTCCGGTGCAAGGTCGCTCTCCATGCCGTTGCTGCGATAGGCGGTGGCGCTGAAGTACCAGGTCGTGCCTGCGCTCAGGCCCTCGATCACGTAGCTGCTCAGCCCAGCCTGCAGCTCCACTGTCTCCTCGTAGTCTCCGGAGCTGCGGCCGTAGTAGAGGCGGAAGCCGGCAAGATCGGTCAGTGGTGCGCCGTCGATGAGCTGCGTCGGGGCTTGCCAGTTGAGCGTCACGTTTCGGGTGCTGCCGTCGACGACGGTGATCTCGAAGCTCGCGAGTGCCGCCTGGGTCTGACCGTCGCTCACACGAATGACGATGCCGCCGTGCACGCCGGTATCCCCGATGCCTGGCACGCCGCTCAGTCTGCCGGTCGATGAATTGAAGCTTGCCCATTGCGGCCGGTTGCTGATCGTGAAGCTCAGCGATGCCGACTCGTCTGCGCCCACCTGCGGCGTGAAGCTGTAGGTCTGGTTCACCTCGGCCTGGCCGGCCGGGCTGCCGGAGATCGTCACCGGCATGGGCGCAGGCTCGGGTTCCGGCTGCGGCGCAGGTGCGGGTTCGGGCTGCGGCGCAGGTGCGGGTTCGGGCTGCGGCGCAGGTGCGGGTTCGGGCTGTGGTGCAGGT
>CAYLNP010000120.1:0-7519 GCA_964384925.1 uncultured Woeseiaceae bacterium
TCAACCCCTACGACACGGACGGGGTGGCCGCGGGTATCCAGACCGCCCTGGAAATGCCGCTCGCGGAGCGTCGCGAGCGTCATGCGGCGATGCTCGCAACGCTCAAGCGCAACGACATCAATGCATGGCGCAGCCGCTTCATCGCGGCGCTGCGTCAGGGCGCAGAACAGGCCAACGCATGATCGACCTGATCGCAGACATCGGCGGCACGAACACCCGTTGCGCCCTGGTGGAGGACACGCGCATCACGGCCGTGCGCGAGCTGCGCAATGAGCGCTTTTCGAGCCTCACGGAGGCGCTGCTTCACTATCTCGCCGAAGTCGGCCGCCCCGCCCGGCTGCGTCACGCCGCTGTGTGCGTCGCAGCACCGGTGCTGACCGACCACGTACGCATGGTCAATATCGACTGGACGTTTTCACGTGTGACGCTGGCACGCACGCTGGGCGTCAGTCGCCTGCACGTGGTCAACGACTTCACCGCACTGTCGTGGGCGCTGCTGCGCTACCGCCCTGCGGATCTGGTGTCGCTGAGGGCGGGCCTGGCCGAGCCGCGCGGCACACGCATCGTGCTTGGGCCGGGCACCGGCCTGGGGACAGGGATGCTCGTGCCCTGCGACACCGGCTGGGCGGCGGTGGCCGGTGAAGGCGGGCATGTGACGCTGGCGGCCGCCAATGATCGTGAGGCCAATGTCATCGCCGCCGCGCGTCGCAGACTCGGGCATGTGTCCGCGGAGCGTCTGGTCTCCGGGCCGGGGCTGGCCGAGCTGTACCTGCTGCTGGCCGAAGTCGACGGCATCGCCGTGGCCGCGCGCGGGCCCACCGAGATCACGACGCTTGCGCAGCAGGGCGAGGGCCATGCGCTGGCCACGTTGCAGATGTTCTTCGAGCTGCTCGGCACTTTTGCCGGCAACCTCGCGCTTTCAGCAGGCGCGCGCGGAGGCGTCTACCTCGCCGGCGGCATCCTGCCGCGCATGCTTGATCTGCTGAGCGCCTCGGGCTTCTGCGAGCGGTTCGTCGACAAGGGTCGTTACCGTGACTATCTGCAGGGCATACCGCTGTACGTGGTGACCCATGAGCAGCCCGCCTTCCCCGGCCTCGTGCAGCT
The DNA here is from genome assembly GCA_964384925.1 of uncultured Woeseiaceae bacterium. Classification (GTDB taxonomy): domain Bacteria; phylum Pseudomonadota; class Gammaproteobacteria; order Steroidobacterales; family PWYM01; genus PWYM01. The sequence goes on from CAYLNP010000120.1 coordinate 1,105, forward strand.
GCTCTCCAGTCACTGAGCGACGACTGACGGCCCGCGCACCATCTCTCAGCCGAGCTGACCGGCCACGAGCAGGTGACGATCGCTGATCGTGCGTACTTCCAGAGTGCCGAGGCCGGCGGTGCGAAGCTGCTCCGCGACCTCGGCCGGCGTGAAAGCTGCAAGCAGGGAGTTATGGAAATCCGTCTTCAGCACCTGCGGCTCGCGCGCACTGTAGCGCTCGACGATCTCGCGTGCAGCCTCTCGTGAGCCGGGTCTGAACAGGTCCATCACCAGCACGCGCGTCCCCGGATGGGCGAAGCGGCGGACGGTATCCCACAGCACCGTCGGGTCATGCAGATGATGGAGCAGACTGTTGCTGATGATCAGGTCGTAGCTCGTGGCCGGCAGCATGCGCACCGGCAGCCGTGCGTGCAGCAGGCGAATGCGTCCCGCCAGTGCCGGCTCGCGGTTCAGCCGTTCACGTGCGCAGTCGAGCATCGCCTCTGAACCGTCTAGCGCATGGATGTCCAGCGCGGGATACCGACTGGCCAGGCGGACGCAGATGTCCGCAGGGCCACAACCCAGATCGAGCACACGCCCGGCCAGCGCGGCGCCACCATGGAGGGCCTCGAGCTGCTCGACGAAGCTCGCGTTGGCGGCCTCGAAATCCGCTGCGGCATACGCCTGCGCCTGTTCGCGATCATCCATGAGCTCCGGCTCGGGGATGCGTTGCATGGGATGCACCTCCTGCGGCAACGATCAGCCCTTGATGGAATCAAGAAACATGGCGAAAAGCTCGACGATCTCGTCCAGCCGCCCGGTGAGCCGGTGATCGTCCGCCAGCACGTGCAGGGTGCACCGCGTCTGGCGCGCAAAGCGCAAGGCGTTGTCCACGGATACGATCTCGTCGTGCCAGCCATGAACGATCACTGTGGGTACCGTCGGCGATGGCGGGGTTGCGTGCTCGTAGCCAGGCATCAGAACCGCCGGTGCCATCAGGAACAGCGCCCGCGCCCGCGTCGCCTGTGTCAGGGCGACGTGCGCACCCATGCTCGATCCCACCAGCACGGGTGGCGCAGTCTGCGTCGCACACCACTGCGCAAGCCGGGCTTCGCGCGCAGCGACATCCATTCCGCGGTAGTCGAGCGATTCCACAGGCCAGCCAAGTGCCCGTGCACGCTGCGCGAGCTGCGTGATCTTCGTGCCCCAGGGCCCGCTGTCCTTGCCGTGAGAGAAGCAGATCGTCGCAGTCACGGGCAGGGCCCGTCGATCAAGGAAACAACGTTCATGCCGGTGCAATACGCTCGGCAGCCACCAGTTCCTCGACCGAACGCATATCCACGCCCAGGTCGCGGATGAGACCATCACGAAGGCTGTATACCCAGCCATGCACGGCCAGCGTCTGGTCCCGGTGCCAGGCGTTCTGCACGATCGTGGTGCCGGCCACGCTGCGCGCCTGGGCGATGACGTTGAGTTCGCACAATCGGTCCACCCGCGCATCGAGATCGGGCAGCGCATTGAGTTGCGACCGATGAACATGGCTGAGCTGGCGGATCGGTCGCAGCCAGTTGTCGATCAGACCGAGCTGGGCCTCCTCGAGCGCGGCGCGCACGCCTCCGCAACCGTAATGTCCGCAGACGATGATGTGACGGACCTTCAGCACCTCCACCGCATACTGGATCACGGACAGGCAGTTGAGATCCGAAGGCACGACGAGGTTGGCCACATTGCGGTGGACAAACAGCTGGCCGGGGTCCATGCCGACGATTTCGTTGGCGGGCACGCGGCTGTCGGCGCAGCCCACCCAAAGAAACTCCGGGGCCTGCTGACGCGACAGCCTTGGAAAGAAATCCGGATCATTGCTGGCGCGCGCCTGCGCCCAGCGACGGTTGTTCTCGAGCAGATCGGCGATGAGCGGCACGGGTGGAAGGACGCTAGCGCGGGCGATCCGCTGTCTCGTCCGTCTCGGGCCAGCGCGCAGTCACCTGCTCTTCAAGCATGTCCACCAGCATGCCCCGATAATAGTCGCTGCCGAAGTTGCCACGTTCATGGGCAAGGAATGCTAGCAGCTCATCGCGTTGCATCGGCAGGTCGCAGTCATCGTAGAGTCCCTGAAGCACATAGCGCGGATACCCCACCAGCGCGGATGAGCGGCCGTACAGCGCGGCGCGATGGATCAGCTCCCCGCCCCGGCAGACATCCAGCGGCTGCTCGTTGAGTCCATACATGTGCAGGAAGCCAACGACGAAAAGCGATTGCGGATAATCCGCCGCCACCGCCGCAGCCCGGTACGGGTAGGCTTTTTCGCCCTGGCCGCTGTAGCCATAGATGCGCGCCAGCTGGTAGTTGAGACGGGGGTTGTCCGGATCGGCCTTGACCGCCGCCTCGCACGCAGGGATCGCTGCGTCAAAATCCACACCGGACTGCGAGACGCCATCGGCGACCTTGAACGGGTCGAGCGGATGTGAGGCCAGCCGATCGCACTCGGTGGGCGTCTGGGAGTAGTCGGACACGTCGTAAGACAGCGGCTCCCACGCCTGGCTGGTGGCGGCCATCATGATGCCGGCGAACGCTACTATCATCCTTTTCATGTCGTGCCCCTTTGTCAAATCACGGCTTGCGCAAGTGCCCCGGCGGACTGCCTGGCAGAATGTGTACCGTCCGCCGGGCGCATAGCTTAACCCGAACCGACCGCCGGGCGGGCACTGCAGTCTCGGCGTCCGACGGCTGGTATCATCGGCGCAATGCGCGCGCTCAAAGACTGGTGGCAGCGGCGCGGGCGAACGCCGATTCCCGATCCCCTGTGGTCGAGCATCGTGCGCGGCCTGCCCTGGCTGTCGCGCCTGGATTCCAGCGAGATGATCGGCTTGCGCCAGCTCAGCGAACGCCTGCTTGCGCAGAAACAGATCATAGGCGCCGGGGGTCTGGAGATGACACCGGAGATACGCGCCACCATCGCCGTGCAGGCCTGCCTGCCCATCCTGCATCTCGGGCTGGACTGGTATCGCGGCTGGTTCACTGTGGTCGTGTACCCCGATGACTTTGTCGCACCCTTCGAGTACACGGACGAAGACGGCGTCGTGCACAGCGGGGAACGCGAGCTTTCGGGCGAAGCCTGGCCCGAAGGTCCGGTGGTGCTGTCCTGGTACGCCAGCCAGACAGAGGGCGGCGCGCAGCGCGCCGGCAACCTGGTCATCCACGAGTTCGCCCACAAGCTCGACCTGCTCAATGGCGATGCCAACGGACTGCCTCCCTTGCATGCGGGGATGTCGCGCAGCGCCTGGGAAAGTGCCTTCAGCGACGCCTACAACGACTTCTGCGCCCGCGTGGACCAGGGTGAGTGGACGGCCTTCGACGCCTATGCCGCCGAGGATCCAGGTGAGTTTTTCGCAGTGATCAGCGAGTGGTACTTCACCGACCCGCATGCGGTACGCGCACATTACCCGACGGTGTATCGTCAGCTGTGCGCGTTCTACCGGCCCGGCAACAGGTCAGCCGGCGAGTGACAGGCTGCGGGTCAGCGGCATTGACGAAATCCGCGTGCTGCCGGGGCGGTGAGCGATGTTGAAGATCAGGAATTCAGAGGGCCGGCTCAACGCCACACCCAGAAGGATGTTCAGCTGGGCATCACCGTCCTTGTCGTGAACGACGGTGTCGGCGTCGCATTTGACGAACCAGGACTGCTCGGGCGTGTGGCCGGCGAAGGCGCCCTGTTCGTGCAGCGACTGCAGGAACATCGAGGCCTGTCGGCGCACCCGTGCCCACAGCACCGGGTCGTTGGGTTCGAACACCAGCCACCGGGTTGCGCGACTGACGCTGTCGAGGACATGCATCGCGAGCCGGCGCTGCGTCAGCGACTGCCATTCATGGGCGCTGGCTGAACTGCCGGCCAGCGTCGCATCCCCGCGCAGTACGCAGCTTCCGCCGGCTGCACGACTGAATACGTTGATGCCCAGCCTGCGGAGCTTCTGAGCCATCTCGGGTGTGACATCCTCGGCCGGCGCGAAACTGCCGCGCAGCACGCCCGTCTGTGAATCCAGCGCACGCCACAGGCCGGCGGTGGCATCCTTGCGCGCGAGCATGCCTGCGATCGCGCCGCAGGCCGGCAGCAGTCGCTCCGCACTGTCGCCGCGACGCAGCAGGCGCGGGAAGTAGGTCATCGCATTGCCACTGGCAAGACCGAACTGATGGGCTTCGCGCAGCACGACCCGCGCGCTCGTCCACGCCATCGGCGGATCGAATACCAGCATCATGCCGCGTTGACGGCAGAAGCGTTCGGCGGCAACTAACGTGGTCAGACCCAGGTCGCGATTCGGTGCCGGTGGTGGCAGGCACAGCAGCGAGAGATCCTCGCAGGCGTTGAGTGCGAACAGGCCGGTACGGTCCGTGGCCGATCCCACCAGGTCATAGTCGCAGAGTTCATCGCCATCGTGACCGTCGGGCCGCAGGTCGATGTAGCTGACCGCCGCGGCAGCGGCACTCGACACCGTGCGATCCGGGCGCTGCATCGCATACGGCCCTGCCAGCCTGACCAGCGAAGAATTCATCAACGCATCGCCGAGATAGTCCTCGCTGCCGGGCTGCACCGTCAGGCGTCGGTAGATTTCCTGGTCCACCACACGCCGGGGTTCGCTGTCGCTGAGACGCTGCACGACCAGATTGAAGCGCAGCGGTTCCTGCTCCAACCGATCGTGGTCCACCGATACGCGCAGGTGTTCATGGCGACCCGGGTCGCGTGCACGCAGGATGATGCGGCCCTCGCCGGCGGGCATGTGCAATGTGGCGCACGCACCGCGATTGACCACCCGCACCACGCGCGCCTGCTGCCCGCCATGTTCGAAGAATTGTGTGACCGCATGGCTGAGCCAGGACCAGGCGGTGGTCGTCCCGAAGACGCGCTGGAATTCGGCAACGCTCGTGATGGCGACGGCCTCGTTGACCGGACCCCTCCGCGCACGACCGACGAACCCGGCTACCGTGGTACGCGTCATGGATATGGGCTGACCCGCTGCCGGATACTCGGCAACGGTCATGCCTCCACTCCACGACTCGAGAGATCCGGCGTCCATGAGGTCCTGCGGCGGAAATGACGCCATCATACCCAGCAGTTGTGCCTGATGCAGCACCAGACACAATATATTGTGATCTAGGTCAGACCCTGGTCCATCAGGAACAGACGCAGCCAGACCAGCAGCAGGACGCCGCAGACCACTGCGCTGAGTTGCAGGCGCAGACGCACATACCATTGCGCAAGCACGCGCTTGCCGGGCACCGCCCACTCGTAGAGCCACCACAGCGCAAAGCCTAGCAGCAGGATCAGCGTAGCCAGCGCGGGGGCACCGAGCATCAGCAGCGCCACCCACGCCACGATTGCGGGCACGACCGACAGACCGGTCATCAGTTGCGCCTTGAAGGGTTTCAATGGTCCGGCCAGCGCGACGCCCCAGTGTACGGCGCCGACGAAGGACAGAATCACTGCGGCGTAGCTGAGCAGAAACAGCAGCGTGTCGAGACCGAAAAACACGCGCGGCCCGAGCAGCAGTACCAGGGCACCCCCCAGGACGAAGGCAATCAGGCCCGCATACCCCAGCGCGCGTGCAAGGCCGATCAATTGATCTGCGTTGCCCCCGGCCGCCGGCGTGGTCAGCCCGAGCTTCGCAAACAGCTCCACCGGACCCCCGACGAAGTGACCGTCGAGAAAGCACTGGGGCAGGCGTCGCGAACCGGTCTGCTCTGCGAGTTCGCGGAAACTCTCGCGGTTGTCTTCATCGCCCATCGGCAGGCGCAGCTCATGATATTCAATGCCTGCATGCTGCAATCGCTGCAGCAGGTCGCGGCTGTCGGTCAGCGCGGAGCCGACGACCACGACGCGAGCTTCGCGGCTTGCGGTCTGCACCCGTGCAAGAATGTTCTCCTGTGCCATGGTTCACCCCTTGGCGGAAGGCGTACGGACGTCGCGGTCGAGCGTCGATGAAACGTCGTCAGGTCGGTCTGAACGCCGCGCCTGTTCTTCGTGGGCAGCCTGCGCTTCCGCCTGCTTGCGTTCGATTTCCTCGAGCATGACCCGCATCCATTCACTCATTTCCATGCGCACCCTCCTGTGGTGCCTCGTACCATGCGCGCCAGCGTAGATCTGCCGCACTCAGCGCACGTGCCCGGTCTTCGGCCAGCATGAAGCCTCCATCGATCAGCGCATCGGCGGCCAGACCGATCTGCCTGAGGTAGTCATCCCGGTCAGCATACAGCTCACTGATCGCAGGACGCGCATCGGCTGCCGCGCGCTGTGCGGGCGTCGCGGCCAGCGGCACCGTCGTGCCCGAGAAATCCGCGATTTCATGCGCACTGGCGAGCCCGTGGCGCAGACTCCACGGCAGGTGCGTGGCCAGCGGCGCGCGCAGCTCCACGTTGCGGATGCCGCAGCATTCGTCTCCCAGCG
>CAYLNP010000121.1:0-7496 GCA_964384925.1 uncultured Woeseiaceae bacterium
ATAGCGCGCAAGGCGTTCGAAATCCGACGCGCGGTCTTCCAGCCCGGTATGCATCGAGCCCATCAGGACCCGGTTGGCGAGGCGCGTATGGCCCAGATCAAGTGGCGAAAACAGGTGCGGGAAAAGGGATGTCATTATGCACGGGCCATGTCACGGCTGATGGCTGGCGAGCCTGCCTTCGAAGGCCGCGTGATGCAAGCGACCCTCAGGGTAATCCGGAGCGTCAAATGGTCATGACAATCAAGCGGGCAGGGGCGGGCCCCGTGCCGGGCGCTGCGGATAAACTCAGCGCCTGAGTTTGGCCAGCATACCCATGACGTCGTTGAGGGCATTGCCGTCACCGTCCATGTCCAGCAATCCCGCGATTCCGCCGCCGGAGCTCCGGCCAGCGGAAGTCTGCTTGCCGCCGATGCTGCCGCGCATCGCCCCCAGCCCACCTGCCTTCGCTTGGGTGGCCTCCGGCGCCGTGGCGCCCTGCTTGCTCATGTAGCCCGCGACCAGCATGCCCAACATGGGCAGCATTTTTTTCAAAGTGTTCGGGTCGACGCCGGCGTGGGCTGCGGCATTCTGGGCCACAGCGCGGCTGACATCTTTCGAGCCGAAGATCTGGCCGAGGACCTGGTTGCCGTGCTCAAGGTTGGTGGGCTTGGAGGCGAGCACCTCATCCATCAGTGCGCCGCCGCCAAGTTTTCCCAGCATGTCGAGGAGCCCCCCCGTGCCACCGGGCTGCGCCTGGGCCTGTTGCTTGAACCCGCCGAGAATCGCCGGCAGCAGGGCTTCGGCCCCGCTGCGAGCCTGTCGCTCGTCGACGTCGAGCTCACGCGCCATGGCACCGAGGCCGCCCAACTGGTTCAACAGCTCCGCAATCTGCATCACTTGCTCCGGTGCGCAGTTTTACCCGAGTATAGCAGCAGGGTGGCCCGTCCAGACCAGTACGGCGCGGACATGCCGGGATGACGGGGGTCGATGCATGAAGTGGAGGGGACGGCGAGGCAGCGAGAACGTCACGGATGCACGCGGCCGCCGCATCGTGGCAGGTACTGGCGGCGCGGGCATGCTGCTGCAGCTGGTCGGGCGGACTTTCGGCATGAAAGGCGTCCTGTTGTTGGTCGTGCTTGGCTTCATCGGCTGGCAGATGGGGCTGCTCGACCCCGCCGCGCTCATGGGCGGCGGCCAGGTGCAGGAGCGTACCTATCAGCCCAGCCCCGCGCAGCAGGAGCGTTTCGAGTTCGTGCGCGTAGTGCTGGCCGACACCGAAGACGTGTGGTCCCGTGAGTTCGAGCGCATCGGCAGGGAGTACGAAGAACCCGGACTGGTCGTTTTCAGCGGGCAGTACCCGAGTGCCTGCGGCATGGGTGATTCGCGCATGGGGCCGTTCTACTGTCCGGCGGACCGGAAGATCTATATCGACCTGAGTTTCTACGACGAGCTGGCGCGCGCCTTCGACGCGCCAGGTGATTTTGCCAAGGCCTACGTCATCGCGCACGAGGTCGGCCATCACGTGCAGAACCTGATGGGCACTTTGGAGCAGATCGGCAAACTGCGTGGTCGTCCCGAATACAACCAGTATTCCGTGCGACTGGAATTACAGGCTGACTACCTTGCGGGCGTATGGGCTCACCACAACCGTCAGTACGTCGAGCACGGCGATATCGAGGAAGCGATGCGCGCCGCCCACCAGATAGGCGACGATGCGATTCAGCAACGCACGCAGGGCCGCATTTCTCCCCACGCCTTCACGCACGGCACCTCGCAGCAACGGATGCGCTGGTTCAATCGTGGCCTTGAGAGCGGCCGGATCGAGGACGGCAATACGTTCGAGTTACCGTACGGCAACCTGTAGATTCCGGCTCGGCAGCGTCACGCCCGTACCGCCCGAGTGAGCGCTTCAGGTAATCGGCGCTGAATCGATCCGTGGGCGTGCGCCCGTCCAGCACCCGCGCGAGCTGATCGGCGGCCGCCGTGCGACGCAGGTCTGCGACGGGCGTGTGCACCGCGAACATATGCGCAAGGTCACCACCGAGGATGGCACCGCTCGCGAGGTACGGAGGCGGTGCCAGTGCGCGCCCCGTATTCCAGCCCATGACGAGCTGCAACACGCGAACCAGTCCAGTCGCCGCCGCGTCGTAGCGCAGCTCCCTGGTGCGCAGCGGGGATCAGGCCCAGGCGGGCGGCACGTGATTCCATCAGGTCGGTGTAGCTGGGGCGATCGCCTGGTGCTCCAAATGAGGGCAAACGGAGATGCGTGGAGTTTGTTGCGACGTGGTAACAACACCAAGAGTGACGGCCAGGAAATACTGCGTGATGTAAATGGCGCGCCCGACTGGATTCGAACCAGTGACCTTTGGCTTCGGAGGCCAACACTCTATCCAACTGAGCTACGGGCGCGTAGATGCTTCGGCGGGATCCGGGGGTCTCCCGAATGTCCCCGGATAATACCCGCCGGGGCGCCCGGGCGTCCATCAAGCCCCGGCCATACTGCGTCCGACGCCGGCGCTTCGCCTACGCGGGCTGGTAGCGCCGAGTGCACTGCTGTGCGCCGATCAGGCTGGCGGCAGCGATGCACGCAATAATGGCCTGGAGACCGCCTGGCACCGGCCACAGCTGCGTCGCCGGCAGCGCCATCACCAGCGCCAGAATGGCCAGCCAGCGCGCATGCTCGAGCGTGCGCGCCCAGGGGCGCTCCTCAAGCAGCCAGCCGATGCACAGGGCCGAGGCAACGATCAGCAGCGCGTAGCCCAGGCGAACGCCCGGTGGCAGCGAGGCGGCCACGGCGATGAAATGCATCGTCGGAATGATCAGCAAAGCGTACTGACTCATCGCATAGAGTCGCACGCGGTGCCGCGTTCCACAATCGAAGCGCCGAACCGAGGCGGGATCCAGATGCTCAATACGCTCCCGCCCGCCAGAGGGCGAGGCAAACCAAAGCCCGACCGCCTCACGCCACGACGGCGCAACGCGCGAGGCCTGCCACAGATCGCGATAGACGTTCAGATTGCCCCACACCGGGTTGAAACTCGCCAGCGGCTTGCGCACACCATAGACCACCTTCTCCTCGTCGCGCTCCTCGACGAAGGTGCCGAACAGGCGATCCCACAGGATCAGGATGCCGCCGTAGTTGCAGTCGATGCAGTAGTCGTTCTGCCCGTGATGTACACGATGGTTCGACGGCGTCACCAATACCCGGTCCACCCAGCCCAGCTTGCCGACCAGCTCGGTGTGCACCCAGTACTGATACAACAGGTCGATGAGGGCTGCGACCGCGAACACGACGGGCGGAAAGCCCAGCACGGCCATCACCAGATAGAACGGCCAGGTGGTGAACGCACCGGTGGCGGTCTGGCGCAGCGCGGTGGTCAGATTGAAGTACTCGGAGGAGTGATGCACCTGGTGGGCCGCCCACAGCAGGTTGACCTCGTGACCGAGCCGGTGCACCCAGTAATAGATGAAATCGTAGAACACCACGGCCAGCACCCAGACCCACAGGGTATCGGCGGGCAGTTCGAACAGCCGTGCGTACTCGTAGACGACCACGTACACGCCGAGAGTGAACACGCGGGTGAAGGTCGCCGCGATCTGGCTGAGCACGCCGAACTGCAGGCTCGTGATCGCATCGGGTACGTCGTAGGTGGGGATGCCACGACGCCAGGCCACCCAGGCCTCGACCAGGATGGTGGCCAGGAACACCGGAATGGCATAGACGATTGGGTTCACCATATGTCCCCTGCGCGGCCGTTCAGGCCTACCGCCTCGCGTCGCTGAAGGCCATCGCGGTACCATCGCAGGCACACGATCGAACAGGAGAATACCTGCAACCATGTCCGCTTTCAGCTTCGAGACCACCCGCTCCGTGGTCGTTGCGCAAGGTGCATCGGCCCGAGTGGGCGAGATCGTCCGTGACCTGGGCGCCACCCATGTCCTGCTGGTCACCGACCCGGGCCTCTTGAAAGCCGGCGTCGTGGCGCCGGTGCAGGAGGCGCTGGCCAAGGCCGGGCTCTCGGTCACGCTGTTCAGCGATGTCGTGGCCGATCCGCCGGAGGCCGTGGTCCTCAACGCCGCCGCGCAGGCGCGCGAGGTCGGTGTGGATGCCGTCATCGGCCTGGGGGGTGGCAGTTCGATGGACGTGGCCAAACTCATCGCCGTGCTGGCGATCAGTGAGCAGCCGCTGAGCGAGATGTACGGCATCGGCAATGTACGCGGCTCACGCCTGCCACTGGTGCAGATTCCTACCACCGCCGGCACCGGCTCCGAGGTCACGCCAATCTCCATCGTGACCACCGGCGAGACCACCAAGTCAGGCGTGGTGTCGCCGCAGCTGCTGCCGGACGCGGCCATCCTGGACCCGGAGCTCACACTCGGTCTGCCACCCGCGGTGACCGCCGCCACCGGCATCGACGCCATGGTGCACGCCATCGAGGCCTACACCAGCCGGCATCGCAAGAACCCCTATTCCGACATGCTGGCCCGACAGGCGCTCACGCTGATGGCCGGCAGCCTGCGCAACGCCGTCCACAAGGGACGCGACATCGCAGCGCGCGGCGACATGCTGTTCGGCGCCATGCTCGCAGGCCAGGCCTTCGCCAACGCACCCGTTGCCGCGGTGCATGCGCTGGCCTACCCGCTCGGCGGGCACTATCACATCCCTCACGGTCTGAGTAATTCGCTGGTGCTCGCACCGGTGCTGCGCTTCAACGCACCGCAGGCCGCCGGGCTCTATGCACAGCTGCTGCCCTGCATCGCCCCCGGTAACAGCACCAACGGCACGACCGCCGGTTGCGATGTCTTCATCGCCGCCATTGAGCAGCTCATCGAGGATGTGCAGCTGCCCCGGCGGCTGCGCGATGAAGGCGTGCCCGAGGCCGACCTGCCAATGCTCGCACGCGATGCGATGCTGCAACAGCGCCTGCTGGTCAACAATCCGCGCGAGGTCGGCGAGGCCGATGCGCTGGCGATCTACCGCAGCGTGCATTAGCGCCACCCACCGACTGCACACACCAGTTTCGGAGACCCCCCGCATGAGCACCGAGCAGCCGGCCACCCGCCGGGACCATTACCGCTATTTTCTGCCCATCACCACGCGCTGGATGGACAACGACATCTACGGGCATGTCAACAACGTCACCTACTATGCGTACTTCGACACCATCGCGAACACCTATCTGATCGAGCGCGGCGGGCTGGACATCAACGCAGGGCCGGTGATCGGCTTTGTCGTGAGTTCCGGCTGCGAATACCTGTCGCCAATTGCCTTTCCGGAGAGCATCGAGGCCGGCCTGCGCGTGGAAAAGCTCGGTCGCAGCTCGGTGCGCTACGGCATCGGCATCTTTCGCGCCGGCGAAGAGCAGGTGTGCGCGCACGGGCATTTCGTGCATGTCTTCGTCGACCGGCAGACCCAGAAATCCGTACCGATGCCTGAAGAACTGCGTGCAGCACTCACCATGCTGGCCGACGACTAGACCTGGAGGCTTGCCCGTGTCCATCCGACTTTTCGCCGTAGCGCTGCTCATCTCGATGGCCTGGCTGACGGCCGCCTGTGCGCGCGAGCAGGCGCCCGAGCCCATCCTCGAAAAGCCCTGGCAGGAGGTGGTGCTCAGCGTGCGCGACCTCGACCAGGCCGCGCGCTTTTTCATCGAGGTCGGCGGGTTCGAGACCGTGTCGCGCGGTGCGATGAGCGACAGCGAGCTTGCCTACTGGCAGCTCGGCGAGGAGGTCAGCGCCGAGCACCTGCTGCTGCGCGCGCGCGGGACGGATCACGGCTATCTGCGCTTCGTGCGTTACGACGGTGCCGAGCAGCGCGCGGTTCGCGTCGGTGCGCGCGCGTGGGACAGCGGTGGCTACTTCAGCATCATGATGCGCGCGAAGTATCTGGATCGCGTGTATGCCGACGCGCTCGCGCTGGGCTGGCATGCCGAGAGCGAGCCGGTGCGCTTCGACTTCCCGCCGTCGGTGCTCGCGAACGTGGTGCTGAAGGGCCCAGACGGCATCAATATCGCGCTCTACGAGCGCCTCGCCCCGCCGCTGGAGGCGTTCTGGGACTTCGAACGCTTGAGCCAGCCGTTCAACGCGATGCAGATGGTTGCCGACATCGAACCGGCGGATGAATTTTTCACCGGGCTTCTGGGCATGCAGCACTTCTGGGCCGATGATTTTCTCGACCCGGAGCCAGGGCCCAACAACTTCGGGCTGCCGCAGAACCTCACCACCGAGATCCCGCGGCGCACGCGGATTCTCTCTGCCTCGCCAGGCGAGACCGGCCGCCTGGAACTGATGCAGTTCGTGGGCCTCGACGGGCGCAATCTCGCCGAGCGTGCGGCCCCGCCGAATCTGGGCATCCTCTCTGTGCGCTATGAGGTGGCCGATGCAGACGCCGCGCACGCGCGCTTCGAAGCCGCTGGCGGACGTGCCTGGCGCGCGCCTGCGACGGTGGAGCTGCCGCCCTACGGGCGCCTGCGGATCTTCGCGGTGCGCGCGCCGGACGGAGCGATTGTGGAAATCTACTCGCCGGTGGCGGAAGAGTAGCGGCTGAACCACGCGACAGTCCCGTCAACAGGCGCACGCTCTCAGGCGGGTTGCCCTCCGTTCCAGCGCAGAAGGTTCAGGAACTCCCGGCGATTGCTCGGACCGTAGGTGCGGAAATGCGGGTTCGGCGTCTCGCGATAGGCCACGCGCCGCTGCGATATCTCGTCGATGTTGAAGCGCGGCAGCAGGTCGCTGACGAATCGCCCGTAGGGTTTCAGCGCGTTGAGCCCGAAGACCTTGGCGCGCAGCCGCGCGTCGAGCATCGGATAGCCGTGAGCCTCTCGCAGCGATGCGCTGATCTGAAACGTCCGGAAGGCCTGGATCTGGTCCTGCGGTGAGCCATACCAGATCGAATCGGTGCCCCAGAGCACATTGTCTTCACCGACATACCGGAAGAGCTTGCCGAGTGAGTGCGCGGCCGAATCCGGGTCGCGCATCAGGAAGCGCCATGTGCTGCCCAGTTCAGCATAGACGTTGCTGTTCGGCGCGATGTCGTTTTCCAGCAGCGACTGCACCAGCGCGTCGATGCCGTCGGTGCGCGAGGGATCGAATGGCCCTTCGGCGGCATCGGGAACGAAGCCGGAGTGATAGACCAGAAAGCTCAGATCGGGATAGCGCCTGGCAACGCGGCCGATATCGGCGCAGGTCGAGTGTTCGTAGGATTCCTGGCCGAAGGGCAGGCCCTTGTGAACGGCGATGATATTGACGCCGAGCGCTCGTGCACGTTCCAGGAAAGGGATGCCGGTGTCTTCGTCATCCAGCCAGAAGCCGCGGTTCTGCGGACCCCACTGTGTGTAGGTCTTCCACGCAGCCACTTTCCAGTGCTCGGCCAGCTCATCCATGGACTCCAGGTCACCCTCCTGGTTCGGGTTCACCCGGCCGTGGAGCAGCATGCGGTGCGTGCCATCGAGCTTCTCCACCAGTTCGGCGGTGGCCGCGGCCTCTTCAATGGTCAGCGGCTCGCTGTCGGCCCGTGA
>CAYLNP010000122.1:0-7489 GCA_964384925.1 uncultured Woeseiaceae bacterium
TGGGCACCTGGCCGGTGATCACGATGATCGGCACCGAGTCGGCCATGCAGTCACGAACGGGGGTCACGGTGTTGGTTGCCCCCGGTCCGGAGGTGACCATGACCACGCCGACTTTGCCGGAGGCGCGGGCATAGCCTGCGGCCATGAAGCCTGCGCCCTGCTCATTGGCCGGAACGATCAGCGGCATAGGCTGCCGGCCGTCGCGGTGATTGTCCTCGTTGAATCTGAATACCGCGTCGTAAGTCGGCAGGATGGCGCCACCGGAATAGCCGAAAATGGTGTCCACGCCCTCGTCGGCGAGTACCTGAACGATCATCTCGGCGCCGGTCATGCGGGTGCCTGCGAGCGGATGTCGCGTCTGGGAACTGGCCTGGGGTGCAGCCATGGTCTGGCGCCTCTTGAAGCGAAAATCTGAAAGCGACAAGGTGTCAGGAAACGCCACCAATGCGCCGGGGTCGATCCGGAAGTCTCGGCGATATGATTTTGCATTGCAATAGTCGAGGCGTTGCGCGACCATCTGCGCCATGCGTCATGTCATCTCCATCCTGCTGCAGAACGAAAGCGGTGCGCTGAGTCGCGTGGCCGCGATGTTTTCCAATCGCGGCTTCAATATCGAGTCCCTGAGTGTGGCGCCCACGGAGGATGAAACCGTGTCGCGGCTCACGCTCGTGACCTCCGGTGCCGACGAAGTGATCGCGCAGATCAACAAGCAGCTCGGCAAGCTGATCGATGTCGTGGCGATGGCCGACATGACTGCCGGCGACCACATCGAGCGCGAGCTCGCATTGCTGAAGCTGCACGTGGGGCCCTCGGCGCTGTCTGAACTGCGCCAGCGCAGCGAGCAGTTCGGCGCGCGCGTCCTGGACGACCACCCGGAGCACTTCACGCTCGAGCTCACCGGCAGCGAGCAGCAGCTCGATGGCTTCATCGCAGCGCTGCCGCAGGGTGTCGATCTGCTGGCCGTGGTACGCAGCGGTCCGTTGGCGATCACGCGCGGTCCGCAGCAGCTTGCCGCACGCCTGGCCGGCTGATTCACGGCCGACCCATGGAGATTCCCGGCTGGACCGCGGCGCGGGCGCAGGCTTCGGGCCAGCGCCTGCTCACCGCCCGGCGCGTGGTCGTCAAGGTGGGCTCGGCATTGCTGGTGGACGCCGATACCGGGCAGCTCAACGAATCATGGCTCGCTTCGCTGGCGGCAGATCTGGCGAGGCTGCGCGCCCGCGGTCAGCAGGTGATTGTCGTGTCTTCCGGTGCCATCGCGCTGGGCAGCCGGCGTCTGGGCCTGAGCATCCGCCGCAACCGCCTCGACGAGTCCCAGGCCGCCGCAGCTGTGGGCCAGATTCAGCTCGCGCGCGCCTGGCGCAATGTACTCACCGAGCATGAACTGGAAGTCGCGCAGATCCTGCTGACGCTCGATGACAGTGACGATCGTCGCCGCTACATCAACGCGCGAAATACCATGGAGACGCTGCTCAGGCTGGGCTGTGTGCCGGTGGTCAACGAAAACGATACCGTGGCGACGGCCGAGATCCGCTACGGCGACAACGACCGGCTGGCCGCACGTGTGGCCCAGATGCTGGGCGCCGATTGCCTGATCCTGCTTTCGGATGTTGAAGGCCTGTACAGCGCCGATCCCCGCCGACACCCGGATGCGCATTTCATCCCGGAAGTGCTGCGCCTGACGGACGACATCGAAGCGATGGCGACGGGCTCGGTGACTTCGTTCGGCTCCGGCGGCATGACCACCAAGCTGGCCGCCGCACGCATCGCCACCTCGGCAGGCTGCGCCATGGTCATAGCGCTGGGACGTCGCGATACGCCGCTGTCACTGCTCGAGCAGGGCAGCCCATGCACCTGGTTTCTGGCGGAGGCCACGCCGGTAGCCGCCCGCAAGCAGTGGTTGGGCGGCACGCTGAAAACCACCGGAACACTGGTGGTGGATCGGGGGGCGGCGCGCGCGCTGGCCGCGGGCAGCAGCCTGCTGCCGGCCGGTGTCCGGCGCGTCGAAGGGGAGTTCGTGCGCGGGGCGGCGGTACGCCTGGTCAGCGAGGAGGGCCACGAGCTGGGTCGCGGCCTGGTTGCCTATCCAAGCGACGAGGCGCGCAAGCTGGCAGGCCACCACAGCCGCGACATCGTCGATTTGCTAGGCTATCGGGGTCGCGATGCGCTGGTGCATCGCGACGACATGGTGCTGCTCAAGGCGCAACGGGAGTTGTCATGAACGCAAGCGCACATTCCGTGCCTGCCCAGTCCCTGGAGACTGCGATGTTGCAGCTGGGCCGGCAGGCGCGTGCGGCCGGCGCTGCGCTGGCCCTGGCATCGGCACACTCGCGATCACAGGTGCTGTTGACTGCAGCCAAGCGCATCCGCGCGCAGTCGGCAGACATCCTGGCCGCGAATGCGAAGGATCTGGAGACCGCTGATCAGCGCGGCATCAGCGGCGCGATGCGCGATCGCCTGATGCTCGACGACGCGCGCATCGAAGGTATGGCTGTTGCCCTGGAGCAGATCGCCGAGCTGCCGGATCCGCTGGGACGCGTGACGGATGAGTGGACGCGGCCCAATGGTCTGGTCATCCAGCGCGTGCGCGTGCCGCTGGGCGTGATCGGCATCATTTATGAAAGTCGTCCGAACGTGACCGCCGATGCCGGTGCACTGTGCCTGAAATCCGGCAATGCGGTGATCCTGCGCGGCGGGTCGGAGAGCTGGCATTCCAGTCGCGCGATCCACGCCTGCCTGGTCGCTGCGCTCGAGGATGCCGGGCTGCCTGCCGAAGCCATCCAGATGGTGCCGACCATCGATCGCGACGCAGTCGGCCTGCTGCTCGCCGGGCTCGAAGGCTGTGTCGATGTGATCGTACCGCGGGGCGGCAGGAACCTGATCGAGCGCGTGCAGGCGGATGCGCGCGTGCCGGTGATCGGTCATCTGGAGGGCTTGTGTCACGTGTATGTGCACGCGGACGCGGATGTCGATATGGCGCGCGACGTGGTGCTGAACTCGAAGATGCGCCGCACCGGCATCTGCGGGGCCGCCGAGACACTGCTGATCGACGCGGACTGCGCGGCGGCGATGTTGCCGTCCATCGCCGCGGCGCTGCAGGGGGCCGGATGCGCGCTGCGTGGCGACGAGACTGCGTGCGCCCTGGTGTCGGACATGACGCCGGCTGCAGAGGCGGACTGGCGCACCGAGTATCTCGACGCCATCCTTGCCGTGCGCGTGGTCGAGGGCCTCGACGAGGCAATCGCGCATATCCGCAGGTACGGCTCCGGACACACCGAGTCCATCGTCACGCGGGATGCGGCCGCAGCCGAACGCTTCCTGGGTGAACTCGACAGCGCGATCCTGCTGCACAATGCCTCGACACAGTTTGCCGATGGCGGCGAATTCGGCATGGGCGCCGAGATCGGCATTGCCACCGGGCGCATTCATGCGCGCGGGCCGGTGGGAGTGGAGCAGTTGACCAGCTTCAAGTACGTGGTGCGGGGCGCCGGTCAGACGCGGCCGTGACGGCGCTGCGCGCATGGCTGCCCGTGCTTGCGCTGGCCGGGCTTGCAGCCTGCGGCCCATCCTCGCCGGGGCCCGTCGCGCCTGATGCGCTGCTGCCGGACGACCCGTCTGATCGCGCGTTGCACTGCTACCTGGTGCTGACGCTGACCATCGATCAGCTCTCGCAGTTCGAAGGCACGGGGCCGCAGGATGGCTTCCGTGCGCCGCCCAACACAGACGGGCTGCGCCGCGCCCGCACGCGTATCGCAGGTGAACTCGAGGCGTCCATGCTGGACGAGCTGCGTGCCAACCCGTGGCCTCGGCTCGAGCGCCTGCTCGAGGAATTCGATACCGATGGTGACGGGCAACTCTCCGCGCGCGAGGAGGTTGAAACGTTCAACAGTCACGTCGCGGCCTGTACCGTCGTCGGCGCGTAAACGAGGATCAGCGGCGCGAAGGGCTCGCACGCCCGGTGTCAGGCGCGCAAAGTATGGACAACAGCGTATCCGGGTCGACCGGCTTGGCAAGATGATGATCGAATCCGGCCTGTCTCGCCTGCTCGCGGTCGCGTGCCTGGGTCCATCCGGTCAGCGCGACGAGCACCGGCGGAGTGTCGCTTCGTATCTGGCGAAGTGCGCGAGCAACCTCGTACCCATCCATGCCCGGCAAGCCGATGTCCAGTACAAGCGCATCGGCGATGAACTCGCGATCGGCGGACAATGCAGCCGGGCCGTCGTGCGCGCAACGCACCTGGAGCCCGTGCATTTCCAGGTACGCTGCGAGCATTTCCGCTGCGTCCACATTGTCGTCCACCACCAGCACCCGACGATCGGCACAGTCACCCGCCAGCGACTGGGTGCTACCGGGCGTCTCCATCCCCACCTCGCCGGTACGCCTCAAACGAGGGACTGCAATGAGGAATTCGCTGCCTTTATTGCGCCCCTCGCTGTGGAATTCAATCCGTCCGCCGTGCAGTTCCACCAGCTCTTTCGCCAGCGCCAGCCCTACACCAAGGCCGGCACCGCGCATCGAATCGTGGGTCGCCTGCGTGAACATCGCAAAGATGTCGTCTGCGGTCTCCCGATCGATGCCGATGCCTGAGTCACGCACCCGAATGATTGCCTCTTCTTCGAAACCCTCGACTTCAACGAATATTTCCCCACCGGGGTGCGTAAACTTGGCGGCGTTTTGCAGGACGTTGATCAGGACCTGCGAAATCCTGGTCTCGTCGGCTTCCACTTCGATGTCGCCTGGGACTGGCGAGACGACCAGCGTATGCCGGGCAGCTTCAATGCTCGGCAGAGTCGATTCCACCGCCTCCTCGATGATGCGGGCCAGCCGTAGAGGTTTCCTCCGCAGTTCGATTCGGCCCAGAGAAATACGCGAGACGTCGAGCAGATCGTCGATCAGGCGCGCCATGTGCCGGGTCTGGCGTTCAAGAATGTCGCTGAGACGGCTCAGCGCGGGATCATCCCATTGCCGCTGACCCAGCACCTGCGCGGCCGCTGAAAGCGGCGCCAGCGGATTCCTGAGCTCGTGGCTGAGCGTTGCCAGAAACGCGTCCTTCCGACGATTTGTCTCGTCGGCTTCCTCTCGGATGCGCACCTCGGTCGCACGAAGCGCTTCCGCGGCCTGGAGGCGCGCACGATACAGGCGGGCGGTCCGGCGGGTATAGAAAAGCACCAGCACCGACAGCAGCACCACCGTCAGCAATGCCAGCAGCGCGAGGCGGAACTCGGTGTCATAGAGTCCCCGCCGCTCACCCTGCTGTACCGCCCACGCGGAGAACACTGGCAGCACGATGACCAGCGCGAGCAGACTGCGACCGGAAGACTCCGCGGGCTGAGCCCCGGCGACGATGCTCAGCCAGCCGATATCGGCTCGCAGCACCAGCGCGCCACCGAACAGCAGCATGAATGCGATCGCCGTGTGGAGGGCGATGGTCTGCAGCATGTCTCCGCCGAGCAGGACTTCGGCGCCGTACAGGTACCCGAGCACAGAGCCCATCGCGAGAAGCAGTCCAGCCGTCGCGGACACCGTGAACACGTGCGTAGACCAGCGCCTGGATGCATCCGCAAACAGCATGGTCAAACCGAAGAGGAGGAACGATGTCGCGGCGGCCTGCGACATAGTGAACTCCCAATCCCTGTGGCCATCAGCCGCATTCGGATAGAGCACGTGGCGCAGTGCTCCCTCCAGCCCGAACATGTATTCGCCCAGCGAGTGGCCACCGATGTACAGCAGGGCCGTGGCTGAAGCCCACACCAGCCAGCGGGCGTAAGGTAGCCGGCTCGCTGCCAGCAGTAGCGCGATCGCGCTGACCGCCAGCCCGAGTGCCGTTGTGGGAAGCATCGGCACGAAACCAGGGATCACGCGTTTGAGCACGGTGAGGTCGAAAGTCCAGCCAACGAGGACCAGGCCGGCGAGCAAGGCCACCAGCAGACCGGCGGAGCGTGTCACCAGCTCGCGCAGCCGCTGTGGCGGGGGCGGACGTGAATCTGGCGGTGGAGTGACTGGGGCGGGCGCAGAGCTCATTGACTGGGCAGCGACGATAGAACGCGTGCATTGTACTGCCTATACTCGACTTGACTACCACCCTGCTCCCCTGATGGAGGCGCGCATGCTGGACGACGGATCCCGCCCCGGCTACCCGGATGCCCGAAAGTTCGCCGACGCGCGAGCGGGTTCGCTCGTCGCAGCACTGCTGGCCGCTGTGCTGATGGCCGCGCCTGCCGCGGCACTGGAGATCGTGCTGCAGGAGTTTCGCGGCATCGGCCAGACAGACACCCAGGCCTTTTCGGCGAGTTCGCCCTGGGTCATCGAATGGTGGAGTCGACCGCCCACGGCCATCGACCATGACCCGGCGCATCTGGAGGTGTATCTGTACGACGCGGCGACCAACGAGTTTCTCGGCCGTATCGTCCGCCATGCCGGTGTCGGTCGCGGCGATGTGCTGATCGAACAGGGCGGTCGCTTCAGATTTCGAGTTCAGGGCCAGGCCACGAACTGGGAGTTGCGCGTCATGCAGATTGATGAGGAGTATGCCGAGCGCCTGCGGGAAACCCGGCGCAGGCCCGCACATGACCCGCGTCGGCGTTTCCAGTGGTAAGCGGGCATACGACTACGAGGTCGCTGCGATCGCAGGTCTTCTGCGGGTCCAGTCGGTGACGGTTTCATAGGCGCTGGCGATCTGCAGCAGCCGGTCCTCGGCGAAGGGACGACCGATGAGCTGAAAGCCGGCGGGAAGTCCGCTGGCGGTGAAGCCCGCCGGTGTGGCCAGCGCCGGCAGGCCCAGATAGTTGATCGGGCCTGTGCAGTGCACGAGCTTCGCGATGACGTTCCACATCGCCTCGCCGCCGCCGACATCCGTTTCGGCGATCGTCGGGACCGGGATTGCCAGGGTTGGCGCATGCAGGACATCGCAGCGGCCGAAGACTGCGGATACGAACCGCCGCAGCAACTGCGGTCGCAGGTGCAATGCCTGCACATAGCTCATCGCCGGGATGGCCAGTCCCGTGGCGGCACGCACCCGCACCTGCGGGGAATAGTCCTGCCACTGCTCCCGCAGCAGGCGCTCGTGAATCGCCGTGGCCTCGGCGTAAATGACCGCGCGGCCAATCTCGGTGAGGTGATCGGGATCAGGCAGCGTCACTTCCACGAGTCTCGCGCCCAGGCCCTCCAGGGCGCCAAGGCTTTCGTCCATGAGGTCCCGGACCTCGGCTGTGAGGTGCGTGTGGAAGTAGTTGCGTGGTACGCCGATACGCAATCCCTCGATACCGCGGCCGCAGGCCTGTTCATAGTCGGGGACGGGCAGGGTGCTGGTATGGGGATCCGAGGCGTCGTGGCCGGCGATCACCGACATCAGCCGGGCACAATCGCGCGCATTTCGTGCCAGCGGGCCCGGCGTGTCGACGGAGAAGGAAATACCCATGGTGCCGTAGCGACTGACGCGGCCGTAGGTGGGTTTCATGCCCACGATGCCGTTGATGCACGCGGGCAGCCG
>CAYLNP010000123.1:0-7482 GCA_964384925.1 uncultured Woeseiaceae bacterium
AGATGTTCTGCGGGCTGGTGCACATCTGCGAGGAGAACAGGCAGACCGAGCCTGCAATGGCTGCGGCCATTGCAGGCAGTGATTCGCAGGACTCTATGACCACGGCATTGACCCCGGAGGTCTCGGTATAGCAAGGGCGTCCTTCGGCGTTGGCCTCGACCCAGCTGCCGAACCGGGTGCTGCCGGTGAAGTCGATGATCGCCGTGCGCGGGTGACGCACAAGGACTTTTCCCAGCGGCTCGCGACTGGTGTCGACGACCAGCTGTACCAGGTCGGGATCCAGAGCGTTGTCGGCAAGCACGGCGCGCAAGGTCTCTACCGTGATGGCCATAGGCAGCACGCAGCCGGGGTGGGGCTTGACCAGCACCGGGTTGCCGGTGGCCAGATTGGCGAAGATTGCGGGGTGGGCGTTCCATGTGGGAAAGCTTGCGCAGCAGAACACCACGGCCGGGCCGAGCGGCATGATGCGGTAGCGCTTCTCCAGCAGAACCTCTTCCTTGCCAAAGCGCTTCTGCCAGGTGGCCTCGCCGGGGACCTGCGACTGCGCCTGCCAGGCCAGCGCCAGCGCCTCGAGGCCGCGATCCAGTGCGTTGGGACCACTGCCCGCGTAGGCCATGGCGTAGCTCTGTCCCGCCGTATGCATGACCGCATGGGCGTTTTCGAACGCGCGCGCCGAAAGTCTGTCGAGCATTTCCAGACACAGGCCCACGCGCGCGCGGGGCCCGGCGTCACGCCAGGCGGGCAGGGCGCGCTCCGCGGCCTCGAACTGTGCGTCCAGCGCGCACTGGGGATAGCTGATCCCCAGCGACTGACCGGTGTACGGTGAGACCTCCTCGCCGATCCAGCCGGTGATGCCGGGCTGGTCGAGCACGAAGCGCTGGCCGAGGCGCGCCTCGAACGCTGTCTTGCCGTCGCGTGGCGGCGCCTCGCCGTGGACACGCGTGCTCGGCGATTCGGCGAAGGCGCTGTAGGCGGAGCGCGACTCCATCGCCCGCAGCGCGGCATCGAGCATGTGCCGATGGGTATCGAACAACTCAGTGGTCATGGCGCGCAAACCCGTGTGCTGCCCGCTGCCAGACAATTCGATGGCAGCGCTCGCGCCCGCCGCCCAACGACTCACGCGCCGAGAGTTCCAGTCGATCGCCGGCTAGCTGCGCTTCGCGCCGCTGCTCTGTCCCGAGCATGGCCGGATTGAGCGCAAGGCTGAGCCGATGCACCACTGTCTGCGCTTCGAGGTGCCAGGTGCCGGCATAACAGAAGAAACTCGTGAATGCCTCGCGGCATTCCGCGGCGCTGGCCTGCCGCGGCGAGGGCGTGCTCAGCGGCCGGCGACCTGCGCGTGCGATCACGGCACTCATGCGGCCATCCGCGGTGTACATGATCTGGCCCTGCGCGTCTTCGCCGAAGGGATGGCTGGGGGCCTGGTCACCGGTGGTCTCGATCCGCCAGTCCAGCAGATCCCAGCCACCCACCAGATCATCGCGCGTAAGGCTCATGCTGTCGCGGCCGCCATACTAGAGGCGCTCGCGGAGACTGCCGCGCAGGACTTTGCCCAGCGCATTGCGCGGCAGCTGCGCGGCAAGCTCGAGGCGCTCGGGATACTTGAACTTTGCCAGCCCCTGGGTCGCAAGAAATCCGGTGATGTCCTCGAGCGTGACGTGCTCGCCTGCCTTGGGCACTGCGAACACGCAGACCTTCTCTCCGAGGGTCTCGTCGGGATAGCCCACGGTGGCCGCTTCGATCAGCTTGGGGTGCGCGGCAAGCAGCGTGTCGAGCTCGTCGGGAGAGATGTTGTACCCGCCGCGCAGGATGATGTCCTTGCTGCGGCCGACAAAGCGATAGTAGCGCGGTGGCGAGTCGTCGCCGACGATCTCGAACAGATCGCCGGTGCGGAAGTATCCGTCGGCGGTGAACGTGTCACTGCCCGCGGCGTCGCCGAGGTATCCGTCGAAAATTGTCGCGCCTGCCACCTGGAGTTCGCCGACCTTACCGGGTTGCGTGATGAGCTGATCGTCCTCCGGATCGACCAGGCGCGTGGAGATCATGCCCGCGACGCGATTGCTCCACTCGATCCCTTCGACACCGAAGCGCGGAAACAGCACCGCGCGTTCCTCGGGATCCGGGATGTCGCGCGCGCCACCGACCAGAGAAATGCCCTCGTTGGAACCGAACAGGTTGATGATGTCCACGCCATGGCGTTCGGCGAAGCCCGCGACCATCCACGGCGACAGGGGCGCGGAGCCTGAACCGATCGAGCGCAGCTTCGAGAGATCCACCTGCGCCAGCACTCCTTCCTGTTTCAGCAGCATGTTCAGCAGCGCAGGCGGTGCGATCGTGAAGGTGGTGGACTCGCCGGCGATCTGCTGCAGAAATACCGGCAGATCGAGGGGATGGTGCAGCACCATGGTGGCGCCGCAGCGCAGCCAGTTGAACAGGAAGCCGCCGATGCTGGCCATGTTGACGAACGGGAAGGGATTGAGCAGCACGTCACCGTCGCGCAATTCCGCGGCGTCATAGGTGGCCCATGCGATAGCAAGCCACTGGTTGTAGGTGCGCGGCACCCCCTTTGGGGTCCCGGTGGTCCCGGAGGTCCAGCAGATGGTGTAGACATCGTTGGCGTCGACCTCGACCGGTGGAGGTGTCGAGGTGTCGTCGAGCGCGGCGGCCAGTTCATCGTCGAGCCCCGTGCCGCCCTCGGGTACGTCGCGGCCCAGAAACAGCCGCGTGTCCAGCGCCACGCCTTCCGCAAAGGCGTGCGCGCCGAACGGCTGGTCCTTGATCCTTGTGACGGTGATGTAGGCCTTGGCGTGTACCGTGCGCGAGGCCATGCGCAGTTCGTGGGCGCCGTACTGCACCGGCAGCGGGCTGATGATCGCGCCGCGGCGCGCGATCGCCAGATAGAGCACGACGAACTCGACGATGTTGGGCAGCTGCGCGATGACGACGTCACCGGGCCCGATGCCGCGCGCGGCAAGCAGTCGTGTCCAGGCGGCGACATGACGTTCAAGCTCCCGGTAGCTCAGCCGCAGGGGCTCGCCGTCACACAGGTCGTTGCGGTTGGGCTGGTCGGCGAGCGCCTTGCGGTCCGGCCACCGCGCCAGCGCCGTGGCGAACAGATCGTCCAGCGTGTCCGTGCCCCACCAGCCGCGTGCCGTGAAGTTCGCGACACGAGTATCTCCAGCCCTTGTCATCCCGATAGCCCCCTAAACTGTGTCCGGCTGCGTCCGCAAGGGGCAGCCCGGCGGAAGCGTACACGCTGCAGCGTACTCCTGGGCAAGCTGGGCGACGAGATCGGCCACGCCAACGACTTCCCGGATCACACCAACGCCCTGGCCCGCCGACCAGACATTCTTCCACGGCTTGGCGCCTTCCTGGGGCATACCGAAGTCCACTGGCTTGGCGGCGGCGAGACTTTCGACGTCATAGCCTCCCGCCACCAGGCTTGGGCGCAGCCAGTTCGCCGGCACGCCGGTGATTGCCGCGCTGCAGACGATGTCTGCGGCACTCGATGCCACCAGCATGTCGCGATAGGCGTCGCTGGCAAGGCTCTCGCGGGTGGCAATGAAGCGGGTGCCCAGGTAGGCGAAGTCCGCACCGAGCACTTCGGCGGCGCGCACCCCGCGTCCCGTGCTGATGCCTCCGCCGAGCACGATCGCGCCATCCCAGAATTCGCGCACGGCATCCACGAAAGCAAAGCCGGTGAGCTGGCCTGTGTGCCCGCCGGCCCCGGCAGCCACCAGCACCAACCCATCCACGCCGGTGCTTGCAGCCTTGGCGGCGAATTCGACGCTATTGACGTCTGCAAACACCAGGCCACCGTACGCGTGCACAGCCGCCACGGCATCGCGCGGGCTGCCCAGCGCCGTGATCACGATCGGCGTGCGATGTCTGACGACAAGCTCGAGGTCTTCCTGACGTCGCGCATACGACGAGTGCATGACAAGATTGGCGGCCCACGGGGCATCTGCGGGCGTCAGCGCCGCGGTGATCTGTGTCAGCCACTCGTCAAGGATGTCGGGCGTGCGCGCATTGGGCGCCGGAAACGCACCGATCATGCCGGCGCGGCAGGCGGCAAGCACCAGCTCGGGCCCGGAGATCAGGAACATCGGTGCGACAATGGCAGGCAGGCGCATGCGGTGCCGCAGCGCGGGAAGGCTGATGGACATGGAATCCCGAAACTGTCACTTTTGTAAAGAGACTCAAAGCTAGCAATGCGGTTCAGGGTTTGCAAGCAAACCTGCGCGACCGTGTCTGGCGAGCGGTGGAACACGCATGCTTGATCGCGCCTCAATTCGCGCCAGCTCGGTAAATCGCGCCCTTGACGTGATCGGCGATCGCTGGATCATCATGATTCTTCAGCAGGCCTGGTTCGGCGTGCGGCGCTTCGATGACTTCCAGCGCCGTCTGGGCATCGCGCGAAGCACACTCACAAGTCGCCTCAGGCACCTGGTCGAGCACGGCGTGATGCGACGTCATGCCTACAGCAGTCACCCGACCCGGTACGACTACCGGCTGACGGACAAAGGTCTGGGCCTTTTTCCGGCTGCACTGATGGCGCAGGTGTGGCAGCAGCGCTGGGCGCCGCCGCCCGATATGCCGGCACTGAAGCTGCGGCACCGCAGCTGCGGCGCCCTCATGGTGCCGAACATGGTGTGCGGGCAGTGTCACGAGGCCATTCAGGTGCGTGAGGTTCGCTACGTCCCTGGTCCCGGTGCCGGCGCCGAACCGCTGATGGAAAAGCGACGTCGTCGCAGCACAGTGGAAGGGCCACCGCCGACTCGCACCCCGGTGTCGCTGGAACTGCTGGAAATGCTCGGCGATCGCTGGACGCCGCAGGTGGCGGCCACGGCGTTCTTCGGCCTGCGACGCTTCGAGGACATGCGCGAGGCGCTGCACATGGCACCCAACATCCTCGCCGATCGGTTGCGCCGCCTGCTTGAGATCGGCGTCTTCGACACGCAGGCCTACCAGCAGCGCCCGGTGCGCCTGCATTACCGACTGACCGAAAAGGGCCGGGATATCTATCCGCTCCTGCTGGCACTGATGAACTGGGGGGATCGCTGGTACGGGCAGCCCGATGCACCGCCATTGCTGCTCACCCATGAGCCCTGCGGTATGTCGCTGTCGGCGAATGTGGTCTGCGGTGCCTGCGGCGAGACCCTCGGTGCCCATGACGTGGTCCCTGTGCTGCAACGGCAGGCGCACCGCGTGGCACGCAAGCAACAGGTGTGAGGGTTTGACACGGGGTTCAAACCCGGAACATACTTTCAGCGTTCGTTGCATAACAAGACTTTGCCGCCTCGGCGAAGCCCTTGTCATACTGCGGGCAGCACCGGAAACATGAGTACATCCGGTCGGGGGAGAAGTCCTAATTCAGTGCCTGAGCACCCGGTTCTCGGCCACGGCTGAATGCTGCGTGGCTGTGGGGTGCCCTCCCATGCGGCCGTGTGGCCCGACCCCCACAGGGGGCGACGTTCGACAGCTCGGCAGCGCGCCATCCGCGCCTGCCCTCGGGAGGTATGCACATGAGAGTTCACGGATCCCTGATCGCCGCTGCAGTCGCTGCTTCGCTGGGGGGCACGGCGTTCGCGCAGGAGCGCGGTACGCCACTGGCGCTCGACGAGATCATCGTTACGGCGCAGAAGCGCGCGCAGGACCTGCAGGACGTACCCATCGCCATCTCTGCGTTCGACGCAGGTTTCCTGGAGGCCGCTGGCGTCAGCACGCTCGATGAAATCGCGCTGCGCACGCCGGGGCTGACCATGGGCCGATTCAATGCGGTGCAGCCGGAAATCTATATCCGCGGGATTGGCTCCACCGATCAGTCGGCGGCCGGTGACGCCTCTGTCGGCGTTTTCGTCGACGGCGTCTACATGGGTCGCCTTGGCACGCTGGATTTCGACTTCTTCGATCTCGCGCGCATCGAGGTGCTGCGCGGACCACAGGGGACCTTGTACGGCAAGAATGTAGTCGGTGGTGCGATCAACATCGTCACGGCGCCGCCGACCGAAGAGTTCGAAGCGCGGGTGGAGGCAACGCTCGGCAATTACGACCGCCGCGGTCTGCGCGCGTACGTCAATGGCGGCATCACTGACACAGTTGCGGGCAAGTTCACCGCCTCCTGGCTGGAGCGCGATGGATACTCGACCAGCGCTACCAGCGGTAACGATCTTTCAGACGAGGACAATGTCACGCTGCGAGGTCAGGTGATGTTCACCCCGACCGACAATCTGGACATCACGCTTGCCACCGACTGGTCGCGCGATCGTCTCGCCGGCAACAATCGCGAGTGTCTTGGTGAGCAGTTTGCATTCTTCCCGTGGTTTCTCCCGGGCACCCCGTTTGCCGCTTCGCCATGCAGTCCTGACCCGTTCCTGAACGAAAAGACCGTCGACGGCTTTCAGGATCGCGACGTGTTTGGCGTCTCGGCAACGGTGCGGGCGGATACCGCGTTCGGCGAATTCACCTCCATCACCGCGTTTCGCAACGGTGACTACGATGTGCTGGAGGATTTCAGCGGTTCGGACGCACCGCTGGTGGTGCGTGGCGCCACCGACGAGATCGATCAGTGGTCGCAGGAGTTCAGGCTGGGCGATGTCGCCATGGACGGCCGGCTCGACTGGCTGGTCGGCTTGTATGGCTACCGCGCCGACATCGATCGTCTGGAGAACAACGATTTCTCCGGGAACGACATTCCGCTTGGGTTGCCAGCCTTTCTGAGCTTCAACACCTTC
Source organism: uncultured Woeseiaceae bacterium (assembly GCA_964384925.1). GTDB lineage: Bacteria > Pseudomonadota > Gammaproteobacteria > Steroidobacterales > PWYM01 > PWYM01. The sequence continues at coordinate 6,735 of CAYLNP010000123.1, forward strand.
TACTTCCAGGAAAACGTCACGACCAGCTACGCGCTGTTCTCGCAGGTCACCTACGCCCTGACCGACGCGCTGAGCCTGACGGCAGGCGCGCGCTACACCTATGAGGACAAGGATTCGAAGATTCGCACCGAGGGCTTCGATCCCACGGGGACCTTCCTGGAAGGGATCTACGACGTCCAGGCGAGCGACAGCTGGAGTGCATTCACGCCGAAGGTCGCGCTGGACTGGCGGTTCAACGACGAACTGATGTTCTACGCAAGCTACGCTGAAGGCTTCAAGTCGGGTGGCTACAACGGCACATCGCCTACCGCCGAAGGGGCTGCCACGGCGTTCGATCAGGAGAAGGCAAAAAACTACGAGATCGGCATCAAGTCCGAACTCCTCGATCGCCGGCTGCGTGCGAACTTGAGCGCCTTCCTTATCGACTACACGGATCTTCAGGTGTTCCAGCTCGTCGACGGTGCGCGGCTGATTGTCGACAACGCAGCCGATGCCGAGAGCAAGGGCGTCGAACTCGAGCTCACGGCGGTGTTGGCCGACGGCCTGACCGTGTTCGGCAGCTATGCCTACCTGAACGCCGAGTATGAGAACTTCATCAACGAGGCCGGGGATGACTTCAGCGGCAATCGCCTGACGCGCTCTCCAAAGAACAGCGCCAACGTGGGCTTCACGTGGCGCACCGCGCTCAGTGAGGGGCTGAGTCTGACCCTGCACAGCGAGTATTCACACCGCAGCAGCATCTTCTTCA
>CAYLNP010000124.1:0-7438 GCA_964384925.1 uncultured Woeseiaceae bacterium
ACGGACACGAGGTGCTCTGTGACTGGAGCAACTCGGTCATCAAGAACGACCACGGGGGCGTGTCTGCCGTGGTGTCGCTGGCCATCGACGTCACCGCAGCGCGCGAATTCGAGCGCCGCCTTCGCGACAGTGAACGTGGCTTCCGCTCTCTGGCCGAGAATGCCTATGACGTGATCTGGACTGCCTCGCTCGATGGACGCATCACCTACGCAAGTCCCTCCGCGGAGCGGCTGACGGGCTACACCCCGGCCGCGCTGCGCGAATACCACGTGTTCGACGCGGTGCCGGGCGAATCGGCCGCGCAGATCCGTGATGCGCTCGAGCAGTTGCGTACCCGAGGCGTGCAGCCGCAGCGTCACTGGGAGGTGCAGCAGCGCAGGCGCGACGGACGCTGGATCTGGGTGCAGGTGACCATGGACATCCTGCGCGGCGAGAATGGTGCACCCCGCGAGATTCTTGGCATCACCCGCGATGTCACCGAGCAGCGCGAGGCTCAGGAGACCTTGCGCGCGCGCGTGACGGCCATCGAGTCGGCCGCCGAGGGGGTGATCATCACGGACATTGCCGGGCGCATGGAATACGTCAACCCGGCGTACGTGGAGCTGACCGGCTTCAGCAGCGAGGAGTCGCTGGGCAAGCGCCCGGGTGCGCTGCTCGACGATGCTCACGAGCCTGGTGATCTGTATCGCGAGATCTCCGCCACCGTATACCGCGGCGAGGTGTGGCGCGGCGAGATCGATCGCTGGAACCGCAGCGAGCCTTCGCGGGTAGCCTCGCTGACGGTCTCACCGGTGGCCGATGATCATGGCAGGGTGGTGCGCCTGGTGGCGATCATGCGCGACGTCAGCGCCCACAAGGCGATGGAGTCGCGGCTCACGAAGATGGCGCACTACGACTCGCTGACGGGGCTGCCCAACCGCCGACTGTTTTTTGATCGTCTGGCCGACCGGTTGCGACTTGCGCAGCGTGAGGGCCGGGAGCTGGCGCTGCTGTTCATCGATCTCGATGGTTTCAAGGCCGTGAACGACACGCTCGGTCACGCGGCCGGCGACGAGGTGCTGCGTTCAGTCGCGCAGCGCTTTACCGCAGTGCTGCGGACCGCCGATACGCTGGCACGGGTGTCCGGCGATGAGTTCGCCGTGGTGCTGGGCCCAAGCGCAGACCCGCCGGATGCCGAGCACGTGGCCAGCCGCCTGATCGAATCCCTGTCTGGGCCCCTGAGGGTATCCGGCACCGACTGCCAGCTCGGCGCCAGCGTCGGTATCGCGCGCTACCCAGCCCACGCGCTGGATGCCGACGCCCTGCTCAAGAGCGCCGATCAGGCGATGTACGCTGCCAAGCGCGCCGGTCGTAATCGCTATGTCCTGCACAGTGGCGATCGGCCGGCACCGATGATCGGTACCGGCTGATTCCGCACCCTCAGCGCTGGCAGAAGCCGCCGTCGCGATCGCGGCACACCGCCACGGCATAGTTCGGCGAGGTCCGATAACCGGTACAGCGCTGGTTGTAGCGCGCCAGCTCACCCCCGTACTCCTGGTTCATCGTGCGAAACGCCTGGCTGCGGGTGTTGTAGGCCTCGACGCGCGCGGCCGGCGCCTGCGTCGAGGTGATCGCGCGATACTCCCGCGTCAGCCAGTTGCTCTCGGCCTCCAGGCGCGCGCGCATCGGTGCGTAGGTGTCGTACTCGTCGCGGCACCAGGTCAGTTCATCCATGTGGCGCCACTTCGGAATGGCACCGCGCGGTGACTGGCGGCGGCAGGCTTCCCAGTCCTGTGCGTGCTCCAGTTCGGCCAGCCGGAAGGCTGCGTCACCGGGTCCGTAGTCGGCCTCGAAGCGCGCCTGCTGGTGCCGATGCATCGCCTCGGAAAACTCGCCGTAGAGCGCTTCCAGCGCAGCACCATCGGCACTGGCGGCACGCTTCGAGATCGCCTGTGCCTGGCTCAGCGCAGCGCTTGCATTCGCCTGCGCCTGAGCACGATGCCGGTCCGCTGCAAGGCCCAATCGGCTGTGCTCGGCGGCCAGATCCGTACAGATCCGGTCCCGATCCTCGAACATCACCTTGGCGGCGGTCGTGAGGCGCACCCCGTCCGCGAGCGCCGGCGGCGCCGCCATCGCACACCAGGCGTTGTAGCCGCGCTCGCTGCGGCAGACCTCGGAGACCGTAGCGGCAGGAAAGCGGGTTGCCACGCAGCGGGCGTGCCAGTCGGCACCGCCGTGTCCGCGGGCGAGATCCAGCCACTGTGCCGGGGCGCCCTGGGTCCCCATGTCGGCCGAGCCGCCATTGAGCGCCTGATAGGCTGCGGCATGGGCGCCGATGCGCGGTGCCTGCGCTGCGCAGTCGCGCGCGGTCGCGGCATCGGCTGCCAGCGCGTCCTGGGTCGCCAGTCCGGCGAGCAGGCCGCCGAGCAGAGCCAGCGGAAGGGTCAGGTGAAGCTGCATGAGAATTCTCCGGTATGCGCCAATGCAGTCACGCTAGCGGCAAGCCGGGCGAACGGATGTGGTGTGAATCACGGAACGCCAAGTCACTGATGGATTATGGAAAATCGATCGATGCACGAAGAATTGCGGCATTTCGACCGAATCGTTCTCTGGCCCTCGAGCGCAAGCTTGGGATAATGCCGGACATGTCTGTCTTCACCGCCGCACCTGCCACCAGCCCTTCCATCCATCCAGCGGCGCTGGAGGTGCTGCGCTCGGTGTTCGGCTATGAGCGCTTTCGAGATCCGCAGGGCGAGGTGATCGACACGCTCCTGGCCGGTGGCGATGCGCTGGTGCTGATGCCCACCGGCGGCGGCAAGTCGCTGTGCTACCAGGTGCCCGCGCTGCTGCGTGACGGCACTGCGGTGGTGGTCTCGCCGCTGATCTCGCTAATGCAGGACCAGGTGGCCGCACTCACCCAGGCGGGCGTGCGCGCCGCGTTCCTGAATTCCTCACTGAGTGCCGAGTATGCGCGTGATGTGCTGCGTCGCTTGCACGACGGCGGGCTGGACCTGCTCTACCTCGCGCCCGAGCGCCTGCTGCAGCCTGCGACACTGGAGCGTCTCGGCGGGATGGCCATCTCCCTGTTCGCGATCGACGAGGCGCATTGCGTGTCGCAGTGGGGACATGACTTCAGGCCGGAGTACCTGCAGCTCAGCGTGCTGGCTGAACGCTTCCCCGGGGTGCCGCGCATCGCGCTCACGGCCACCGCCGATGCGCGCACGCGCCGCGAGATCATCGAGCGGCTTGGGCTCGACGATGCGCGCTGCTTTATCAGCAGTTTCGACCGGCCGAACATCCGTTACGTGATCCGTCAGTCCGGGGGTTCGGTCCGCAACGAGCTGCTGGCTTTTCTGCGCGAACACCACGCCGGGGATGCCGGGATCGTCTACTGCCTGTCGCGCAAGCGCGTGGACGAGGTGGCCGGCTGGCTGGCCGCCCAGGGTCTGGAGGCGCTGCCCTATCATGCGGGCATGAGCGCGCCTGAACGGGCCGCCAACCAGGCGCGCTTTCTCAACGAGGAAGGGCTGATCATCGTCGCGACGATTGCGTTCGGCATGGGCATCGACAAGCCCAACGTGCGCTTCGTCGCCCACCTGAACCTGCCCCGCAGCGTCGAGGCCTACTATCAGGAAACCGGCCGCGCGGGCCGCGACGGACTGCCGGCCAATGCGTGGATGAGCTATGGCCTGCAGGATGTCATCACGCTGCGCCAGATGATGGGAGCCTCGGAGGCCGCGGACAGTCACAAGCGCGTGGAGCGCCACAAGCTCGATGCCATGCTCGGTCTGTGCGAGCTGACCACCTGCCGTCGTCAGTCGCTGCTGGGGTACTTCGGTGAGGTGCTGCCCGAGCCCTGCGGCAACTGCGACACCTGCCTGTGGCCGCCACAGACCTGGGATGCCACCGAGGCTGCGCGCAAGGCGCTGTCGTGCGTGCATCGCACCGGTCAGCGCTTCGGTGTGACCTATCTGGTCGACGTCCTGCTCGGCCGTGACGACGAACGCATCCAGCGCTTCGGCCATGATCGCATCAGCACGTTCGGCATCGGCACCGAGCACTCGGCCACGCAGTGGCGCGCGATCTTCCGCCAGCTCATCGCGCGCGGACTGCTCGATGTCGATGTCGAAGGCCACGGCGGCCTGCGTCTGACCGAAGCCTGTCGCCCGGTGCTGCGCGGCGAACAGACCCTGTGGCTGCGTCGGGAGTCGGCACCCGCCCGCCGCAAGCCCTCACGGGGTGCCGCCCGACGCGATACCGCGTTCACCGATCCTGCCGACAACGCCCTGTGGGAAGCCCTGCGCGAGATCCGCCTGAGTCTGGCGCGCGAGCAGGGGGTACCCCCTTACGTGGTCTTCCACGATGCGACGCTTGCCGCGATGGTCGAGCGCAGACCCCGCAGCACATCCGAACTCTCCGAGATTCCCGGCGTCGGCACCGCCAAGCTCAAGGCTTATGGTGAAGTGTTTCTCGGGGTGCTGCGCAAGGCCTCAGTGCCATAGGCCCAGAATCGCGCCGTAGAGTGTGTACTGGGCGGTATGGTAGCCGCCGTTGATCAGCAGCAGGCGCGCCGGCCTGCGCTCGAACTGGTAGTTGATTGCGAGCGAGCCTGTGACCCAGAACAGCCCCGCGGCAAACCCTGCGGACGTGGCGAACGCGAAAGCGGGCGCGGGGCCGATGAACATGGCAAACACGAAGGCACCGGCCAGCGACCAGGCGAACGCGATGCCGAAAAGTGCGGCAGGATTGGCTTGCGCGGCACGCTCTGGCGTCATGCCGCTGTCGTGCATCCACGGCTTGCCGAACAGCGCCGGTGAATACCACAACGCGCCGAGAGCGAAGGCCGACACAGCGGCCGCGAGCACTGCAAGTATATTGATCTGCGATACGGCAGCTTCCATTGTCGTGACTCCCTAGGGTTCCAGCGTGTCGCGCAGCCTGTCGAGCGACCAGGCGTTGCCGGCACGAAACATGGCGAGCAGCTCGTCATGGGCCGATTCGCTGCCGTAGCCCACGCCGGAGATGGAAATCCGCGTGGTATGCGCGTCGAGGGCATGAAATTCGATCACCGTATGGAGCTGCGGCAGCAGTTCGGGATGCGGAAATCCGGGGGGTGCGCGCGTCGCCTGGATTGACAGCATCCGCAGGGGCAGGAAGCTCAGGATGCGGTTGTGGATATTGCCGGGATCGCCAGCCCGCGCGTTGGGCTCGTAGCTCGTCTCGATCAATCCGCCGATGGCGAAGTCCACGCGCGCAAACGGCACGGCCCAGCTCATCCACCCTTCCGCAGTGGTGAACGCCTGCCAGAGCGCAGCGACTGGTGCGCGGATCACTGCTTCCTGACGCAGCACCCGTGTGCCGTCGGGCGCCAGCTCGACAGTACTCGAGATCTCTGACGCTGTGGCCGGGCATGGCAACGACCATGCCAGCCAGATCAGAACTGGTATGACGAAACGTGAACTCATCACGGGGCCTCCGTTAGTCTGAGACGATCCCGCAGCATCCGGCCGGGGAACATGGCCATGCTCCAGTCACCGGCCGCCGCCGCCTCCTCCACCTCCACCTCCGCCCGAGGAGCCGCCCCCGCCGCCGCCGGAGCTGCTGCCCGGTGGCGATGCCGATGCGCTGATCTGGGCGCCCAGCGAGTGGCCGAGCTGGCTGCTGACTTCGCCGAGACTCGACAGCCGGGCGCCGCCGCCGCGGTACCAGGCGATACCGCCCGCAGTGCTGGCCGCAGCCGCGACGCCAACCGCTGCGGTGAATTTGTTTGTCCAGGCCTCCTCGACCGACAGGGCCATCGCATAGGGCAGCAGGGCCTCATAGCGCCGGGCGTCCAGCGGCGGTGGTGCGCCGTCGCCATCAGGCCCGCGCAGGCTCCTGAGTTCATCGCGCTCGGCGACGCTGAGGTAGAGCACCAGGCCCTCGACGTGATCGAGCAGGCGGCGGCCCGCTGCGGTGGGCGCACGCATGGCGTTGGCAAACACCAGATTGATGACGACCAGCGCAACGGCCAGCAGCACGACGACCAGCGAGCCACCGTCATGCACGCTCCGCGCGATGGCGAAAACCACCAGGCTCAGCACCAGCCCCATCAGCAGCGTCCCGCCGTTGTGCACCACGTAGTGACGGTGATAGCGCGTGCCCAGCGCGCGGCTCTGGCGGGAGCGGGCACGGCTGAGCAGGCTTGCATTCTTGGCATCCAGTTCGACCTCGCTGCCGTCGGCAAACAGGGCTGAGAGCAGGGCGGCCTGCGGTGCCGGCAGGTCGGTCGGGGCATCCACTTCGGTGCGCGCCAGGCGCCAGCGCGTCTGGCGACTCACCCTGTCGCGATGGATGATCACCAGCCCGCGCACGGCCAGATCGACCACATCGGCGGCAAAGCCCTGCGAATCGTGACTGCCGCGGCGCAGGTACCGAAGTCCCGCTGGCGAATACCCCGGTGGCGGATCGTAGCGCGGGATGATGGTGCCCGCCGCCGGACCCCGGCCGAAGCGCCACCAGCGTCGCAGGTAGAAGGCGAGCACCACCAGTACGCCCAGCAACCCGACCAGCGCGCCCGAGTTGTCACGCAGGAACCAGCGCGCCCGCTCGCTCGGCGTGGGTGCCACCATGACGCCCTTGGGAAACTCGACGACGATCGTGAGCCCCTCGCGCGGCATCAACGGTTGTGTCGTGCTGAAGTTGGCCACCCCCGGCTGGCCGCTCTCGCCTTGCGCGGCAGTGCCACGGGCACCGAAGAGGCCTGTATACGCCGAGAGCGTGAGCCGCTCGGGCGCGATCGGCTCTGGCAGGCGCACCTCGGCACTGGCCTGCTCTATCACGAAGTCCCAGCCGTTGCCGGTGACATTCCAGTACAGCTCGTCGTGGTCTGCGAAGAAGCCGAGCTGGCGGCTGGTGCGGTAGCGGATTGTGAAGCTGATGTCGGCAGGGACAGGCAGAAAGCTGTCATCGCCGGTGTTGATGCGCACGCCGTTGCCGATGGCTTCGGTGAACGAGGGTTCGGGCCTGCCATCGCGCTGCACGTCGAGCAGCTCGAAATCGACGACGACCCGGTTGCCGTGCCCGTCACGATAGCGCGTCGGAAAGTCCCGATAGATGCCGCGTCGGATGTTGCTGCCTTCCGCGCGCACGAGGATCGTTTCGGTGACCAGAACGCTGCCATCACGCGCAAGCTCGATATCACTGTGAAAAGACAGGATCCGCTCCTGCGCCTGCACGCTGTGAAGCGTGATCAGCCCCAGCGAGGCCAGCAACGCAAGTCCGCAGGCGCGCCGTGCGTTCATGCCGGTATCCGGGCTTGTGGCACGGCGCGCTGGTCTTCGGTCGCGGCATAGAACTGCGCCTCGGAGAAACCCAGCGGGCGGGCGACGAGCAGATCCGGAAACTGGGCGATGCGATCGTTCAGGTCACGCACGGCGCCGTTGTAGAAGCGCCGGGCGTACTGCAGATGCTCCTCGAC
>CAYLNP010000125.1:0-7295 GCA_964384925.1 uncultured Woeseiaceae bacterium
GTGCCTGAAAACTTCGCACGCCGGGCCGCGAGTTCGAAGGCATCATGCCAGGAAACCCACGCGCGCTGGTTCCGCGGCAGGCCAGTTTCGAAATGCATAACCCGCCTATGATAAATTTCCCGAAAATGCTTGTCAAAATAAATGGATATACCCGTGTCCCACGCGCCCGTCATTCTGGCCTCCTCGTCTGCCCACCGTCGTAGCCTGCTGCAGCGGCTGCTGGCCGACTTCCAGTGCATTTCACCGCGGGTCGACGAAAGCCGGCGCCCCGGCGAGGCGATCGCCGCCCTGGCTGACCGGCTGGCGCTCAGCAAGGCGCAGGCGGTGGCCACGACGCGCCCGGAAGCCCTCGTGATTGGCGGCGACCAGGTCGCGGCCCTTGACGGCGAAGCGCTGGGCAAACCCGGCAGCGAAGCCCGGGCTCGCGCGCAGCTGGCCGCCTGCGCGGGCCGTGAGGTGGTCTTCCATACCGCCGTGTGCGTGATCGCCCCCGGCGGCCGCGTCGAGCACCAGCACGACCTCACCCGCGTGCGCTTCCGCGCGCTCGACGCCGCGGAGATCCACCGCTATGTCGCGCGGGAACAGCCAATGGACAGCGCCGGGGCATTTCGTTGCGAGGGGCTCGGAATCGCCCTGTTCGAGTTCATCGACAGTCGTGATCCCACCGCGCTGATCGGGCTGCCACTGATATGGCTGAGCGGCGCCCTGCGCCGGGCCGGCATCGCAGTACCGTAGAAAACCTAAAGACCGCCGCCGCCGTGCCGATAGCAGGGGTATCCAGCCAGCCCTGCACATCGTCGGAGACACGCCTCAATGTCATCTGCCAGCAACAGCCTCGAGACTTCACCGCAACACGACACGACCGAAGCCTTCCAGCTGGTGCAGGACCTGGCCTCACAACTCTCTACAGGGGAGCTGCGGCTGCCGTCGCTGCCCGAGGTCGTCATCCGCATCCGGCGCACGCTGGAACTCGACGACTTCGACGTCGACGAACTCGCCCGGATGCTCAGCAGCGAACCGGTGCTCGCAGGCACGATACTGAAACTGGCGAACTCGGTGACCTATCGCCGCAGCGGCGCCGAAGTCGTGAACATGCCCAGTGCGATATCGCGCATTGGCGCCACGATGGTGCGCACGGCGAGCATGAGCTTCGCCTTGCAGCAGTTGCGAAACGCGCACCAGTTCAAGCATATCGAGCACCTGCTGGCGCCGGAATGGCAACGCGGAAAGATGGTCGCCGGTCTTTGTCATGGCATGGCGCGCAGCTCCCGCAAGGCCCATCCGGATGAGATGCTGCTACTGGGCCTGGTGCATAACGTCGGGCGTATTTTCATCCTCAGTCACGCCGAGCATTATCCGCTGACGTTCTCGAATCCGGATGCGCTCGCAGATCTGATGGACCAGTGGCATCCCTCAGTAGGCAGCGCGATTGCCCAGTCGTGGAATCTTCCCGAGACTTCCGTGCAGGCGATTGCCGAGCAGTCCACGCCTGATGAGGAAAAGGACCACCGCCATGAGGTCTCCGATCTTCTGCAGGTCGCGGTGACGCTGCAGGCCATCGGCGAGGACGACAGCCAGGCGATCGCCGAGACGGCTGCCCTGCCCTCGAGCGTGCGTCTGGGGATGGATGCACCCGCACTGATACAGGTCAAGGCACAGGCCGGCGACTGGGCGGACCTGCTGGGCTGAATCACCCCTCAGCTGCGCCCGGGGCCTCGCTTGACCGGCCCGAGCCGATCCAGCACACCGGCCAGCTCCGCAGGCAGGGCCGCACTCACAGCACAGGGTTCGCCCGAGACCGGGTGACGGAACGCGAGCATGTGGGCATGCAGGAACAGCCGTCGCAGGCCGAGTTTTTGCAGGTCGAAGTTCGCATCACTGTCGCCGTAGCGCTCGTCGCCGGCCAACGGGTGCCCCACGGCCTGGGCATGCACGCGGATCTGGTGCGTGCGTCCGCTGTGCGGCATCACCTCGAGCAGGCTCGTCCAGCCATAGTCCTCGACCAGCCGGAAACTGGTCGTCGCGGGTTTGCCACCGTCGCCGACCCGGACATGGCGTTCGCCGCCGGCCCGGTTGGCCACCTCCAGTGGCAGGTCCACCGTATCGCGACCCCGCTGCCAGCGGCCCATGACCAGCGCGAGGTAACGCTTCTCGACCAGGTTGTCGCGAAACTGCGCATGCAGGGCCTTCAGCGCGCTGCGACGCTTGGCGATCAGCAGGCAGCCGCTGGTGTCGCGGTCGAGCCGATGCACCAGTTCCAGTGAGCGTGCCTGCGGGCGCATGCCGCGCAGGGTCTCGATGACGCCGAAGCTCACTCCGCTGCCACCATGGACAGCCATGCCAGCCGGCTTGTCCAGCACCAGGAAATCATCGCATTCCTCGATCACGGCCTCTTCGAGACGGTGCTTCAGCGCGGCAGGCACCGGTGCGCTCGCGACGCTGTCGGGCTGTGCCTGCGGCGGCAGGCGTATCCGGTCGCCGGCATTGAGGCGATAGTCGGGGCCACGCCGGCCGCTGTTGACGCGTACCTGGCCCGAGCGCAGCAGCCTGTAGATCTGGCTGCGTGGCCAGCCCTTCAGGCGCCGGAGCAGCCAGTTGTCGATACGCTGGCCTGCGGCCTCATCATCGATGACAAGCGTCGTGGCGCTGCGCACCGGGCTTTCCTCCGCCATCGTCTGTAGGCTCCAAAACCGCTGTGCGCCCGCCGCCGGGAGCGCGCAAGCGACTGAAAAAGAAGACATTGACCATCCACTGGTCGCGGCCACGCAACAGCACGCTTTCAATTGCTGCGCACATGACGCATTGTTATATTACGAAACCTGAGCGGGCCCCGCAGGTATGCAGCGGATGCCCTTCAGTGAAAAGGTTTCTGGAGCCACCCGGCAAGTCCAGGTGGCGCGGAATGCAGGTTCAAGATTTCCTTTAGTCTTTCCCGGGAGTTTCGCGGGTGTCGCAGACCCCTCGTGCGCCGAGCGCCGAGGACTGGTCCGATACGTCGAGGAACACGTTTCGTTGCGGAAGCCCGTAGGGTTGCCGTGCCGAGAGCGACAAGAGATGGCAGGTAATACATGCTGGTTCTCCTAATCGCCATGCTGTCCCACCCGACTGCGGCATCTCTGCCGTGCGGCGGGCCTTCGGCTGCTCCCGTGGAACCCAACCAAGCAGGTTCCAATGAAAAGAATGCTGATGAATGCAACTCAGCAGGAAGAGTTGCGAGTGGCCATGGTCGATGGCCAGAAGCTCTACGACCTCGATATCGAGGTGCCCTCGAGGGAGCAGAAAAAGGCCAATATCTATAAGGGCAGAATAACCCGTATAGAACCCAGCCTCGAGGCCGCCTTCATCGACTATGGCGCCGACCGCCATGGCTTTCTGCCGCTGAAGGAAATCTCCCCCGAATATTACATCCGGCAGCCGGAGAATGGCGATCGCGTGAACATTCGCGACGTCCTGCGCGAAGGGCAGGACATCGTCGTCCAGGTTGAAAAGGAAGAACGCGGCAACAAGGGCGCGGCGCTGACCACCTATGTCAGCCTCGCGGGCCGCTTCCTGGTACTGATGCCGAACAACCCTAAAGCTGGGGGAGTATCGCGGCGTATCACCGGCGAAGACCGCGACATCATCCGCGAATCCATGGCCGAACTCGCGGTACCCGACGGCATGGGCGCCATCGTGCGCACCGCCGGAGTGGGTCGCAGTGCAGAAGAACTGCAGTGGGATCTCGACTATCTGCTGTCCGTGTGGGAAGCGGTCAAACAGGTCGTGGTGTCTCGGCCATCGCCGTTTCTGATCTATCAGGAAAGCAAGGCCATCCTGCGGGCGCTGCGCGATTACCTGACCAACGATGTCGGAGAGATCCTCATCGACAACCTCGCCGTCTATGAAGAGGCGCGGGAGTTCATGGAACGGGTCATGCCGCACAATCTGCGCAAGCTCAAGCACTACGACGATGAAACGGTGCCGCTGTTCACGCGCTACCAGATCGAAAGCCAGATCGAATCGGCCTTTTCGCATACCGTCACGCTGCCCTCCGGCGGCGCCATTGTCATCGACCATACCGAGGCGCTGGTATCCATCGACATCAACTCGGCACGCGCCACCAAGGGCGGGGATATCGAGGCCACCGCCCTGAACACCAATCTGGAGGCCGCGGACGAAATCGCACGGCAACTGCGCCTGCGTGACATTGGCGGCCTCATCGTCATCGACTTTATCGACATGACGCCTCCCAAACACCAGCGCGATGTCGAGAACCGGCTGCGTGACGCGGTGAAGATGGATCGCGCGCGAATCCAGATCGGCCGCATCTCGCGCTTCGGGCTGCTGGAGATGTCGCGACAGCGCCTGCGGCCATCGCTCGACGAGTCGACCCATGCGGTGTGCCCGCGCTGCAATGGCAGCGGCTCGATCCGCGGCGTCGAATCGCTGGCTCTGGCGATCCTGCGCCTGATGGGCGAGGAGGCACGCAAGGACCGCACGTCAAAGGTCATCGCGCAGCTGCCTGTGGATGTGGCGACCTACCTGCTCAACGAGAAGCGCGAGTGGGTCAACAACATCGAAACGGGCAATACGGTGCGCATCATCCTGGTCGCCAACCCGGATCTGGAAACGCCGGCCTACTCCATCCGGCGCGTCCGCGATGACGAGATGGAACTGCCCGAAAACACCGCCACCAGCTACCAGATGGTCACACCAGCCGAAGACATCACGGAACAGTACCTCGCCAGCACACAGGCGCCGAAGGTCGAGCAGCCGGCGATCAGCGGCCTTGTACCCAGCAGCCCTGCACCCACGCCCTCTGCGTCGCGTCGCGAGGCGGCGGATGCCGAACCTGCGAGCGCAGGCACGAGAGCCGCCTCGGGCCCGAGCTTCTGGGGATGGCTGTCTGGCCTGTTCGGCAGTGCCGGCACGAAGGCCGAGACGGAAGACGCCGGAAAGTCGCAGCGCAGCCCTGCGCGCTCGCGCAGCCGAGATCGCGATCGCGGTCGCGACGACGACGGCGCCCGCAAGGGCGGCCGTGGCGCTCGCCGCAACGAAAGTGCGGAGGGACGCGGCGCAGCGTCTGACGGGCGCACGGGTCAGCAGTCACGCAACCAGCCGCGCAAAAGTCGCCGCGGCGGTGCCGACGAAGGCGCCACTGCAAAATCGTCCGATGAGCCCAGACGCGCTCGCCGTGGAGAAAAACCCCGCGGCAGCGATGACCCCCAGCCGCAACGCTCGGAAGAGCGCCAGCGCAGGGACGGCGGTGGCGCGCAGGAACCCAAGGCGCCGAGCGCTGCGGCCGAGACGCCACCTGCTCCCCAGTCCAGCGGAGGCGAGCAGGACGGCGCTCAGGGTTCGTCGCGTCGTCGCGGCAGGCGTCGCCGGCGCGGTGGTCGCGGCGGCCGGGGCGGCGCTGTCGATGGCGTCACGACAGGCAGCGAAACGCAGGCCGAGGATGGGAATGTGCAGTCCCCAGCGCCGGATGAAGCACCCGGCCGCAGTGATGCCCCACCGCCGGAACGGGCTGACGCAGCGCAGACCGCCGACGCACCGTCAAGGCAGGCAGAGACATCGAAGCCTGTCGACGCAGCGCCTACGCAGCCAGACACACCGAAGCCGGTCGACGCACCGCCGCCCAGGCGGGCTGATGCACCGATACGGACCGACTCACCTGCTGCAGCGCCTGCCGAGGCGCCCAACGCGCGGGCCGCCGAAAGTGCAGCCGCTTATCAGCGCAGTCTCGAGCGGGCGCGGCAGCAGGCCGAGGAGGCAGCCGGCGCCAATCTCGGCAACGGCAGTCGGCGCGAATCCCAGCAGCCCGGCCGCCAAGGGCAGGCTGATCTGCCCCTGAACTCACCCGAGCCTCAGGGCAGCAAGGCGAACTCTCCGCGGGAGCCGGACCAGGCCGAGCGTAACCCGGAGTCCTGATGCCTGACTTCAGGTCGGGCGCTGATCCAGGCGCCCGGCGATCTCGTCGAGCAGGCCCTCGGTGGCCTGCTCGATCAGATCCAGCACGTGTTCGAAGCCGTTTGCACCGCCGTAGTAGGGATCAGGCACTTCGCGTACGTCCAGCCCCGGTGCAAGTTCCAGAAACAGCCGCAGCTGTGCGCGGGCATTGTCTGGTCTGATCTGCTGCAGCGCCTGCAGGTTCTGTTCATCCATCGCCAGGACCAGATCGAAGTTGTGGAAATCCTCCACTGCAACCTGCCGTGCGCGAAGATCATCCAGCACAATGCCGCGCCGCGCTGCTGCCTGCACGCTGCGCTGATCGGGTGGATCACCGATGTGATAGCCGTGCGTGCCTGCAGAATCCAGCGTGACCGGCCAATGCGCATAGCGCTGCTGCAGGTGGTGGCGCACCACACCGTGCGCGCTTGGCGATCGGCATATGTTGCCCATGCAGACAAAAAGCACGCTGAACTGCCTGGTGGCCATGACGTCGACTACGCTGGTTGCTGCCGTTGGCTGCCGTCTGCACCGCCGCCGTGCAGGGCGAGGATGAGTTCAGCCTCGCCGCGAGACACGCCCGTGCGTGCGAGGATCTCATCGAGACTGGCGCCCTGCTGAGCGTGGCGAATGGCCTGGAAATAGGGGCCGGCGTCGGCATCACGCATCATCAGCTGTTCCTGCTGACGCGAAAGCAGGGCCACCCGCTCTTCGAGTTCCGCTTCAAGACGTCTTGTCTGGTGGCCATCGTCATGCACATCGCGCAGCACGCGCTGGATCGAGTGCACCTCGCCCTGAAGCTGATCCAGCCGTTCGGCCATGGCCGAGACCCGGCCGTGAACACGAAAGTAGCTCCAGCACAGCACAGACGCCAGCAACAGCAGGCACAGCCCCCAGAGCAGGTAAATCAGCTGCGCATTATCCAGCGACACAGTCATGCGAATTCGTCGATGAGACTCCCTGGCTCGCCATCCTTGGGATTGTCATCCAAAACGTCCGCCGTGTCATTATCTGCGGGGACCATGCGCGGCTGATGCTCATCTTCACGGGGTTCCCGCTCATAGCTGTGCAGGCGACGTACCCGACGCACTGGCGCCAGAGCCTGAATCACCGGATAGTCGTTGACCCTGCGCATGCACCGATCTCCATCATTACAACGCAGGGCCCTGGGCGTAGGCCTCGTCAGCATCACGCGCCGTATCCGCGCGCAGCTCCAGTTCACCGGAGTTCCCCTGCGTGCGTGTACGATTGGCCATGACCACGATGACCACCCGGCGATTTTCCGACTGGCCGGCTTCGGTGGCGTTGTCTCCTACCGGGCGAAACTCACCATAGCCGACCGCTGCGAGCTGTCGCGGGTCCACGCC
>CAYLNP010000126.1:0-7287 GCA_964384925.1 uncultured Woeseiaceae bacterium
TGGCTGGGCCCGGACGCCGACGAGAAGCGCTTCCAGGGCGACGCACTGCGCGGCTATCGCGTCGTCGCGCTGGCCACACACGGATTTCTGGCGCATGAAGTGCGCAACGTGCCCGAGCCGTCGCTGATGCTGGCGCTGAATCTCGACAGCCCCGATCGGTTCGACGGGCTGCTGACCACGCGGGAAATTGCCGCGCTCGACATGGATGCCGATCTGGTCATTCTGTCGGCCTGCAATACCGCCTCTGCGGATGGCCGCCCGCGCGCCGAAACCTTCACTGGTCTGACGCAGGCCTTTTTCACCGCCGGCGCCCGCTCGCTGATGGCCAGTCACTGGCCGGTGATGTCAGGCGCCGCGGTGCAGCTGTCCGTTGCGACCGTTGACGGCGCAAATGCTCAGGGCAAGTCACTGGCCACGAGTCTGCAGCAGGCAATGCAAACCGCGCGCAGGGAGGGCGCCGCCAGCGAGATCGAGTCCCATCCCTCGTACTGGGGCCCGTTTGTCGTGGTGGGTGACGGTCGCCACACACTCGCACGCTAGCGCGTGGCTAGGGAGCACCATCACCCCACAGCACGCCATCGCCGATCGCACCGGCAAGCGGATCGCCTGCGCGAATCAGCGGCCGCAGGCGCTCGAAGCTGTCGAAACGCCAGCGGCCGGCATCCTGCTCAGACAGCCAGACCGCACCGGCAATGACCCCCAGCGAGCTTTGGTCTGCGGCAATCTCCTCTGGCAGCTGCGGTATTGTCGCAACCGCTTCGAGCATCGCGCTGAACTTCAGGCCACCGGGATCCGCGACGACAATCTCGTAGTGACCAGATGTGAGTGGCACACGATCCAGGCGTATCTGGCGACCTTCGACCGACTCCCGATACACCGTCTCACCCTCGGCAGACCGGACGCTGACCGTGAACGGCGTGCAGCCGCCGGTCCACGCCAACGGCAGGTCGCGTTCGCCCGCGCCGATCGCCGGCTGACCTGCGAGAATTGGCACTTCAATTGGCCGGGCGTCGGCGCTGCTGCGGCACTGCTCGCCGCTGCGTGAGGCGGCCGTGCCGGCAAGCCGATATTCATCATCGAACACCGCCGAGATCGAACGAAAGACGGCGGCGAGTCGACCCAGCGGCGCGGCCGCCGGAATCTCGAACGTGCCGGGGCCTGCAAACTCGCGCCGCTGCCCACCGGCCTGCTGCACGATTACCGCGGCGCCCGCAGGCAACGACAGCCTGTCACCCGCCGTCACCACGGTGCCGATGCGCACCGGCACCGCCTCGAGCGTGCCGCGTTCGATGCTGAAGCGACCCGCGGCGGGTCGATATTCCGCGACGACGCCAACACCCTCGGCGGCACTCGGAACGCCGGGATACAGCAGCAGTACACCCACGACCAAAAGAAACATGGCGCCAGTCGACAACGCTGAAAAATTTTTCACGCTCCCCTCTCCCCTTGATCCGATTGATGGCATACCGACCAGACGGTGCGCAGCCCGCCCCGCCAGCCGGGCGGGTGCAATGCCCGGCGGGCTATCCAGTCCTCACGCATATCGAAGATGGCCTGCAGAAACTTGAAAAGAATGAACAGCAGTACCGCAACCTCGAGTGCGTCGAAAATGCGGTAGTAGCTCCAAAGCCAGATGGGTATCGCGACGAACAACAATGTGCCAGCAATGTAGGCCACGGCAGCTGCCAGCCCCAGCAGGTGGATGCTGACCAGCACCAGCAGTACGAACCCGGTCAGCACCGCCACGCGATGCGCAAGGCTCGCCCGCCATCCTGACGCCGTGCGCAGGCCTGCGAAACGCACTGTATGCCCGACCATCTCCACGCCCGGCAGCATGCCACTCGGCGTGAGCCAGAAATCCCCCGAGGCGGCATAGGTCGCACCGATCAGCACCACGCGATCTGCAAACAGCCAGGTGTCGTCACGGTCCAGTTCGGGATCCAGCAGCATCAGTGCCGACACCGCCGCAGCGTCGGCCGACATCCCGCGACTGGCCGGCCCGGTGAATCGCGGCCCGATCAGCAACAGTTGCCCAGCCGGATCATCGGCGCGTCGACACGAACCTGTGAGGGGCGGCGGTGTAGCCGGCTGCAGCCCGTGCGCAGGCGGCGCCATCATCAGCGACAGGCGAGCGGGGATCGAGGGCAGCTGATAAGTGCGCTCCTCCGAACACACTTCGATCCAGTCCGCCCACTGCCGGACGATGCCACTACTGTCAGTTTCGAAACTGGCGTGCGCCCAGGCCAGGTGCTCATTGCGTTCGAACAGAGGGTCCAGTGGACTCGAAGCGGCCTGGCGGTTGCCACCGGCTGCCGGATCGATACGCTTGGGAAACACCAGCGGCGCCGGACCTGCGTACGCGGCGAGGTATTCGGCAAGCAACGGCAGACCGGGGTCTTCACCGCCCCAGGCCAGATCGATATCGACAACGAGCGCGGCGGGCCCTGCTTGCGCCACGGCATCGATCAGCGATGCCAGGTGGTCACGGGGTGTTACGGCCGGCGAGCCCCAGGCACGGTGAGTGGCCTCGTCGATTTCCACCACCGCCACCGGCAGGACATTGCGTGGTGCGAACCAGCCGGCCGACACCGTGCGCAGGGCGATGTCCAGGTTGATCGGTGATGCGGCCAGTGCGTCCATCGCGGCGAAGCTGCGCACGGTGCCCAATATGGTAAACCCCAGCGCGACGATCACCAGGAGGGTACGGGCGCGGATACGTCCTGAACGGGCCGCTTTCTCGGCGGCTACGGTAATGCGCAGGTTGCGCCACACCCGGCGAGCAGCGCCGCCGCGGCCCGCTGCCCGGCCATCATCATCGACCATGCTCTCTGCGCCCTCACCCCGCCACAGCGGGACTCGTGAAGCCCGACCCTTCGATCGCCAGCGCGGAACCCGCCCGCGCACAGATACACTAAGCATACAGCGGTGGCGCAGGCCAGTGCTTTTCTTCGTCACGCGGCGATGTGCTGCCAGGGGAGTTCGTACCATGTCCACGAGCCTGTTGCGTTGTAGCTGGTTGTCCGCACTCCTCTTGGTTACCAGCCTGCCGGCGTCGGCGAATGTCCTGAGCAGTCAGATCAGCGAAGTCATCGTCTTCAACGATCGAGCCAGTATCACCCGCAACGCGCAGACCCGAGTCACTGCGGGCGAAGGGACTTTCGTATTCGAACAGCTGCCATTGCAGATGGACCCTGCAAGCCTGCGGGTCCGCGCGACCGGGCCGGCCGGCATGGTACTGGGCGCGGTGGACGTCGAGCCCTTGCGGGGCCGCGAGGCCATACGCGACGACGAACAGAGTCTGCTCGAGACGATCGCCGCGGTCGAGCAGCAACGCCGCGAGGTCGATGACCGCCTGCAGACACTGGGCCTGCAGCTGGAGATGCTGCAGGGACTGACTCGCAGCCCTGGCGGCGAAAGCGGCGTCGCGCCCTCGGAATGGGCCAACTGGTTGTCGCAGCTGGAGGGCTCTGCTACACCCCTGCTGGACAGGCGGCGCGCAGCGCAGCGCCAGGCCGACGAACTCGACGAGGAGCTGACACGGTTGCGCCGCCAGCTCGAGGACCTGGGCAGCGGCCAGCGCGACAGCTACCGATTGAGCGTGGCCTGGCGCAGCCCGGCTGCGGGTGAAGTCGAACTGAGCTTCGACTATCAGGTGCGCCAGACAGGCTGGCGCAGCGTCTACGAGTTGCGGCTCGACACTGCGAGCGGAGAACTTGCGCTCGTGCAGCAGGCCGAACTTCAGCAGAACACCGGCGAGGACTGGACAGATACCCGGCTGACGCTGTCCACGGCCAGGCCCTCCCTTGGTGGCCGACTGCCACAGTTGCCCAGTCGCTACCTCGACATCATCGACCCGACGAAGGCCGTGTTTTCAGGGCAGCGTCGTGAAATGTCGGCCGATGCTGTCGCGCTCGCAGCGCCAGCCATTGCCGAGCCCGAGCTCGCCAGCGCGGCCAGCGACGGGTTCAGCGCGCAATGGCAGATCCCAGGCGTGCGTACGCTTCGCTCTGGTTCCGCCAGCCAGCGCCTGACCCTGCAGCAGATGGCCCTGCCCGTAACGATGAGCGCGCGCACTGTCCCCGCGCTGTCGACCAACGCCTGGCTCTATGCCGCCGGCGTGTACGCCGGGGAGTCACCGCTGCCGGCGGGTCGGTCGCTGCTGTTTCAGGATGGCATTTTCGTTGGCGAGGGGGCTTTCTCCGCGCTGCCCCCCGGTGGCGAGCTCGAACTGTCGTTTGGCGTGGATCAGCGCATCGAAATCCTGCGGCGTGTCGAACTCGATGAGCGCGGCAGCGAAGGGTTGTTGCGCCGGCAGAATCGCCAGCGTCGGCTGGTCGTCATCGAGGTGCACAACCGCCATCAGCGGCCAATGGACATTCACATACTCGACCAGATTCCGGTGTCGCGCGATCAGCGCATCATCGTAGAACTCGAAGCTGGCGGCACGCCCCCGGACGAATCCGATGTCGATGACCGCCCCGGGCTGATTGCCTGGCAGCGCGAGTACGGCCCCGGCGAGCGACGCGAAATTCGCTTCGGTTATGTCGTGACCTGGCCGCAGGACGTCGGGACACCCAGCGGGCTGTGATCGGAGCACCGGTGGGCGGATCAGCAGTGCGGCGGATTTGCCGCGCTACCAGGCGATGCCGTAGTCGTCCCCATAGTCACTCGCCGCACCGTGCATGACCCCGTGCACATGGTCGAACCAGATTGCGGTGGTCGGGTTGTAGGTGCGCTCGATCAGTTCCACGTCGTAACCCAGTTGTTCAAGCTGCGCGCGCGTGTGGGGCGAGACCTGCGGTGTCACCTCGAGCCGGCCGGGTTCAGCCTGGTGCGCGCCGAATGAGCTTTGCATCTGGTAGCTGGTGATGTTGCCCAGGCCTTCGGCAGCCTGCTGCACGTTCATGCCCCACTCCACCATGTTGAGGAAAAACTGCAGCAGATTCTGCTCCTGGGAGTCACCGCCCTGCACGGAAAAGGCCATCAGCGGCTTGCCGTCCTGCAGCGCCAGCGTGGGTGTGAGCGTGACACGCGGCCGCTTCCCCGGCGCCAGCACGTTGAACGGATTCAGGCGTTCGTCGAGCACGAAACTCTGCATCCGCTGACTCAGGCCCACCCCCGTGCTGCCGGCCACAAACGCGGGAATCCATCCGCCCGAGGGGGTGACCGACACCACCCAACCTTCTGCATCGGCAGCCTGGATGGAGGTGGTTCCAGCAAAAAAGCCCGCACCATCGTCCCTGACACCGGCCTGCTGAAACCCCTCCACACCCCGGGCCTGCGCCTCCGGCGGATTGGCCTGCCATTGCTGGCGCAGCTGCTCGAAGGGGTTGGACTTGCCCTGGAATGGATAGGGATCGCCGGGCTTGAGTTCGCGGATCTGCTCATCCATCGATATCAGTGCGCGACGCGCGCGCGCGTAATCCTTTGACAGCAGACCCTCGACGGGTTCGGCCGGCGGGAAATACGGATCGCCGTAATAGAAGTCACGATCCGCGAAAGCCAGATTCATCGCCTGGTAGAGCGTATGGATATAGCGCGTCGAGTTGTAGCCCATCGCCTGGAGATCAATGCCCTCGAGAATATTCAGCGCCTGGAGCATCACCGGTCCCTGGGTCCAGGTCGTGAGCTTGTAGACATCGATGCCGCGGTATCGCGTACTCACGGGTGTTTCGACGATGACCTCCCATTCAGCGAGGTCCTCGAGCGTGAACAGGCCACCGTGGTCGCGGGTGGCGCGTACGATCTCCTCTGCGATATCGCCGCGATAAAACCGGTCGTAGGCGGCGTAAATCGCCTCGCGGCGGTTCTTGCCTGCCGCCAGTGCAGCAGCTTCCGTCTCGACCAGCTTCTCCAGCATGGCTTTTAGCTCGGGTTGACGAAAAATCTCCCCGGGTGCGGGTGCCGCGCGCCTGTCCGGATCCTGCGCATCGTAGTGCGGGAGAAACACACGCCGCGAATCCGGCCACTGTTCCAGCACCTCGCGCTGGCGCTCGATGAAGTTCGCCTGCGTGGTCTCGATCGGATAACCCTCAGCCAGACGGATGGCCGGAGCGAGCACCTCGGCCAGACTGAGCTTGCCGTATTCGGCGACCATGACCATCAGTCCTCCGGGCGTGCCCGGGGTCACCGCCGCCAGGGGACCGTACTCAGGCGGATAGACCATGCCCTGCTCGAGAAAGAACTCGGTCGTAGCACCCGTCGGTGCGACACCCAGTGCATTGATGCCAAGCACCTCTTCGGTGTGCGGGTTGTAAATCAGTGCCTGAGTTTCGCCACCCCACCCGAGTACATCCCACATCGTCGCCGTGGCTGCCAGCATCGCGGCGGCGGCATCCACGGCGTTACCGCCCTGCTGAAAGATCATCGCGCCGGCGGTGGCTCCCTGCGGCTTGCCGGTTACCGCAACCCACTGCTGGCCGAGCAGCACCGGGCGACTGGTCTTCTGCGCCAGCGCCCCGAACGCTGCGCCAAACGCCACCGCACAAATCACGCCCGTTATTGTGCGCCGGAGAAACAGGCCTGGCTGCGTCGGGTACATGGTCTGATTCCTCGATCGACTTGACTATGCACAAACACTAAACCATGGCTGCGGTGATTGCGATACGATAAATACCATCGCCTGAAATTACCGCCTGTCCTGCGGCGCACGAGGCAGGGCGTACGAGGAAGACTTTGAAGTGACAGTGATACAACCCTCACAACACAAAGCATGGCCGGAGCAGATTGCTGCCCACATCGCTACCATCGTGTGTTCCGCCGTAGTGCTGCTGAGCACCGCGTCCACGGCGCTTTCGGCACCACGCGATGCGAATGTCGAAACCAGCGACACCATTGAAACGGCGTTGCAGCGCGCAACGATTGTCGTGCAGGATCTCGACAAGGCCGTTGCCTTTTATCGCGACGTGCTGGGGCTGCCGCTGGTGCGTGTACTGGAACTCCAACGCAGCAGTACACGTGAATCCCTGGGGCTACCCGATTCCGCACGAGTACGCTTTGCAACGCTTGGGCCCGACGAGAATTCGCCAGGCCAGCTGGGACTGCTTGAGATCACCGACACGCAAGTGGCGTCGGCCCACTTGCCAGAGCCACCCAGGGTCGCCTACGGGCAGCTGCTGCTGGTCTGGCGCGTCGAGGACGCCGCGGCCGTACGCGAGCGGGTACTCGCGGCCGGCGCGACACTGATCACCGACATCAAACCGTTCGGTAATCGTCCTGGCCGTGAATTCGTGATCGCGGCGCCGGACGGCACGCGCATCCAGCTCGTGGAGCTCGGCGACTGAGCAC
>CAYLNP010000127.1:0-7265 GCA_964384925.1 uncultured Woeseiaceae bacterium
CCGAAAAGGGCGTTTGAACTTCCTATACCTACCGCCGCCTTGCTCACGTGAGGCACGCCCATGTCTGCTGCCATCATCATCGCCGTGGTAGTCGTCCTTAAGATCGTTCTGTCGATCCTGGCGGCGCGTGCCTCCCATACGACGGCCACTGCCCCACCGGACTCCGAACAGGAAGACGCCTAGGACCGGTATGTCGCGAAGTACGACCCGTTGGGATGATGAGTCGGGCAAGACAGGCAACCTGCCTTCGGAGGAGTACGGCTCCCATGCAGGCTCGAAATCGGCGTTCGATGAGTGAGGGCATGGCGACAGCGATCCGTACGATAGGAGCTCGGCCAAGGTCAGCCAGTGGGGGGCGGCCAACGGGCCCTTGGCAGCATCTGCGCCACTGGCTGCAGCGCGTGCGGCGCAGCTGAGCACCGGGCCCCGGTCCACCCGATGCGCATGCTCAATGGGTCTCAGCGGCGCTGTCCATCCACACTCGGTTGAAGCAGCTGCTCGAGCACCCGCCGGATGCCCTTGGGTTCGACCCACGGCTGGCGGAGCGCGATGTTGCCTTCGAGATCGATGATGTACGCTGCCGAGGGCGCGGACCCGTAGCGCTGCCAGGTGAGATCGTCGATCGCGTCGACCACGACAAGGTCACGACGCTCCAGCGCTTGTGTCGACCATGCAGCCTGCTCGATTCGCGCCTGCGTGGTTTCCGGCTGACGCATGCGGGTACCGGTGATGCGATTGAATCCGCTTAGCCACTCCCCGTCGCGGTACGGGCTCTTGCTGCCCTCGGGGTGCGCCTCGACGGTGTAGACGACAACAAACGCCACCCGCTCGCCGTACTCACGCTGCAGCTTGGCAATGTCGAAGCGCCGGTAGCGATACACCGGGCAGGAGTGACTGCCCAATTGCAGTACCACCGGGCGCCTTCCAATCAGGTCGGCCAGTTGCACGGTGCTCCCATCCAGGCGCCGGGCTTGCAGCTCCGGCGCCGGCTGCCCGACGCGTGGGGCCTTGCGATCGAAATCCGGCAGATCTTCGCCGGCTTCGATCGGAAACAGGGTCGCGCAGCCAGCCAGCATCGACATGATCGTGGTGCCGAGCAGGATTCGCAGGCATGCGGGCAGTTGACTCACGCTTGCAGTTCGGTTGCAGGGAATCAATCGACTGAAATCCATCGCAGGCTCTCCCGACGTGTCAGAGGGTTGGCAGCCTCGGGTCGGGCAAGCTCAGCGGGCCCCCTTTCAGCGGGACTCTCGGCCCGCCGTGCTCCCGACTTGCGCGCCGACCAGGCCGGCGCGTGGTCTTCACCACCGCGCTGCCGTTCATCGAAGCCACCGATCTGCTCGAACACTCGGCGCGGCATCAGCAGCCCCCGATCACCGAAGGGCAGCCCCAAGAAGCGGAGGCGCAACTGGGCGCCGATCGTGTTCAACACCACCAGGCGCGGCCCATCGGCAAGGAAGCGCAGGTCGAAGTACCGGATCGAGCTCGCGTCAGCGACGATGAGCCGGTGCAGTGCGTCGATGGTGGCTTGGGTCATGCGCGAATCGGCACGCACAAACCAGAGCCAATCAGCAATCGTTGCTGCTGCTCCGGCGTTGAGCTGGCGAGCCCGGCCCACCGCCGAGAACACCACCGTGACATTGTCCGGCAGCGCGGCCGGCACCTGTGGTGCGCTGACCGCGAGCACCAGTGCGATCTCCTGCGCCCGAACCGCGCCGAGCTGCGGCAACAACCCGTGCCAGGCGCTGTCGCCGGGGCCAGCGGGCACCACGATGGCGAGGCTGGGCGACATCGCCATTCAGCAGCAGACGCCTGAGATGGCCGCCGGCAACCGGCGGACTGCATCGGGGATCACTTCCAGCGGGCAGCAGGCGCCGATCTTGATGTTGGCACTGGATGGCAGTCGGTGGCCGTGGTGGTGGTGAACATTGTCATAGGTGGACGGGAGATTCATGGAGAGTCCTGATCGATGGAGAATCTGGCGCGTGCTGGGGGCGGTCAGACCTGCAATGGCAGCGCAATGCGAGGAGGTAGCAGGCGATCGTCAACAGGCCCGACATATCGGCGGCGCAGGCCGTGCAGAGCACGAAGCGCGAAGCAAGGCGTGACGAGCAACAGGGCATGCAGCTTCCCCGTGAGAAACGAGCATAGGGTCGCCAGGTTCCCAGTCACAGGTAAGAGGCGACAGGGAGGCCAAAGGATTCGCACCGGGCGGAAACAGCTGCGTGCAGCCGATGACGAGGCATGGTTGTTCCGCGGTTGGCAGTCCGCACTTTGCGGGCCAGCCGGCGAGGTGCCGCGCCGCTCTTCAGGCCCGCTGTCCAGCAATGTCCCGCCGAACGAGGCTTGACAGGCGACGACTGCAATACCGCCCTGAAGCTTCGGCTGACTGCTGCCGACGTTTCCCAAGGCATCCTCCGGCAGCGGTCGGGGTGGGTGGACGTTGCTTTCGAGGAACAGCGCAATACGAGCCGGCCATTCCTCCTCAGTAACATCATGGCGTTGCGTCGTTCAGAAGCGCGTGGTCAGTTCGGTCAACCAATCCGGCGCACGTTCCAGCAGCCAGGACTCGAGCAGCTTGTCATAGCCGGACAGCACCAGCGCTCCGACCAGCACCAGTGCGACGCCCATGACGATACGGCCCCAGTGTCCCGCCCGCGCGAGCCGCTCGCGATTGCGCATGAAGACGCCCCGCGAGAGCAGGCCCGCTGCAGTGAGTGGCACCACGGCGGCGACACTGAAGCACAGCATGACCGCGGTGGCACTGGCAACGCCGTCGCCACTGGCAGCCAGCGCGATAGCCGCGCCCAGGGTCGGCCCAACGCATGGCGTCCAAGCCACCCCCATCAGGCCGCCGACGGCAAACTGCGCGAGCGGATGGTCGCTGTGAACATTCTGCAAAGCGCCGTAGCCACGAGCGCCCAGGCGGGCCGCGAGGCGGGAGAAGCGATCCTGCATGCGCGAGCTGAGAAGCACCACGCCGAGCAGCAGCATCAAGGTGCCTGCCGCAACGCGCAGCGATTCCTGCTCGATGCCCAGCAGGTGGCCGCCGGAGGCCAGCGCCACGCCGACAACGGTGAAGGCGGTGGCAAGTCCTGCCGCAAGTGCGACCAGTCCAAGTGCCGAGCGACCGCTCGCGGCCGAGGCAACCATCGGCAGGATCGGCAATACGCAGGGCGAAAGAGTGGTGACCAGGCCGGCGAGAAAAGCCAGGCCCAGCGTAGCAAGGCTCAGATCCACGCTATCAACGTCCTTGGTTCAGACCTCTGGATCGGGTCTTGAAATCAGCGCGCTCTCAGTCTGCCGAGGCGGTGAGAAACGCTCGCAGTCGCTGCGGATCGGTTTCTGCCACCGACATGCCAATGCGCTTGCCGTCACGAAACAGGATCAGGGTGCTCTGCCGCGGGGCGCCCAGTTCACGTGCGATGCGGCGGTCGGCATCCCAGTCCAGCTTGAGGCCAGCGATATCGGCAAACGCCGGCTCCGCCATCAATTCGCCGAGGATTGCGCCCTGCCGTTTGCAGGTCGGGCACCAGCTGGCGAAGACATCCACCAGAACGGTTTTTCCCGAGGCCTGCAGACTGTCGAGCTGTTCGCTGGAGAAAGCCTCGAAGCGCTCGGAGGCGTGTGCGAACGGCAGCGTGAGGGCGAGCAGCAGTGAGATTCGAAATGCATTGAACAGCATGGACTTGCTCCGGTTGCATGAACGATTGCCAGGCACGAAGACGCGTGCCTAGCCCAGATGGTGTCTAACGATTGAATGGTCGCCCATCGCGAGCGCGCCCCGGCATCGGAGCAACGCGCCTCCGCCACGGCCGCAGGGATCAAACTGCTGCCACCGCAACGAACACGCCCTGCATATGGCACAAGCTCACGCGCATGCCGCGCGCGTGCAGCACGGCTGGTGCCGCGGCCACGGCCATGTCTGGCGCCTCGCGGTGGCGCACCGGATCAAAGCGCGCCTGGCACAGGGTTACGTCACCTTCCGCAGCGCGATAGCGCAGCTGCACCGCAGGCACCGACGCGACGGTGCAGAATCGCCCGCCGATGAGTTCGGCGCCCTCCAGCACCGGGTCGAATGGCGCGTCAAGAAGGGAAAAGCCCAATGAGGCGAAGGCGGGTCGAAGCGCAGCGATGCTGCTGCCCTCGACATCCACCGTGCGATACGTCAGGTGGTTGTAGGCAACTTCGTCGGCCATCAGCATCAGGTTCTGCTCGCCCGGCCCACGCCGGGTCGCCCAGATGCCAAGGCCTGTGCCAGCCACCAGCACCGCTGCGGCACTCAGCCAGCGGCGACGGTGCGGTTGTTGCGGCAGGCCCTGATCGGCTGTGGCGCGCAGCTGGCGCAGCTGTGTGGCATCGAGCGAGTGTTCCGAAAACAGTTCCGCGATGCCTTGCTTGAGGGGAATCTGTTCCTTTGGACTGCTCATGATCTTCCTCCAACGGCGCTCGCTTTGCCTTCCGGGGCGAAGCGTTTGCGCATGCGATGCAGCCGGGTCAGCAAGGTGCCGCGCGCCGTTCCGGTCTGGCGGCTGATCTCCTCGACGGTGTAGCCCTCTACCGCCCACAGGAACAGCACCTCGCGCTCTGCCGCGCCCAGAGTCGACCAGATGCGCTCCAGTTGATCGCGCTGCAGCCAGGTGTCCTCGAGTGGCGCCAGATCGGTTGCGATCACGCCATCGGCATCCTCCAGAGAACTCCAGCGCAACAGCGACGCACGCCGCACATCCGCAATGAAGCAGTTGCGCACGATGCGCAGAAAGTAGCTCAGCGGATCATCGATGCTACGCGGCGAGGCCTGAAGCCAGTTGGCGACGGCGGTGTGCACCAGGTCGAAGGCCTGGTCGCGGTCACCGCACAGGGCGGTCGCGTAGCGGTAGGCACGCTGGTAGTCAGCGTCCTTCAGGGCGATCACCGGAGATCTCCCCTGGTTTGTTCGAGCATCGCATCTTGCGACGTCATGTGAGTTTCCTCCCGTTTGGCGCGGATGCCAATGCGCTTTAGGGACGCATGACGGGGGCGCTTGATTGCATCTGCGTCAATTCTGGCTGTCGGGATGCCGCAGCGGGCTCGCCCGCGACCGAATCGCTGGCGGCAATGGCATCCTCACCGTCGCCCGATTGCCGACAGCCGACTGCGGGCCGCGAGGCACCTTGTGCAATCGCTTGTTCGATCGCTTGTGCAATCAAACGCTCTTCTTGCGCATCCGGCTAAGGGTCTGATTCCTCAAGAGGCCTTGCACATGCTGTCCCAACTGAAATCGCCCGGCGCCCTGTGGCGCAACACCACTGCCCGACTTGACGGCCTGCACACCTGGCTGGCGCCGCTCGGCCTGCGGCTCATCATGGCCTGGGAGTTCGGCGAAGCCGGCTTCGAGAAGCTTCGCGGAGAGAACTGGTTCGGTGGCATGCTCGAGAAGTTTCCGGTTCCGTTCAACTGGGTGCCAGCCAATCTGAGCTGGGGGCTGGCCACGTGGTTCGAAATCATCGGCGCCTTCGCGCTGGTGCTGGGGCTGTTCACCCGATTCTTTGCGTTCTCCCTGCTGATCCTGACCTTCGTGGCCACCGCCGCCGTGCACTGGCCGGAAAGCTGGAGCAGCCTGTCCGATCTCTGGCAGGGCTATCAGGTCAGAAACGTCGACGGGCATGGCAACTTCAAGCTGCCATTGCTGTTCGCGCTGATGCTGTTTCCGCTGGTGTTGGGCGGCGCCGGCAAGTTCAGCCTCGATCACTTGCTGAGCAAGTTCCTCCTGCCGACTCAGAACGCAGCGCGAGCGGATGGCACGGCCTGGGCGCTTGCCGGCGTGGCCTTCGGCCTGCCCCTGGCGACCCTGTTTCCGGCCGTTGGACTGAGCCTCGCGGCAATCGGCGTGCTGTACTTGGCTTGGCTGCAGTGGGGTGCCGGCACCGATTCAGGTCGTGACGACGAAGGGAGTCGCGTGAAATCATAGTGGTTGGGCCGGGGCCGGCAGCCCGCCAAGCGGGCCGAACCATCCTTCATTCGGGAGCCCGCGTGGCGTTCGGGAGCCGCGAGTCTTTGCCATCGCGACGATTGCCAACACCGTTCGTCCGGCAACCGCCTTTTGCCGTTGGTCGTCAGCCATCGAATGAACAATCGCGCCCGGCGAATCAACGGGTGCCCTGGGTGCTCTCCATTCATGCCGGTGCCGCAAGGGCCTGGCGGACGGCTGGCACCCGCCACCGGCCAGGCTCGGGAGGATCGAACATGATCACAGCAACGCGATCGACGAGGCCGATGGCCTCCGGAGAGGCGCCTCGCGTGGGTGCCCACAGCCCATGGTCTTGGCTCCGTCGTGGCGGATCGGACCTGCTGCGGCATCCCGTCGCCAGTCTGGCCTATGGTGGGTTGGTGGTGGCCTTGGGCTATGCCGTACTGGTGCTTGGTCAGCATCCGTTGATTCTCGCCGGCGCGATTACCGGGTTCCTGCTTGTCGGACCCATTTTCGCCGCCGGCCTGTGCGAGCTTTCGCGGCGTGCCGAGGCCGGCGCCGATGTGGGCTTTGACGAGTCGCTGGAAGGCGTGTCAAGGAATCGGGGCGGCCTGTCGCGCTTTGCGGGCATCCTTCTGGCCATCGGAGTGAGCTGGTTCTTCCTGTCCTACCTGCTGCTGACAGGTCTGCTGGGCAGCGCTGCGCCGGCAATGGATCTGGCGCTGTGGGACACCGTTCTGCCCCGGCTGGATATCGCCCACGTGATCGCCTATGTCGCGGCTGGCGGCGTCCTTGCCGCGATCGTGCTCTCGATCTCGGTCGTCAGCGTTCCGCTGCTGATTGATCGCCAGGCGACTGCCCGTGAAGCAATCTCCGCCAGCCTGACTGCCAGCTGCAGATACCCGCTCGTTGTCGTCGTGTGGGGACTGCTTATCCTCGTCCTGGTCGCGGTTGGCTTTGCGACCGCCCTGCTCGGGTTGGTCGTCCTCTATCCGCTGCTCGGACACGCCAGCTGGTACGCGTATCGCGACCTGATGGATGCTTCTCGGTCTGAGGGAGCGCCTCGCTAGATTCCTTGATTGAGCTGAATGCGATCAGATGAGTCAAGTTTCTGCACGGAGCCGCTTTGCTGCCCCCTTGAGTCAAGGGGGTGAGGGGGGCTTTCGAGCGGCGCAGCCGCGAGCCGACGAACGCCCGCGGGCCTGCAGGCCCGCGGGCGGGAGCGGTGTCGCGCGCAGCGCGGCACGGGGGTTGTGGAAGTTCTGAACGTCGAACGAAGCCAGCACGCTCGTCGGTCAGAGGCACAGCCTCGTTA
>CAYLNP010000128.1:0-7257 GCA_964384925.1 uncultured Woeseiaceae bacterium
GCTGGTCAACGATGGCGAGACGGTGGTGCTTGGTGGTATTTTTGAAACCGAGCGCCGCGACTTCTCCAGCAAGGTCCCGCTGCTCGGTGACATCCCTGTGTTGGGGTATCTGTTCCGCTCCAACCAGCGGGTATCCAACAAGGCCGAATTGCTGATCTTCGTCACACCGAAGATCCTGCGTGAGGGTGCGTCCATCAATTGACAGCAGGCAACGTCTTTCTGATTGGCCCAATGGGTTCCGGCAAGTCGGCGGTCGGCCGTCAACTCGGCCGCGTGCTCGGATTGGAATTCCACGACAGCGACGAGGAAATTGAACGCCGCACCGGCGTGGACATTCCCTTCATCTTCGACAAGGAGGGTGAAGACGGCTTCCGCCGCCGTGAACAGGATGTCATCGCGGACCTCGCCGCGATGGACGGTATCGTGCTGGCCACGGGTGGCGGCGCGATCATCTCCGCGGAGAACCGACGCGTGCTCGCTGCGCGCGGCACGGTCGTCTATCTCTGTGCCACCATTGCCCAGCAGGTCACCCGAACCCGCCACGGTCGCGAGCGCCCGCTGCTCACCGGCCGGGAGCCCGAAGAGGCGTTGAGCGAACTGATGGTGTTTCGCGAACCCCTGTATCGCGAAATTGCCGATATCGTCGTCGAAACCGACGGGCGAAAAGTCAGTGCCGTGGCGCGCGAAATCGAGGAGCGGCTGTCCTCGCCAGGGGGCTGACGGTCATGCATCCGTAACCGGCAGCTTCCATACTTGCCGGCATCGACAGTTTCCAGCGCCTCCATCATGCCATTTGCAATCGGCCGCACCCTGCCGCAAGAATCGCGCTCCATGAATGACGCCGATGCAATGATGTCGCTGCAGGTGAGCCTTGGCGAGCGCAGTTACCCGATTCACATCGGCCCTGGCCTGATCGCGCGCAGCGGCTTTCTGGCCGCCTGCGTGCCAGGCCACGATGTGCTGCTGGTAAGCAACGAAACCGTGGCACCCCTGTACCTTGAGGCGGCGGTGGAAGGCCTGGCCGGCAAGCGCGTGCGCACGCTGGTCATCCCTGACGGTGAATCCCACAAGACGCTCGGTCAGTTCAACACCGTGCTGGACGCTCTGGCCGGGGGCGGCTTTCACCGCGATTGCTGTGTCGCCGCGCTCGGCGGCGGGGTCATTGGCGACCTGGCCGGGTTTGCCGCCGCCTGTTACCAGCGCGGTGTGGACTTTCTGCAGCTGCCCACCACGCTGCTTGCCCAGGTCGACTCGTCGGTGGGCGGCAAGACGGCGGTCAATCTGCCGCTGGGCAAGAACCTGGTGGGTTCGTTTCATCAACCGGTCGCCGTCGTGGCCGACACGGCAACCCTGTCGACGCTGCCGGCCCGCGAACTCGCCGCCGGGCTGGCAGAGGTCATCAAGTACGGCCTGATTCTCGATCGCGAGTTCCTGGCATGGCTCGAGCTGCAGATGCCCGCCCTGCTGGCACGTGATCCTCAGGCGCTGACGCAGGCGATCCGGAGAAGCTGCGAGCTCAAGGCGCTCATCGTCGCCGAGGACGAGCGCGAGCATGGTCGACGCGCCCTGCTCAATCTTGGCCATACCTTTGGACACGCCATTGAGGCACTGGCCGGCTACGGCCAGTGGCTGCATGGTGAGGCGGTGGCAGCCGGCATGGTCATGGCCGCCGAGGCGTCCCGACGGCTCGGCTGGCTCGACGCATCGGAGGTCGAACGTGTCACCCGACTCGTCGCCTCGGCCGGCCTGCCGACCGCGGCCCCGCCGCTTTCACCCGAGGCCATGCGGCAGGCCATGGGCATGGACAAGAAAGTCACAGCCGGGCAGCTTCGCCTGGTCCTGCTGAAATCGCTGGGCGAAGCGGTGGTCACCGCCGAGGTGGACGAATCCCTGCTCCTTGGCGTGTTACGTGACGTGCGACATGAGCGCTGAGGCGGCCACGTGGCTGCAGCGTCACCCCGAGCAGCGCCTGGCACCCTGGGCCGCCCGGGACGAACACTCCCGCGGCCGGCGCTTTGATGAGCCTGCCCCGCGTCTGCGCGGGCAGTTCCAGCGTGACCGCGACCGCATCATCCACTCCACCGCCTTCCGTCGGCTGGTCTACAAGACCCAGGTCTTCGTCAATCACGAAGGCGATCTCTACCGCACCCGGCTGACGCACTCACTCGAGGTGGCCCAGATCGCCCGCACCGTGGCCCAGGCCCTGGGCCTCAACGAGTACCTCGTCGAGGCCGTCTCGCTGGCTCACGATCTTGGTCACACGCCGTTCGGGCATGCCGGCCAGGACGCGCTGAACGCCTGCATGCGCGACTACGGCGGCTTCGAGCACAACCTGCAGTCGCTGCGTGTGGTCGATGAGCTGGAGGAAAAGTATGCCGACTTCTCCGGCCTGAATCTGACCTTCGAGACACGTGAGGGGGTCCTCAAGCATTGCTCGCTCAAGAATGCCCGTCGCCTTGGAGAACTCGGCCAGCGCTTCCTCGACCGCACCCAGCCCTCGCTGGAAGCGCAGCTGGCCAATCTCGCCGACGAGGTGGCCTACAACAACCACGACATCGACGATGGTTTGCGGGCAGGTCTCCTGGATATGGACGCCCTGCAGGAGGTGGTGCTGTTCCGCCGCGAGTATGAACGGGTCATGGCAGCCTATCCGCAGCTGACAGGTCGCCGCCTGATTCACGAGATCGTCAGGCGCATGATCGACAGCATGGTGGGTGATCTGGTCACCCACTCATCGCTGCGCCTGTTCGAGGCATCCCCGGCGGACATTGCCGACGTGCGCGCCCGCCCGGCGCCGCTGATCGGCTACTCCGAGGAGATGGCCGGGCATATCCGCGACATGAAGCGCTTTCTCCACGAGCACCTGTATCGACACTATCGCGTGCTGCGCATGACCACCAAGGCCCGCAAGGTCGTGCACGCCCTGTTCGATGCGTTTTTCACCGAGCCCCGCCTGATGCCCGACGAACACGCCGGTCACGCCGCGGACTGGGAGTCGTCGGAGGGGGCCGATGGCCGCGCCCGCGCCGTGGCCGACTACATCGCCGGCATGACCGATCGCTACGCGATCACCGAGTACGAACGGCTGACCGATCCCCGCCGCAGCAGCTGACCTCACAAATGCAGGTAGAATCCTCGGCCAGCCATATCGTCGTCGAGGATCCCAGCGCGATGCCAGAGAAATCCATTCCCGCAGCCGAACGGCTGATTTTCGCCATGGATGTGCCTGATGCCACCCAGGCCCGGCAGCTGGCCGACGAGCTCGGTGATGCCGTGCGCTTCTACAAGCTCGGTCTCGAGCTGATGATGGCCGGCGGGTATTTCGAGCTCCTGGACGATCTGGTGGCACGCGACAAGAAGATCTTCGTCGATCTGAAATTCTTCGATGTCCCGGCCACGGTCGCCGCGGCCGTACGGCGCCTGCGAAATCGCGGGGTGAGCTTCACGACCGTGCACGGCAACCAGTCGATCATGGAAGCCGCGGCCGGCGCCAAGGGCGATGTGAAGATTCTGGCCGTCACCGTGCTGACGAGTCTCGACCGCGGCGATCTCGACGACCTGGGCTTTGCCTGCGATGTCGAGGCGCTGGTGGTGTCGCGCGCGCGCCGCGCGCTGGAAGCCGGCTGCGATGGCGTGATCTCGTCGGGTCTTGAGGCGCCGCTGTTGCGCGAGCATATCGACAGCCGGCTGCTGGTGATCACGCCTGGCATCCGTCCGGTCGACAATCGTCCGGAGGATGACCAGAAACGTATCGTCAGCGTCGATCAGGCCTTTGCCAACGGTGCCGATTACATCGTCGTGGGTCGACCGATCCGTGACGCCGCCTCGCCGCGCGCCGCGGCCGAGGCAATCCAGCAGACCATTGCGGAGATCTGCGCGTGAGCGAGCTTGCCAACGACCTGCTGCTGCGCGCGCTGCTGCGCGAACCCGTTGAACGCACGCCGGTATGGATGATGCGCCAGGCCGGGCGCTACCTGCCCGAGTACCGGGAGCTGCGCGCCCAGGCCGGCGACTTCCTGACGCTGTGTTCCACGCCGGATCTCGCCTGCGAGATCACGGTACAGCCGATCCGGCGTTTTGCGCTGGATGCCGCCATCCTGTTCTCGGACATCCTCACGGTGCCGCACGCAATGGGCCTGGGCCTGTATTTCGCCGAAGGCGAGGGTCCGCGCTTCGAGCGCCCTGTCCGTGCCGCGCGAGATCTGGCTCGCCTGGGTGTACCCGACATCGAATCCGACCTGGGCTACGTCCCGGAAGCCGTGCGCCGCGTTCGGCGGGAGCTTGACGGGCGCGTGCCGCTGATCGGATTCGCCGGCAGTCCATGGACGGTGGCGACCTACTGCGTCGAAGGGGGCGGTTCGAAGAACCATGCGCGGATCAAGGGCATGCTTTACAACGAGCCCGCGCTGCTGCATCGCCTGCTCGATGTGCTCGCGCGCGCCACGATCGATTATCTGAACGCCCAGATTGCTGCCGGTGCACAGGCGGTCATGGTGTTCGACACCTGGGGCGGGGTGCTCTCGCCGTCGGCCTACCGCGAGTTTTCGCTGCGGTACATGGCACGCATTTCGGAGGGCGTGACACGGAGCTCCGAGGGCCGACGCGTGCCGCTCGTGCTGTTCACCAAGGGCGCGGGTCCCAGGCTGACCGAGATGGCCGATACCGGCTGCGATGCGCTGGGGGTTGACTGGACCACGGACCTCGCCGAGGCGCGCCGGCTGACCGCCGATCGCGTCGCGCTGCAGGGCAATCTGGATCCCAGCGTGCTCTATGCGCAGCCCGAAGCCATTGCACGCGAGGTCGGTCGCGTGCTGGGAAGCTACGGACGCGGACCCGGGCATGTGTTCAATCTCGGCCACGGCATTCATCCGGACATCGATCCGGCGCACGTCACAGCGATGCTCGAAGCCGTCCATGCACAGAGTCCGGCGTTCCACGCGTGATGCGGGACGTTAGCGCTCGAGTCGCTCGAACAGAAACGCGTCCTCCTCCGGGCCCCAGACGATATCACCGGCATCGGTGAAGCCGCGCTCCCACCAGAGCATCTGATTGGGCGAAATGGTTTTCTGCGCCCACACATAGTCGGCGCCGCGATGGGTGTTGCGACACGCGCCGCGCGGCGCGTGTTCACCGAAGAAATTGCCATTGGCCTGCAGCGTGAAGGCGATGTCGCATCCGCGCAGATGCCGGAATCCGCCGGCCTCGAGGGCCTCCACGCGCCGCAGGGCTATCGGCGTGTCCACCATGTTGAGTGCATCGTCGCGGAAGCGCC
Source organism: uncultured Woeseiaceae bacterium (assembly GCA_964384925.1). Classification (GTDB taxonomy): domain Bacteria; phylum Pseudomonadota; class Gammaproteobacteria; order Steroidobacterales; family PWYM01; genus PWYM01. The sequence continues at coordinate 5,273 of CAYLNP010000128.1, forward strand.
ACGATTCGACCACGGCACGGCCCTCGCTGTCGGGCACGAGCCGATAGAGGGCCTGCAGCCAGGGCCCATCCCCCGCGGGCTGCATTGCGACGAACAGGAAGATGCCGTCCTGCAGCGTCCAGCGCTCCACCCACACCGGGTCTATGCGCAGCTGCACCTCGGTGGCATCTTCGGGAGAGTTTGCGACGAAACTGCCCTTCAGATAGGCAGCCAGGCGCGGCGTAGGACCGCTGGCATCGGTGCCCATGCTGGCACAGCCGGCAGACAGCAAAGCCATTGCGCAGAGCAATGCAGCAGCGCACCCGCGCGCGGATCGTCCCGGCACGTCAAGCGCCAGCAGCACGCTTCTTCTCCGCGTCGCGCAACTGCCGACGCAGGATCTTGCCCACATTGGTCTTCGGCAGCTCATCGAGAAACTCCACTTCCCTGGGAATCTTGTAACCGGTGAGCGCTCCGCGACAGTGCTCGATGATGTCCTCGGCACTCAGGGCGGGATCCTTGCGCACCACGAAGACCTTGACCACCTCGCCGGAGTGTTCATCGGGCTTGGACACCGCGGCGCACTCGAGCACGCCGGGATGGCTCTGGATGACATCCTCGATTTCGTTCGGATAGACGTTGAAGCCGGACACCAGAATCATGTCCTTCTTGCGATCCTCGATGGTCGTGCGTCCCGTCTCGTCCATGCGCCCGATATCGCCGGAGCGGAACCAGCCATCCTCGAGCATCACCGCGGCGGTTTCCTCCGGACGCTTCCAGTAACCGTGCATCACCTGGGGGCCACGGATACAGATCTCGCCGGCTTCGCCCTGCGGCACGGGCCTGCCGTCATCATCGCGAATGCTGAACTGCGTGGACGGCAGGGGCAGGCCGATCGAGCCGTCGAAGCCGGTCGCATCCAGCGGCACCATGCTTGCCGACGGCGAGGTCTCGGTGAGGCCATAACCCTGCAGCAGCACGCAGCCGGTGAGCTCCTGCCAGCGCTCGGCCACCGCCCGCTGCACGGCCATGCCACCGCCGACACTGATGCGCAGGTGGCTGAAGTCCAGGCGCTCGAAGCCCGGCGTGTTCATCAGCCCGTTGAACAGCGTATTGACGCCCGTGATCATCGAGAATCGATGGCGGGCAAGTTCGCGCACGAAGCCGGGCATGTCGCGCGGGTTGGTGATCAGCACATTGTGACCGCCGATGCGCATGAACAGCAGCATGTTCACGGTCAGCGAAAAAATGTGATAGAGCGGCAGCGCGGTGATGATGATGTCGCGGCCCGGCGTGATCGAGCCGCGCATCCATGCCGAGGACTGCAGCACGTTGGCGACCATGTTGCGATGGGTGAGCATCGCGCCCTTCGCCAGGCCGGTCGTGCCACCGGTGTACTGCAGGAAAGCGATATCGCCTGCGCCGACCTCCACCTCCTCAAGGGCCTGCCACTTTCCCTGGGCGAGCGCACGCCGCAACGTCACATGACCCTCGATCTGCCAGGCCGGCACCATCTTCTTGACGTGCTTGACGACGAAATTCGTCAGCAGGCGCTTGGGCGCTGCGAACATGTCGCCGATCTGCGTGGTGATCACCGTGGCCACATCCGTCTTGGAGATGACCTGCTGCAGCACGGCGCAGAAATTCTCGAGAATGAGAATGGCGCGTGCACCGGAGTCGCGCAGCTGGTGTTCGAGTTCCCGCGGCGTATACAAGGGATTGACGTTCACGACCACCAGGCCTGCGCGAAGGATCGCGTGGACGGCGACCGGGTACTGCAGCAGGTTGGGCATCATCACCGCGACGCGCTCACCCTTCGACAGACCGGCGTGGTGCTGAAGGTAGCTCGCCAGATAGCGGCTCTGCTGGTCGAGCTCACCGTAGGTCAGCGCATGACCCATGTTGGTGAACGCGGGAAGGTCACGATACTCGCTGCAGGCTTCCTCGAGCAGGGCGTTGAGTGACGCGATGCTGTCGGCGTCGATGGTCTCGGGCACGCCTTCGGG
>CAYLNP010000129.1:0-7154 GCA_964384925.1 uncultured Woeseiaceae bacterium
TCATCAACGCCGGGGGCGTCCTGGCAGCCTCTCTCTCGCTCCCCTTGCGCCAGGCGGGTGCAGAGCCCGCGCCCGTGGTTGCGACAAACGATCCAGGCCGGCTGACCGCACCCGGCACGCAGCTGTCACTCAGCATCGAATTCACCCGCGAGGCTGAGGGACGCACTGTCGTGCGCGGCCGCGAGAGTGTCATCTACAGCTTCGCTGCCGACGGCAGCATGACCATGAATACCCACAGCGAAAGTTTCGACCCGCCTGTCATCCGTACAGCGATCTACACCCTTGGCGCCGACTATCTGCCGCGCGAGTGCTGCGTGGTTCTGCGCAACGAGGGTGTGGCGGAAGGCTCGGCGTGGTTTCTTGTGGACGGTTCACAGGTGGAGCTTGAAGGGTTCAACGTGCGCGACGGTCGGCTCTCCCGACGCATCGCCGCACCGGAGCCTGTACGTGCGTTGATCGCGCATGCTGTCTCCAGTGATGCATTCATTGCGATGGCCGCGGATCGTACCCGGCCCGGTGAAGTGGTGCCCGCCAGCGGGGTGTATCTGACCTCGGCGGATCCCTACGGCCGCACGGGGCCGGACTTCACCCACGTGCAGGTGGCCATGGAGTACCTCGGTGTCGAAGACCTGGCCACCCCTGCCGGCACGCTGCCCGCGGATCACTTTCTGACCTACCTGCCCCGCGCCGGGGGCGAGGGCTACGATGCATTCCAGGATCTGTGGTGTCTTGCCGGCACGCCTGTGTTCCTGAAATCCTATGCAAGGGCGCCGTTCTTGACGAGCTACGACACCGTCGCACTCGATATCACCACGCCGCCGGGCTGACCCAGCGATCCGGGTGCACCACTTGTTGAACCGGATGCCTGCGCTGCGTTGACCCCTCCGCCGGCAGGCAACACACTATTGATATTCGTAACGATGCCTGCAGCACGCCGGCTGGAGAACTGATCATGAGCGAGCGTAGCCTTCGCGAACTGTATCGACCCACACACGACGAGGCGGCGCGACAGCGTTTCGTGGGTGTACTCAAGGGTTTTGCCAACGGCGCGCTGGAGGCGCGCCTGGAAGCGCGCTACGCCGCTGAGCTCGAACCGCAGTTCCGTGCGCAGCAGGGACGTGCGCCGGCCGATCGGGAGGAGGGCACCGCGCTGTTCGCACAAGACCCGCTGTTCCAGCTGTGGGGGTCGATGGTCTATGCCTCCCAAAGCCTGATGTGGGAGACGGTGGGTGAAACCTGCCAGCGCATACTGCCCGAGTTCGAGGCACGCGCCGAGCAGGTCACAGGGACCGCCGGGGGCTCCCTCTCGTTGCAGCCTGAGCTGACCCTTCCCGAGCCGATTGCGCACACCGAGATCCATCGGCAGCCTGGCGGCTACTTCGCCAGCCGCGATGATCGCGACATGCTCGCGGGGCTGCTGTACTTCGGTACCGTCGAGCTTTATCGCGCGGCCAAGGGTCTGTCGACCAACGCGCCGGTGGGTGAGCCCGGCATGGCGCGTTACATCCTCTCCGTGCTCCACAAACATTACCCGGACCTCAATCCGCGTCGCATACTGGATCTGGGATGCGGCCCTGGCACCGAGACCGTCGGTCTGAAGCAGGCCTTTCCCGAGGCTGAAGTCCATGGCCTGGATCTCTCGGCGCCCTTCATGCGCTTCGGCCATGCCTGGGCACAGGACCTGGGCGTGCCCTTGCATTTCCGTCAGGCCGATGCCCGTGACACTGGCTACGACGACGGGCAATTCGACCTCATCGTCTCGCACATCCTGTTCCATGAGACCTGGCACGATGTGCTGCCGGAGATCTTCGCCGAGGTGCGGCGCATCCTTGCCCCGGGCGGTGTGTTCCTGAACGCCGACGTGCCCTATCAACCCGACCGCCTGTCGATGACCAGGCAGGTCACCAATCACTGGCAGGTCCGCAACAACGGCGAGCCGTTCTGGAGCGGATTCGCCGACACCAGCGTGCCCGCCTTGCTGCAGGGCGCCGGCTTCACCACGGACGAGATTCTGGCCAGCTACGAACCCCTTGGCGCAGGCGCCTACTACTTTTTCGGCGGGCGCAAGGGTGAATTGCGCGACCGGCGCGCGGCATGAACACCATGGCAGAGCAGACTGCGCGGCCGGGCCCGGACCAGCCGCTGGATGCGGCCAACATCGCACAGCTCACGGCGGTAGCCCTGCGCCTGGCGATGGAAGTGAGTGTGCTGCGCGACCGCCTGCGCAGCCATGAAGCGCTGCTCGCAAAGCACGGCCTGTTGAGCACGGCCGAAGTCGACGACTACGCGCCGCCGAGCGAAGAGCAGAAGGTGCGTGACGCAGCCAGCCGCCGCCTGATCGAATCCCTGGCCGGGGACATCGGCCCCTTATGACGGATTTTGCCCTCGATCCCCACGACGGCCCCGCCGATGCCGTGCTGGAATGCGTGCCTTCAGACGACTATCCCGGGTGGCTGGAGCGCCAGGCGGAGCGCACACGCACCTGGCTGAGCGATACGCGTTTCCTGGCGCAGCCTGGCCAGCTTGCCTGGCTGCCGCGCGGCGATGATCTGCCGCGTGCCGTGTTCATCACCGATACCGATGCCCTTCGGGCGCTGGCCGAGTTGCCGCACCGGTTGCCGGAGGGGCGCTATCGGCTGGGCGGGATCTCGCCGGGGGACTGGCAGGACCTTGCTGTACTGGGCTGGGGGATGGGCGCCTATCGCTACTCGCGCTACCGCGACCCCAAACGCAGGCCCGCCCGGTTGGTGTTGCCCGAGGCCTGTGATGCAAAGTGGCTGGATGCGCAGCTTGGCGCGATCTACCTGGTCCGTGATCTCGTCAACACGCCCGCGGGTGACATGCTGCCCGACGCACTTGAGGCGGCCACGCGCGCGCTGGGTGAGGAATTCGGCGCCGAGGTCGAGACCATCACGGGCGAGGCCCTGCTGGCGCACAACCACCCGACGATCCACGCCGTGGGTCGCGCCAGTGCGTCTGCGCCACGGCTGGTGGAACTGCGCTGGGGCAAGACGAACCACCCGCGGGTCACGCTGGTGGGAAAGGGCGTGTGCTTCGACAGCGGTGGACTCAACATCAAGCCCGCCTCAGGCATGCGCCTGATGAAAAAGGACATGGGTGGTGCCGCCCATGTGCTGGGGCTGGCGCGCATGGTGATGGCGCAAGCCCTGCCGATCCAGTTGCAGGTGCTGATTCCGGCAGTCGAGAACGCGATTGCCGGCAACGCCTTTCGTCCCGGTGATGTCATCCGCACGCGCAAGGGGCTCAGCGTGGAGATCGACAACACCGATGCAGAAGGTCGCCTGGTGCTGTGCGACGCGCTCGCGCTGGCCTGCGAGGCGCGCCCAGCGCTGATCATGGATTTCGCAACGCTCACGGGGGCTGCGCGGGTGGCGCTGGGCACCGATCTGCCGGCAATGTTCAGTAACGAAGACACGGTGGCCGATGCGCTGACGGCGTCGGCGGTACGCGTGGCCGATCCGATCTGGCGCCTGCCGCTGCATGCACCCTACAACAGTATGCTGGATTCGCAGGTGGCCGATCTCGTCAACTCCTCGTCGGGCGGCTTCGCCGGGGCGATCACCGCGGCGCTGTTCCTCCAGCGCTTCATCGCCACCGGCGTGGCGTGGGTGCATTTCGACGTGATGGCGTGGAACGTGTCCAGCAAACCGGGGCGGCCGGAAGGTGGCGAGGCGATGGGCCTGCGCGCGAGTTTCGACTATCTGCAGCGGCGCTTTGGGGAGTCCCGATAAAGCGCGATCAGAACGGGAACAGCCAAGGCACGACCAGCAGCGTGGCGACCAGAATCAGCAGCTGCAGCGGGATGCCTGCCTTGGCGAAATCGCCAAAACGATAACCGCCCGGGTTCAGCACCAGCGTATTCACCGGCGATGCGACCGGTGTGGCAAAGGCCGTCGATGCCGCGATCGCCACGGTCATCAGCATCGCGTGAGGATTGACGCCCATGCCGATGGCGGCCTGCAATGCGATGGGTGCCACCAGCACCGTGGTCGCCGTGTTGGAGACCAGCTGGCTGAGTGCCGAGGTGAATAAAAACAGCGCAGCCAGCAACGCGATGGGTCCCAGACTGCCCGCCAAGTTCAGCAGCGCATCGGCGGCCAGCTGCATGCCGCCGGTGTTGTCCAGCGCCGTGGCCATCGGCAGGATCGCGGCAATCAGCACCACGCTCTCCCAGTTGATGCTGCGGTAGGCCTGCTCCATGCTCACGCAGCGCGTGAGCACCAGCAGCGTGGCCGCCGCCAGCACGGCGATGACGTTGGCGACCAGGCCGAAGGTCATCGTGATCAGCATCAGCAGCATGATGGCCAATGCGATGGGGGCATGGCTGCGCTTGCGATCGGCGCTGTCGTCAAGTTCGCCGAGCACGACGAGATCCCGCGCGGCCGCCAGCGCGCTGATGCCCTGGCGTCGACCGCTCAGCAGGAGTGCGTCGCGGACGCCCAGGCGATGGTCGAGATCGGGCGGACCAGCGTCCTCCCGCGCCGGGCGTTCGGCCAGCACAGTGACGCCATTGGCGCTGCGCAGTCGAAGTTCGCGCAGGCTGCGGCCGATGAAGTTCGAGCGCGGCGGTATCAGCGCTTCGGCCAGTTGCAGTGGCACCGGCAGCTCAGGTGCCCATTCCAGGATGTCCAGACCCTTGGCCTCGGCGACGCGCGAAACCTTGTCCTCATGACCTGTGATGTAGAGTTCATCATCATCGCGGATGATGCTGCCTGGCGCCGCAGGGCGCGACTGCCGACCTCGTGCGGTGCGGCTGCACAGCGCGAGGATGGTCACACCGAACTCGGTGCGCAGCGCCGCGTCATCGACACTTCTTCGCGCCAGCGGAGAGCCCGGGCGCAGGCGTACGCGCGCAAGCCTGCGCGCCAGGCCGTAGTCGCTGAACAGTTCAGTCAATCCCGGACCGGTGGGGGCGTGGGAGCCGTCGCGCGCGGCGCGTTCCGGCACCAGGTGGGGGCTCAACAGCACCATGAAGCCGATGCCGATGGCCAGCATGACCAGGCCCACCGGTGTGAACTCGAAGAAGCCGAAGGGCTCGAAGCCGGCCTGGCTCAGCGTGCTGCTGACGATCAGATTGGGCGGGGTACCGATCAGCGTGAGCATGCCGCCCAGCAGGGAGGCAAATGCCAGCGGTATCAGCAGCCGCGAGGCGCTGATGCGTCGACTGTGCGCAATGGCAATCACCACTGGCAACATCACGGCAACCGTGCCAGTTGAACTCAGAAAGGCGGAGAGAAACGCGGTGACCAGCATGATCACCGCGACAAGTCTCGCCGGACTGGTGCCGGACACGCGGTCCACCCAGCGGCCCATCGCATCGGCCACCCCGGTGTTGAACAGGCCGGCGCCGACAACGAACAGACCTGCAATCATCAGCACGACGGGTTCGGCAAAGCCCGCGGTCGCCTCGCTGGCGGAGATCACGCCAGACAGCGCCAGCGCCAGCAGGGCCATCAATGCGATCAGGTCCAGGCGCAGCCGGTCGCTGACGAACAGCGCCAGCGTCACGGCCAGCACCCCCAGCACGATGATCAACTCGGTGTTCACACGGGTCATGGTAGCGAACTCGCGAACCATCCGGCAGCGATCCATCGTTCGCCCGCGCAGGCGCGCTGGGGTAAGCTTGGACTCATGAGTGGCGTGAAATATTTCCAGCTGGATGTCTTCGCCGACCGCGCCGGTGGCGGCAATGCGCTGGCCGTGGTGATCGGTGCCCAGGGCTGGTCGGCCGAAGACATGCAGCGCTTCGCGGCCTGGAACGATCTGGTGGAAACCACCTTCCTGCTGCCGCCCTCGCGACTGGAAGCCGACTACCGGCTGCGCATATTCACGCCGAGTCGTGAGATTCCCTTCGCCGGTCACCCCACACTGGGCAGTGCGCATGTCGCGCTCGATGCAGGGCTGGTTACGCCGCGCGACGGCCGGCTGATTCAGGACTGCGGTGCGGGCTTGCTTCCGATTCTCGTGGAAGGGCAAGGCCCCGAGCGTGCCCTGTTCGTGCAGGCCCCGGCCGCGCAGGTCGTGGCCCAGGGGCAGGATGCCGATGCAGCGCTTACGCGCGTGCTCGCGTCCCGTTCGCTGGGGGTGCTGCCGCCGGCCTGTGTGTCGGGGGGGCGCAAGTGGTGGGTGGCGGAACTTGCCGATGAGGCGCAGCTTCGTGAGTGGCAGCCCGATCACGATGCGATCGGTGAACTGGCCAGGCGCACGGACAGCATGGGCCTGTGCGCCTTTGCGCGTGCCACGGACTCAGACTACCAGCTCGTCGTGCGCGCGTTTGCGGCCGGGGCCGGCATTGTCGAGGATCCGGCGTCGGGTGCCGGCAACGCGCTGATTGCGTCATACATTGCACAGGCCGAGCCCGACGGGCCGCTGGCGCGGGGCTACCGCGTCAGCCAGGGTCGCGAGGTGGGGCGCGATGCGACGCTGGTGCTGCGCATCGAGGGTCCCGAGCACATCTGGGTGGGCGGGCAGAGCGTGACGGTCATCGCAGGCGAGGCATACTGGCCCGCCGGAGACTGACATGAGCCTGTCTGCGGTCTTCGAATTCGTCGGCGGCATCGGCTTGTTCCTGCTGGGCATGCGCCTGATGACCGACGGTCTGAAGGTGGCCGCCGGCGACACTCTGCGCCAGATTCTTACTGCCGCCACGCGCAGTCGCTGGCGCGGACTGGCTTCGGGCGTGCTGATCACGACCATGGTGCAGTCCTCGAGTGCGGTCATCTTCGCGATCGTGGGTTTCGTCAATGCCGGCCTGCTGACGCTCTATCAGGCCATCGGCGTTATCTATGGCAGCAACCTGGGCACGACGCTGACATCGTGGATCGTCGCGCTCGTTGGTTTCAACATGGATCTGCAGTTGATGGCGATGCCGGCCCTGGGCATCGGCATGGGGATGTGGGTGGCGTTCGGTTCGCGTCGCTACGGTGCCTTGGGGCAGGCTCTGGCGGGCTTCGGTCTGTTTTTCCTTGGCATCGATGTACTGCGAGAGGCGTTTTCCGGTGTCGGAGATGCCGCAGCACTCGAGGCCTGGGCGGGCCGCGGGATCATAAGCGTGCTGCTGTTCGTGATCATCGGTATCGCGCTGACGGTGCTCATGCAGTCCTCGAGTGCCGCGCTTGCAGTGACCCTTACAG
>CAYLNP010000130.1:0-7064 GCA_964384925.1 uncultured Woeseiaceae bacterium
TTCTCGCACGCCGCCTCGATGTCTTCACGCGCATGGTGTCGGGCGGGTTCTACCCCGTCTCCACGGACGGTTTGGAAAAGGCGTCGACTTTAAGATCCTGAGCGGCGACTCTTCGCCTCATCCGAGGATTATGGAATCGCTCGATATAGTCAAACGTATCTGATCGTGCGATATCACGGGTGCGGTAGCTGACACGGTTTGTGCGCTCCCGCTTCAGTATCCCGAAGAAGCCCTCGCAGGCGGCATTGTCACCACAGTGCCCGACAGCGCTCATACTGCAGATCAGTGTGTTTCGCTTCAGATAGTCTTGATAGTCGCTGCTGATAAACTGCCCACCCCGATCCGAATGCAGAATCACCGACCAGCCACCTTCGCGCTGCATCACAGCCATCTCAACGGCTCGGATGACCATGTGTCGATCCTGCCGGTGGTGCATGGACCAGCCGATCACCAGGTTGCTGAACAGATCAATGACCACACACACGTAGAGCTTGCCTTCCCCGGTCACGATCTCGGTGATGTCGGTGACCCACTTCGTCTCCGGCTCACAGGCCATGAAGTCGCGCTCGAGCAGATTCCTGACATAGGCAGGCCGCTGACCAGGCTTCCCGAACCGGCGCTTCTTGCGATCCGGGACTCCGAACAAGCCATTGACTTTCATAAGTCTCGCTATCCGGTTCAGGCTCGCTGTTTCGCCTTCGCCCGTGAGGTCTTCGTGCATGCGCGGTGCGCCGATGACGCCCCTGCTGTCCCCATGGATCTCGCGGATGCGCTCGAGCAATCGTCCGTTGTCGCGCTCCCGCTCACTGGGCAGGCGCGACTCCCAGGCATAGTAGCCACTGGGCGAGACCTTCAGGCAACGGCACATCAGTCGGATCGGGTACTCTTTGCGGCAACTTCGGATCATCTCGTACCTTTTGATGATTCCTTGGCAAAGAACGTTGCCGCGTCTCGCAAAAAATCCCGTTCCTTCTTGACTCGGACCAGCTCGCGCTTGAGGCGGGCCACTTCTTCATCACGCGCGCTGCCGGGGCCGCGGAACGCGCCCTGGCCCTGCGCATCGGCCTCCCGCGTCCAGCGCGTAAGCAGATTGGCGCCTATGCCCAACTCCCGGGCCACCTGGGCGCAGCTTACGTCAGGCTGGCGTGCCAGCTGAACCGCCTCCCTCTTGAACTCCGGGCTGTATTTTCTTCGCTTCGACATGAACACTCCTTTTGCCCATTATCGGGCTTCTTGGAAGTGTCCGTGCAAGCGGGGTAGAACCCCGCATTGGCCAAGAGCATTAAGCTCGTCTCGTTCCTATAGGGATGCCTTACGCGGTTATAGGCGTCAATCGCGGTCTCGGCCGCCGCCTTGGCGTTGTCCAGGAGCATCAGGTATTCCCGTCTTCTTCTTGGCATTTCTGGTGATGTCTAACTTTCCGCATGAGCCGCGCTTGACGGCGACCGATCGGAGCGAGAGCGGAGGGAGGGAGCGGTCAAGCGTCGGGCTCCATGCGGTTGTTAGGTCCCATACGCCACGCTCGAACTGCGGCATATCCCGCTCCTATGGCTTTTAAGCATGCCGCGACTCCTACAAGGGCTCCGCCAAATCCGATGGCAAAGAAGTATCCGTTGATATTGCTACCTACGTCAAAAAATACGAAACCGACAAAGCTTGCGCAGAAACACAGCAGGGTGAACAAAAGCCAAACCCGAAGGAGGCGCACCTGAAATCGAACTGCTGTCTCATTGGGCCTTGGCGCAACCGCTCTAAATGGGCGTGCGGCCGACTGAGCAATAGCGGAGCGAGGCGTAGGAAAATACACCGCGAGCATGACGGCGACAGAGGCCACTACGGCCGAAATCAGGGGGAAGCCCCTCGAATAGGCACCGTATGCGCCCCATCCTAGCCATACGAGCACGGCAAGCTGCATTGCAATGGCGACGGCGTAGTGCATCACGCGATCTAACGACCGCAACAGCGGCGACAGCGAAGCTGGCGTCCGGTGCCGCCAGGCTCGAACTGCTTGCGATTGTTAAGTGCCCTTCTCACCAAATTCGTTTCCACGGCAAAAAATCGTACCACCTTGAATAGCCTTACCCTCTGCCTTTGCCCTCAGACTTCTTTTCTTGAGCTTCGAAGGCTGGTCTGCACCAGGAGGCTCGGCATGCACTATATTGGTAGAGTGTCGCCTGACGACACGAGGCGCTGGAACTTTCGAAAACTCTTCTCGGAGCCACTCTAGTTGCCAATTTGAATGAGGAAGGCTGGCGAGTTCTTCAAAGAGTGGCGGTCCGATCGCGTACTCACCGCAAATCCTACAATCTACTTGCATTCTCCCTCCGCTCCAGCTTGGAGGTCTAGTCTCAACACTTTGCCTGCAAAACGGACAATCAGCCATTGGTAAGGTCCTCAGGTACATAACTACAATTGGACGGCCAAAACGCCGTCATCTTTTGCCGCACTTGTGTCGAATAACACGGTTGAGCCATCGGAAGTGCCTGAGTAACCTTGAGGTGGAATTGGATATACCACACAAGGCTAGGGTGGTGTTATGCGGCAGAAGCGGCGCTTCATCAGCTATCACAACGGCAGGCATCCCCGCGAAATGTCCGTACCAGAAGTGCAGGCGAGTTCAGTAGTGACAGTCCGCCAGCCTCTCCACGGCCACGCAGATGCTGTTGTTATCCACATCACAGACGTTCCTGCCTGTCGTACACGGGTTGCCCGTGCTGCAGATCGAGCGTTCCACGCATACCTGTTCCGGCGGCTCAGCCCCGCAGTTCTCAAGCACCTCGACGACCACGCAGTGCGCAGTGCCATCTGCGCCGCAGACGGTGTTGCCCGTGGTACAGGGGTTGGAGGTGTTGCATACCGCCCCACCTACGCAATCGCCTACGGAACGGGGACGATCGTCGCAGGCGGTCAATGCGACAGACAGAAGGAAGATGATCGAAAGCTGACTTGTACTGCGCCTCAGATTCAGGACCATGCCCCTTACTCCCCTGCTGCCTCCGGTTTACCGTACGGTTTGGCCTGCACGCCGCGGCTGTGCAGTTGATGCATCGCGCGTTCGGCACCTTGCGCAAGCATCTTCTCGATGGCGTCCGCGGCATCGTTCAGCGCATCGCCGATCAGGGCCTGTTCCTCGACCGGTGCACGCGTGAGCACGAAGTCGGTGACGTCGTCTCGATGTCCGGGATGACCGATGCCTATGCGCAGTCGCCAGAACTCAGCGCCGAGGTGACGGATGAGGTCGCGCAGCCCGTTGTGCCCGCCATGGCCGCCACCGAGCTTGAGGCGGGCGGTGCCCGGCGGGAGGTCCAGTTCGTCGTGCGCGACCAGAATCTGCGAGGGTTCGAGCTTGAAAAATCGCGCTACGGCGCCGACACTCTGGCCGCTTAAGTTCATGAACGTGGCAGGCTTGAGCAGCCGCACTTCCGCACCGACAAGCATCGTACGGGCCAGCTCGCCCTGGTACCTGGCCTCGGTGGCGAAGCGGACATCCGTACGCTGCGCCAGCAGATCGGCAAACCAGAAACCGGCGTTGTGCCGAGTGTGCTCGTAGCGCGACCCCGGGTTGCCGAGGCCGACGATGAGCTTCAGAGTGCTTTCCATGGCCGCGATTGTACCCGCCGCAGGGGCCGAACTGACGGCCCACGAGGCATCACGCGGATGTAATGGGGGATTCGTGCTGCGTTCACGCTTCGGACGCAAGGCCGTGTCGACCGCACCAGCGCGTCGCCGCAACGCATCATCAGGAATGATTCCGACACGGAGAAGCTTCTCATGAGTGCACGCATGACCCGCGGCTACGTCGACGGCCCCTTCGGTCAGATTCACTACCGGCGCGTCGGCCAGGGACCGGTACTGGTGCTGCTGCACCAGAGCCCGAGCTCATCGGAAATGTTTCACGAAGCCTACCCGCGACTCGCCGCGGCCGGACTCACCGCCATCGGCCTGGATACGCCAGGCTTCGGCATGTCGGAGGTCCCCGATCATCCGCCCAGCATCTCCGAATATGCCGCAGCGCTTGCCGTGGCAATCCGTGCGCTGAGCGACGCACCCGTCGCGCTGCTCGGCCATCACACCGGAGCATCGATCGCAGCCGAAATAGCCGCCAGCGAACCCGGGCTGATCCATCGCCTGATTCTCAACGGGCCGCCGGTGATGACCGAGGCCGAACGTGACAAGTACCGCAGCGCCTTGAAAAACGCGCCGCCCATCGAGATCCTGCCCGACGGCAGTCATCTGCAGGCCTTGTGGGAGCGACGCGTGTTCTTCACGCCCGGCTGGACCAACGTGGAGGCCATGCACCGCGGCATCGTTCAGATGCTGCTGGCCGGCAAGACCGAAGGGTATGGCCACCGTGCCGCCTTCGATCACGACATCGCCGAGCCGATCGCGCGCATCACCCAACCCACACTGATCCTGACCAATACCGGCGATGACATCTACTACACAGCCCAGCGGGCGCGCGAACTGCGCCCGGATTTCGGCTATGCCGAACTCGAAGGTGGTACCCATGACATCGTCGACGAAAAGCCCGACGAATGGTGCAAGGTCGTCGCAGGGTTTGTGCTGGACTAGAACCGTGCAGCGCTGTAGGCCACCCGCCCGACACGCGAAGCCTACGCCTGCAGCGACCGAAGCCTACGCCAGCAGCGACGCCGGCCCCGGCGCGAACAGCTTCTGCGTCTGCATCGCTGCGTCTCCGGAAAAACGTTGCGAATCCTGGCCCGGTTCGTGGTAGCGCTTGCCCATCTCGCGCGATTGCAGCAGCACCCAGCGGGCGCGCTCGACACGCCTGTGCTGGTAATCGTCCAGGGCTTCATCGACGCGCTCGTGGCTGGCCAGCACCCCCGACAACACCCACGCATCCTCGATGGCCATTGCAGCACCCTGACCCAGGTAGGGCAGCATCGGATGCGCCGCATCGCCCATCAGAACCAGCCGCCCGCGCGCCCACTCATCGACGGGCTCGCGGTCGTACAGCGCCCACTTGAACAGTTCATGGCCCGTGAAGTATTGAAGTACGGCCTTCGCCTCGTCACAGAAAGCGGCGAACACGGCCTGAAGCTCGGCAAGCTCGGCGCGCTCGTGCCAGCCCTCGATGTCCCAGTCGACATCACTGACGAAGGCGACCACGTTGAGTGCCTGATAATCGGCCACCGGGTAGTGCACCAGCTGGCACCGATCGCCAAGCCATACCATCGATCTCGGCTCACGGTAACGCGCCGGCAACGTGTCGGTTGGCAGCACGCCGCGATAGGCGATGTGACGGGTGAAGCGCGCCGGCTCATCCACGAAACGTCGCGCGCGCACCACCGAGCGTGCGCCATCCGCGGCAATGATCAGCGAGGCGCTGGCGGTGTTGCCGTTCGCGAACTCAAGCAGCGGTGCCTCATCAGGACCTGTCACATCCACCAGGCGATGGCCGAGTCGAAACGCATCGGCATCCAGCCTGCGGACCTCGTTGACCAGCATTGCGTGCAGCTGCGGTCGCAGCACCTGGTAGTACGGCGAGCCGAACAGCTTCTGGAGCGCATCGCCCAGCGCCTGGCTCTGCAAAGACTCACCGGTCACGCCATTGAGAATGGTGCCGGTCAGCGGCGTACACGAGATCGCAGCCAGCTGCTCGCCCAGACCCCACGCAGCAAAAATCTTGCTGGCATTCGGCGAGACCGAGATGCCTGCGCCCACTTCTCCAAACTCGTCCGCCTGCTCGTAAACACGCACGCGAAAGCCCTTCTGGAGCAGACCGATCGCCACGCTCAGACCACCCAGCCCGGCCCCGATCACGGCGATCGGTGCCTCTGCCCCGTGCAATTCACTCATTTGTATCGTCCCGAAACGCTGAACTCACAGCCTCACGCTCACGGCCTTGGTCTTCAGATAGGCGTCCAGGCTCTCACGCCCCATCTCACGGCCCCAGCCGGACTGGCGGTTGCCGCCGAAAGGGGTTTCAGGACTCACTGCCGCATGGGCGTTGATCGCCACCTGACCTGAATCGATGCGCTGCGCGAACCCAAGCGCAGTGGATATATCGCGACTCCAGACGCTGCCAGAGAGCCCGAAGATCGTGTCGTTCACCTTCGCCGCCAGGGCATCGTGGTCGCCATCGGCAAAGCGCTGCACCGTGAGCACCGGCCCGAAGATCTCCTCGCGTACGATGCGCATGTCGGCGTGGCAGTCGGTGAACACCACCGGCGCGACGAAATGGCCGGGGCCGTCGATGCTGCGTACCGGCGTGGCGCGGGTCGCGCCTTCGCGTTCGCCCAGGGCGATGTAGTCGAGCACGCGCGCGCGCTGCTTCGCGGAGATCAGCGGAC
The DNA here is from genome assembly GCA_964384925.1 of uncultured Woeseiaceae bacterium. Classification (GTDB taxonomy): domain Bacteria; phylum Pseudomonadota; class Gammaproteobacteria; order Steroidobacterales; family PWYM01; genus PWYM01. The sequence goes on from CAYLNP010000130.1 coordinate 6,315, forward strand.
CGAGCACAGTGTCGGCTGCCAGTCCATTGCCGATCTTCAATGCCTGGGCCACGCCCACGACGCCGGCGACGAACTGGTCGTGGATGGATTCGTGTACGAACAGCCGGGTGCCGGCCATGCAGTTCTGGCCGGTCAGGAAAAAGCACGCCATGGCCGCCGTTGGAATCGCATCCTCCAGGCTTGCGTCGGCAAACACCACCATCGGTGATTTGCCGCCCAGTTCGAGCGTGACCTTTTTCAGATTGCCGGCCGCCGCGCGCACGATACTGCGCCCGACCTCGGTGGAGCCGGTGAAGCTGATCTTGTCCACGTCGGGGTGTTCGGCCAGCGCTGCACCGATCTCGCTGCCCTCCCCCTGCACGAGATTGAGCACGCCGTCGGGCACGCCCGCCTCGTGCGCCAGGCGCACCAGCAGCTCGCCGGTCAGCGGCGTGAGTTCCGCAGGCTTCAGCACGACGGTGCAGCCCGCGGCCAGCGCCGGCGCAAGCTTCATCAGGATGATGTTCAGCGGCGCATTCCAGGGCGTGATCGCCGCGACCACACCGATGGGCTCGCGCTGGGTGTAGACCAGGAAATCCTGTGTCTCACGCCCCGCGGGTGCGGCCGGTATCGTCTCGCCGGTGATCTTGGTGCACCAGCCAGCGTAGTAGCGCAGCAGCTCGGGCATCAGTCCTGTGGTCGACCCCATCGACACGCTCAACGGCATGCCGTTTTCCAGCGTCTCGACATGCGACAGGAATTCGGCGCGCT
>CAYLNP010000131.1:0-7048 GCA_964384925.1 uncultured Woeseiaceae bacterium
CGACGAACATCAGCGTCACGACCATCACGTAGGCCACCACCACCGGCCGGTCGAGATTGTTGATGCTGTCGATCAGCAGCTTGCCCATGCCCGGCCAGGCGAAGATGGTCTCGGTGATGGTCGCAAACGCGATCAGCGAGCCGAACTCCATACCCACGATGGTGACGATGGGCACGAGGATGTTTTTCAGTACATGCACCAGCAGCACGCGTCGTTCGCTCAAGCCCTTGGCGCGGGCGAACTTCACGTAATCCAGGCCGATCACCTCGCGCACGCCGGTGCGGGTGAGCCGGATCATCAGCGCGAGCTTGAACAGCGCAAGGTTCAGTGACGGCAGGATCAGGTGGCGGATGCCATCGAGTGTGGCGAAGCTGGTCTCGATGCCGAAGATCGTGCCGGTCTCGCCGCGGCCGTTGGCCGGCAGAATGCCCAGGCCCACCGAGAAGATCATGATCAGCATCATGCCCTGCCAGAAGTTCGGCATGGAAAAGCCGAGGATGGAGCCGGTGACGACGGTCTCGTCAAACACGCTGCCGGGCTTGAGTCCGGCCCACAGGCCCAGCGGAATGCCCAGCAGGATGGCGAGCACCATGGCCGTGATCGCAAGCTCGAGTGTTGCCGGCAGGCGCGCGAAAATCAGCTGGATCGACGGTGCGTTGAACACGAAGGAGGTGCCCAGGTCGCCGCGGACGGCATTGCCGATGAAGGTCAGGTATTGCAGTGGCAGTGGCCGATCCAGGCCGAGGCTGACGATCGCCGCATCGAGTTCCGCGCCGGTGGCATCGTCGGGCAGCAGGATGGCGGCGGGATCGCCGACCGCATAGATGCCGATGAACACCACCAGCGAGACGGCCAGCAGTACGCCGGCAGACTGCATCAGGCGGCGGATCAGGAAGGCAAGCATGCGCGGGCGACTCCGGAAATGGGCAGGTCCGGGTCAGGCAGCTGCGAGGCAGGCATCATGCCCCGCAGCCGCCATCCACTCTTTGGCAGATCAGAACGACTTGAACAGGCGGACGTACCAGTGCGCGCCGCGTGCGTCGTAGGTGTAGATGTCGAAGTTGATCGGCGCATTGGCACGTGAGGCCGGTGGTGCACGGTCGGTGATATTGTCGATGCCGAGCGTGACGCTGGCATCGTACTGGTCGAGGTTATAGACGAACTGCAGGTCATGATAGAGGATCGAGCCGTGCCTGCCACCGTTCACCAGGTTATCCGGGATATCCGTCGAGCTGCCGATATAGCGTCCGCGCCAGCCAGCCTCGAACGGACCCTGGCTCCAGCGCAGCGAGCCGGTACCCTTCCAGTGTGGCAGCGTGCTGCGGGCACGATCGCCCAGGCCAGCGCGATCTTCCACGACGATGCTGCCGTCGGGCTGTGGCACGCTGTTGATGAAGTGGATCAGCCGCGAGGCGTCGAACACGGTCGTGAAATCGCCAATCGGCGTCGTGAACCCGTAGCGCACGGTGAAGTCGACGCCTTCGACCTCGACGGCGGCGAAGTTGCTGACCGACTGCAGCAGGCGCAGCACCTCGCCGGTGGTCGGGTCGCGCTGCACGAGGTTGCAGTTGGCGCCGCCCTGATTGGCGCAGGCCTGCAGGATGTCGGCCGCACTGCGGAAGGCAATGGCATCCTCGATGTCGATCTTGAACCAGTCGACGGAGAACGACAGACCTTCGACGAAACGCGGGGTCAGCACCAGACCGACGCTGACGGTCTCGGCGGTCTCGGCGAGCAGGTCGGGGTTGCCACCCGTCAGGCCGCGGATCAGGCCGGAACCGAAGTTCGCCTGGTTGTAGCCCGCCGGCACGCCGGCGCAGCCGGGCAGACCCGCGCCACCGCCGTTGCAGGGGTCGACGGCTGGGAAGTTGGTTTCGCGACCGCCCTGGAAGAGTTCCAGGATCGATGGTGCGCGAAAGCCTTCCGACCACGTGCCGCGCAGCAGCACGTCCTCGATCGGCCGCCAGGCCAGACCCAGCTTGCTGGTGGTCTCGCTGCCGAAGGTGCTGTAGTCGGAGTAGCGCGCCGCGGCGCTCAGGTCCAGCTGGTTGAACCCCGGCGTGTCGGCGAGCAGCGGGATGTCGAACTCGATGAACGCTTCCTTGACGTTGTAGCTGCCCGAAGTTCCGTCGCGCGGCGCCCCCGAGCTGCGATTGGTGGTGACGAACTCGGCAGGCTGATTGACGGCTTCATCGGGGCGATCAAGCCCGGTCTCGCGACGGAACTCCACGCCTGAGGCGACGCCCAGTGCACCTGCGGGCAACTCCACCAGGGATCCGGTGATGTTGAAGCCGGCATTCATCATCGTTGTGCGGTGCTCATCGCGCGAGGTCTGACGGATGTAGTCGGCCATCTCCGGCGTAATGGTGCCGAAGATGTTAAGAGGCACGCAATTATTGGCGACACAGCGATCATTGGGTCCGAGCGCCAGCGCTACGCGATCAAAGACCACCTGGTTGAAGGCGGTGAATGAGGCCTCATTCTGCGAGTATGAACCGAAGGCATCCCACATCCAGTCGCGCGACAGTACGTTGACGTTGCCCTCGAAGCCCGTCAGCAGGCGCAGCGTCTTGACGTCCTGCTTGTTGTTGCGGTTGCCGACATCGTCCATCCAGCGCTGGAGACGCAGGTTGGTGCCGCCGGCAAAGTCGACATCGAAGGGGTTGAAGGGATGATCCGCCGGGATGGTATAGCCCTGGGCGCCGGTGATGTTCAGCGGAAACGGTGAGAACAGCTGGCTGGAGCGCCGGCGGTTGAACAGCGCCTCGGTGTACATGGTGGTATTGCCGGTCAGCTCGGTGGTGATGCGACCGAACAGGCCGATACGCTCGCTGGGGCCACCCAGATACAGTCCCTGTGCCAGCGGGTTGAAGTCGTCCTCCGGCAGGGTGGCGACGCGGAAGTCACCCGGCGCAGTTCCGGCGGCACCGGGAATGCGGGTCAGGGCCGTCGCGGTGGTGGAAATCCCCGGCAGGACGAACAGTCCGCGCGGACTGGTGGGGGGTGAGGTGAGCGGCACGGAAGTCCGGGTTGTCAGGCTGCGGTCGGTGGTCAGGATCGGCTCGACATCGACGTAGTTGGCCGACAGCAGGATGGAGCTGCGTTCGAACTGGTTGCCGTAGACCAGCTGCATGCCGAGATTGCGGCCGTCAGAGCGCGACGTCTGTCCGCCGGTAAACGTGGCCTCCAGCCCCTCGACATCGCGACGGGTGCGGATGTTGATGACGCCGGAGATCGCATCGGCGCCGTAGATCGCGGAGGCACCGTCCTTGAGCACTTCGACGGAGTCGACGATGCCCATCGGGATGGTGTTCAGATCGACGAAGTCGCGGAAACCCCGTCCGCCCACGGCATTGATCCAGCGTCGTCCATCGACGAGCACCAGCGTGCGGTTGCCGCTGCCCTCGACACTGCCGAGGTAGCGCAGATTCGCGGAACTGACGCCGAACGAGGTGCCCTGCGTGCCGTTGGAGTTCAGGCTGACACCGGCGGCCGGGAGCGACTGCAGGATCTGGCCGATACCCAGCGGCGCGACCGCAGCGATCTCGTCCTGGTCGATCGTGGTCAGCGGGCCGACGGAATCCATGTCACGGCGCATGATGCGAGAGCCCGTGACAACCACCTCATCAATCGTACCGGCTGTGGTGTCCTGCGCAACCGCCGAGACGCTCAATCCGGTTGCTGCGATCGGCAGCAATGCCGCCCGCACTGCCAGCCTGCTCAGGGACAGCCTTCCGGTATACTTTCTGCGCTCCGCCATGAAATCTTCTCCCCAGCATTGGTTGTGGCTGTAAACACACAGCCTGAGTGTTACGACGTAGTCGCGAGTCTAGGAACGGCATGCCGCAGTCCGCAAGATTATTGGGTTTGTTGATCAGGCCATACGCTGGCGGTATGGGGTGAGCCGGTGAAGCTCACCCTGCGCAGTCTCGAGGGCTTTCGCGAGATCATCCGCATGGGCTCGGTCACCGCCGCAGCCAAGCGACTGGGCTTGAGTCAGCCTGCCGTCAGTCGATTGCTGGCCCAGCTCGAACAGGAACTGGGATTCGCCATCTTCCACCGTGAGAAGGGCAGGCTGGTGCCAACTCCTCAGGCGATGCTGCTGTTCGAAGAAGTGGATCTCGCCTTTGTCGGCCTAGACCGGATCGCCAGTCTCGCCGAGAACATGCAGCAGCTCGATGCAGGGCACTTACGGGTCGTGGCCGTGCCGAGTTTTGCCGAGGGACCGCTGGTCGGGATCATCGCAGCCTTCATGGAATCCCGACCGAAGGTGCAGCTGTCCCTGGACTCACGCAGCCGACCCTCGATCATCAACCTGGTGTCCACGCGCAGTGTGGATTGCGGCTTCGGCAAACTGCCGGTCGAGCATCCGGGCATCACTGTGCGACCGCTGCAGGTGGCGATGACGGTATGTGCCGTGCCGCTGGGACATCGGCTGTCGAGCAGGCGCTTCGTGGAGGCAGGGGATCTCGACGGTGAGCCGCTGATCCTGATCGGCCGCGGCGGCGAGACGCGCATGCGCATCGAGGAAGCCTTTCGCGAGGCGCGCGTGCGCCCATCGGTTCGACTCGAGGCCCACCATGTCGGCGCCGCATGTGCGTTTTCCGGTGCCGGTGTGGGTATCGCACTGGTGAGCGATCTGCTGGCGCAGCGCTATGTGGACACGGGTATCGCTCTGGTGCCGTTCCGCCCGGAGATTCACCAGGAGTACGTGTTCATGACGCCCGCCGGGGTCACGAAGACGAGCCTTGCAGATGCGTTCTATGAGCATTGTTGCGAAGCGATCAAGGCGGGTCCGGGTCGGCGCGCCACGAAGCCTGCGCGCAGGGGTTGACGGCCTGTTGCGCGATCAACACGATCGGGTGACCGGTGATCGCGCTGCATGCGGAACTGGCCGTACAGTTCGATGCGACGGATAATGCCCCTCATGAAACTCCAGCAACTCCGCTACGTGCTCGCAGTCGCAGAGAACGGCCTGAACATCACCGCCGCGGCTGAGCGCCTGCACACCTCGCAGCCGGCGGTCAGCAAGCAGATCCGTCAGCTGGAAGACGAGCTGGGCCTCAAGCTGTTCACGCGGCGCGGCAAGAGTCTGACCGGCATCACCGTCGAGGGCCAGGAGGTGGTGGAACGCGCCATCGTGATCCTGCGCGAGGTGGAGAACATCCAGCGCATTGCGCAGAACCTCAAGCAGGAGAGCCGCGGCGTGCTGTCGATCGGCACCACGCACACCCAGGCGCGCTATGTGCTCCCCGGCGTGATCACCGCCTTCCGCGAGGTCTACTCGGATGTCTCGCTGAGCCTGCATCAGGGGACCTCCGAGCAGCTCGCCGACATGGTCGAAAGCGGGCTGATCGATTTCGTCATCGCCACGGGTGGCGAACGCCTGTTCCCTGAACTGCTGCGCCTGCCGTGCTATCGATGGGACCGCGTCATTCTTGTGCCACCCGACCATGCACTCACGCGACTGGGACGCGCGCCCACGCTGCACGATCTCGCCGAACATCCGCTGGTGACCTACGTGTTCTCGGAGAAAGGCGAGTCTTCATTCAAGAGCGCGTTCGCCCGCCAGGGGCTGGTGCCCGACGTGGTCTTCACCGCGCGTGATGCGGATGTCATCAAGACCTACGTGCGCCTGGGCATGGGTGTCGGCGTGGTGGCGGCGATGGCGCAGGACGTGGCCGACGATGGACTGGCCGCGCTCGACGCGGCCGGTCTGTTTCCCCGCGTGACCACCTGGCTGGGCTTTCGCCGTGAGGCGGTGTTGCGAAACTACATGTTCGACTTCATCTCGCGTTTCGCCGGGCACCTGGATCCGTGGACGGTGCGCCGTGCGCTGGAGACTTCCACCCAGGCCGACGTGGACGCGCTGTTCGCAGACCAGCGGCTGCCGATGCGCGGGGCCGGTGGTGCGACGGTCGCAGAACCCGGAGTCTCGGTCTGAACGCAGGGCCGGCCACGGGTGCGCCGGCAGCCGGAGACTCCACACTGGGGCTGGCCACCCAGCTGCTGGGCCTTGCCAGCCAGCTGCTGGTGTTCCTGCTCGGCGTGATGCTGCTGGCGATCGTCGTGATGTTCATCATCGACGTCTCGCAGACCCGGCATGCGATCCGGCGCAACTACCCCGTCATCGGTCGCTTCCGCTATCTGTTCGAACGTCTCGGTGAGTTTTTCCGCCAGTACTTCTACGCACTGGATCGCGAGGAGATGCCGTTCAACCGCGCCGAGCGTGCCTGGGTCTATCGCGCCGCGAAGGCCGTGGACAACACCCAGGCCTTCGGCTCGACGCGGGATCTGCGCCCGGCCGGCACCGTGATGTTCCTCAACACCGCCTTCCCGACGCTCTCCGAGGACGCGGCACCCACGCGGCCGGTGACGCTGGGGCCGGGCTGTGCCACGCCCTATACCACCGACCGCCTGTTTCACGTCTCCGGCATGAGTTTCGGCGCGATCTCGCGTCCCGCCGTGCTGGCGCTGTCCAATGGCGCGCGCATGGCCGGCTGCTGGATGAGTACCGGCGAGGGTGGCCTGTCGCCCTACCATCTCGAGGGTGGCGGCGACATCGTCTTCCAGATCGGCACGGCCAAGTACGGCGTGCGCGATGAACATGGCCTGCTCAGCGACACGCGCCTTGCCGAGATCGCCGCCCATCCGCAGGTGCGTATGTTCGAACTCAAGCTCAGCCAGGGTGCCAAACCGGGCAAGGGCGGCATCCTGCCGGCCGCCAAGGTCACCAGCGAGATCGCTGCCATACGTCACATCCCGGAGGGCCAGCCCTCGATCAGCCCCAACCGCCATCCGGAGATCGGTAATGCCGGCGAGCTGCTTGACATGATCGCGCGCATCCGGCGCGTCACTGGCAAGCCCACGGGTCTGAAGACCTGCATCGGTGAGACGGACTGGCTGGTGGCGATGTGTGAGGAGATCTGGCGCCGAGGCATCGATGCGGCCCCGGACTTCATCAGTCTCGACGGCGGCGACGGGGGCACAGGTGCGGCACCGATGGCGCTGATGGACAACGTCGGTCTGCCGCTCAAGGAGGCGCTGC
>CAYLNP010000132.1:0-7034 GCA_964384925.1 uncultured Woeseiaceae bacterium
CAGGGTCGGTGAGCTGGTGCTGCTGCGCCTTGGTTTCCTGGATGCAGACGACATCGGCATTCTGTTCGGAAAGCCAGTCGAACATGCCCTTGCGCAGCGCTGCGCGGATGCCGTTGGCATTGAGTGTAATGATGCGCATGAAACTAACTTAAGTCGCCTGACCGCAGAAACCTGCGCGTGTATCATACCTCCACATCCCCGCGACCAAGGCCCACATGCAAGCCTACAAGAATCAGTTTCTGGAGCTCGCGCTGGAGCTCGGCGTGCTGCAGTTCGGCGAGTTCAAACTCAAGTCCGGCCGCGTCAGTCCGTATTTCTTCAATGCGGGACTGTTCAATACCGGCTATGCCGCAGCCAAGCTCGGCCGCTTCTACGCCGCCGCGATCATCGATGCCGATCTTCAGTTCGACATGCTGTTCGGTCCGGCCTACAAGGGCATTCCGCTGGCGGCACTCACGGCCGCATCGCTGGCCGAGCAGCATGATGAAGACGTGCCCTATGCATTCAATCGTAAGGAAGCCAAGGCACACGGTGAGGGCGGCGTCATCATCGGCGCGCCGCTGCAAGGCCGCGTGTTGATCGTGGACGACGTCATCACGGCGGGCACGGCGATCGGTGAGGCCGTGGAGCTGATCCGCGAGCATGGTGCCGAACCCGCAGGTGTGCTGATTTCGCTGGACCGCCAGGAGGTTGGCAAGGGCACCCGTTCGGCCGTTCAGGATGTCGAGCGCGCCCTGGGTGTTCCGGTGTGCAGCATCGTGCGCCTCGAAGACCTCATCGAGCACCTCGAGGAATCCGAGGAATACGGCGCGCATCTGGCGGCCGTGCAGGGCTACCGCAACCGCTATGGTGTGGTCGATACCGGCTCGGGGCTCGAGGGCTGACGCGCAGGCTGCGATGCATGTCGCAGTTTCGTCGCGGCTGACGTGACGGCGCGCACAGTGGCCCGGTAGGCGACCGCCCGGGCCTCTGTTAAGGTTGCATATGGCTGAAGCCCCAGAGCGAGCGCCCATGCGCCCTATCGTCCTTGCGTTGACCGCGGCCAGCCTGGTCGCAGCTGCCACCGTCGCACAGGCGGGGCCGACCTATCGCTGGGTCGACAGCGATGGCGTGGTGCATTATGGCGATCGCGTGCCCCCCGAATACGCCGAGCAGCGCAGCGATGTGCTCAACCGGCACGGCGTGGCGGTGGGCGCGCGCGATGGACTGCTCAGCGAAGCCGAGCGCCAAGCCGAGCAGCGCGAAGCCGAAGCGCAGGAAGCGCGCGTTGCCCAGCAGCGCCGTGACCGCGTACTGCTGGACACCTACATTTCCGTCGACGAGATCCGCATGCTGCGCGACCGGCGCCTGGAAATGCTCCAGGCCCAGCTCGATGTCACGGCGGGCACCCTCGAGCGGCTCTACCAGCAGCTCCACGAGCTTGAGATGCTGGCCGAGGAATACCAGCCATACAGCAACAACGCGGATGCACCCGGCATTCCTGACGACCTGGCGAACGACCTGGCGAGCACGCACGCCTCGGTACTCAGCTACGAGCGTACGCTCGAAAACAGCCGCGATGAGCAGATGCGCCTGATGCGGCGCTTCGAGGAAGACATCAGCCGCTTCGAGGAACTCCAGTCCCAGCGACGCAGCCGGCTGCGCTAGGTCAAGCGCGCGTTCATCAGCGCCGCCCGGTATGTCCGAAGCCGCCAGCTCCGCGCTGGCTTTGCGAAAACGTCTCCACCACCTCGAAGCTGGCCTGCAGCACAGGCACGATCACCATCTGCGCGATGCGCTCGCCCGGCTCGATGACGAACGCCGACTGCCCGCGGTTCCAGCATGACACGAACACCTGACCCTGGTAGTCCGAATCGATCAGACCGACCAGGTTGCCCAGCACGATGCCGTGCTTGTGGCCCAGGCCCGAACGCGGCAGCAGCATGGCCGCCACACCAGGGTCGGCGAGATGGATCGCAAGCCCGGTAGGAATCAGCTCCGTGGCCCCCGGCGCCAGCGTCAGCGATGCCTCCAGGCAGGCACGCAGATCCAGCCCCGCTGAGCCTTCGGTGGCGTAAGCGGGCAGGCCCAGATCGTGCAGGCGCGCATCCAGGATGCGCAGCTGCACCTTGACGGGCGCAGCGCTCAGGCCGGCGTCCCCGCGCACTGATCACCCATGCGAGCGGCGATCAGCGCAATGAGCTCATCGGCAAGTTTCGCCTTGGCCGCGCGGGCGAACACCTCGCGTCCGTCGTCGGGCCACAGCACGACCAGTTCGTTGTCGTCGGTGTCAAAGGCCAGGCCCTCACCCACACGGTTGGCGATGATCATGTCGAGGCGCTTTTTTTCCAGCTTCTGGCGTGCATAGTCCTCGACGTCGTGGGTTTCCGCAGCAAAGCCCACGGTAAACGGACGCATCTCCAGTGCCGCCACGCTGGCCAGCGTATCGGGCGCGCGCTGCAGGCACAGCGTCATCTTCTCGTCGGTCTTCTTGATCTTTCGATCCGGACAGTGCTCGGGCCGGTAGTCGGCCACCGCAGCGGCGGCGATGAACACATGGCAGCCGGCAAGATGTTCGTGCACCGCGGCGTGCAGCTGCTCGGCGGTCTCGATGTCGATGCGCTCCACACCCGGCGGCGTGAGCAGATGTACAGGGCCGCAGACCAGGCGCACCCGCGCGCCGGCGCGCCGTGCCGCCTGCGCCAGCGCAAAGCCCATCTTTCCGGAACTGCGGTTGGTCAGGTAGCGCACCGGGTCGATCGGCTCACGGGTCGGACCGGCGGTGATCATCACGGTCTTGCCGGCCAGCAGGGTGGAGCGGCTGCCGCCATCGAGTATCGCGGCGACGAGGTCGTCGGGCTCGAGCATGCGGCCCGGCCCGGTTTCACCACAGGCCTGGTCGCCCACGCCCGGCCCCAGCAGCGTGATGCCCCGGCTGCTCAGCGTGGCACAGTTGGCACGGGTGGCGGGGTTCGTCCACATCAGATGATTCATGGCGGGCGCTAGATACACCGGTGCTGCGGTAGCCAGACACAAGGTGCTGAGCAGATCGTCGGCAAGCCCCAGCGCCAGTCTGGCGATGCATTGCGCCGTGGCCGGAGCCACCAGCACCACATCGGCCCAGCGCGCCAGTTCGATGTGGCCCATGGCCGCCTCTGCGGCTTCATCCCAGAGGTCGTCTCGTACCGGCCGGCCTGACAGGGCCTGCAGGGTGGCTGCGCCCAGAAATTCTTTGGCGCCGGCCGTCATGACGACCTGCACCTCGCAGCCGCGCGCGCGCAGCGCACGCACGAGCTCAGCGCTCTTGTAGGCGGCAATGCCGCCGGTGACACCGAGAAGCACACGGGTTGCGGCGCTCAAGAACGGCTCCTGCAAGGGTTTCGCACGGAAGCTTACGTTTGCGCCGAGGCGAAAGCCAATAGCCGGGCAGACGACCGGATACGGCAGCAGCCCGCAGATTGACTGCTCGCCGGCAGGCCATGCACCTGCTGTACTGCTGACCCATGAGTCTGATGTCAGAGTTGATCACGCGCCTTGCGCGCAGGGGCCCGGCCAGCCTGGAGGACGCAGAGCTGCTGGCGCTGCTGCTCGGCCGGGCCCGCCCGGGCGGCCTGCCGCGGCGCCTGCTGACGCAGGCCGGCAGCCTGGCGGCACTGTTTCGCGCCGGCCATGCAGAACTTGGCACCGCGCCGGATCTGCGGGCGTGGGCGCGCCTGCAGGCGGCCCGCGAACTGCACCTGCGAAGCCTCGCCGAGCCGCTGCGCACACGCGCGCTGCTGGACAATCCGGCGGCCACCGAGACCTGGCTGCGCGCCTGGCTGGGCCATCTGGAACACGAACTCTTCCTGTGCCTGCACCTGGACAACCGTCACCGCCTGATCGAGGCCGATGTGCTGTTCCGCGGTACGGTGGACGGCGCCTCGGTGTACCCGCGCGAGGTGGTCAAAAGCGCGCTGGCGCACAACGCCGCGGCGGTCATTCTGGCCCACAACCACCCCTCGGGGGTTGCCGAGCCCAGCGTGGCTGATGAACAGATCACCCGGCGGCTGAAATCCGCGCTGGGCCTGGTCGACATCCGGGTGCTCGATCACCTGGTAGTGAGTACGGGGCACTGTGTGTCCCTGGCCGCCCGGGGAATCCTCTAGCTTCCGCCTCAGCTGTTGCCCTTGGCCGAGCACGCGGGTAGAATTCCCGCTCTTTTGTCGGGGCAGTGTGGCCTCGATGTGTCCGGCAGACCGGCTGCGGCCGGTGTCCGGATCCCCCGATACGCTTGAGGATGCAACAATGTCCAGGGTTTGCCAGGTGACAGGGAAAGGCCCGATGACGGGCAACAACGTTTCCCACGCCAACAACAAGACGCGTCGGCGCTTTCTGCCGAACCTGCATACGCATCGCTTCTGGCTGGAGAGCGAGCGTCGCTTCGTGCGCCTGCGCGTGTCCAACCACGGCCTGCGCACCATCGACAAGCGTGGCATCGAGACCGTCGTGGCCGAACTGCGTGCCCGCGGCGAGAAGATCTAAAGGAGGCTTGACCCATGCGCGACAAGATCAAGCTGGTGTCTTCGGCCGGAACCGGCCACTACTACACCACCACCAAGAACCGTCGCCTCCACCCGGAGAAGATGGAAGTCTCGAAGTATGACCCGAAGGTCCGCAAGCACGTGCCCTACAAGGAAGCGAAGATCAAGTAGCCTGTGCGGCCGTCGTGCCGCGCGGTTCAAAAAAAGGCCCGCTTGAAGCGGGCCTTTTTTGTTCTGCCAGGCGGGATGCCGGTGATGGCGGCGACTCAGGCAAGCCCCCGCGCCTGCGGTGCGATCGCGTAGCCACGCACGCGGGCAGCGAAGTCCTGCAGCGACTTGATGCCGGAGTTCTCCGCCTCGTGGACCCACTCGGTGAGCTGAGCCAGCAGTTTGTCGTTGCTCATGGCCGCGCCATTCCACAGCGCACGCAGCCGCTCGCGGTATTCGATCACCGTGGCCAGGGTCGGGCGATGATCCAGCACCTCGGCCAGCTGCGCCTTCGCCCCGTCATCCAGCAGCGCGGGCTGGCGCAGCACCAGGCCGCGCGCGCGCCGCAGCAGCGAACTGCCCCCGGCCCGCAGCTCCAGGCGGAACACCGGCAGCGTTACGTGACGGGCGTAATCGCGCAGCACATGCATGCGATTGACGATCACCGCGCGCAGCGTATCCAGATCCAGCTGGCGCTCGGCCACCGGTCTGATCTTCGGTCGCGGCGCAACACGGCGCACTCTGGCCAGGCCCAGCAGCTGGAACACGCGGATATAGAACCAGCCGATGTCGAACTCCCACCAGCGCACCGAGAACTTTGCCGAACTCGGGAACGCGTGATGGTTGTTGTGCAGTTCCTCACCACCGGTCAGCAGGCCCCAGGGTACGAGATTCGTGGATGCGTCATCGGACTCGAAATTGCGGTAGCCCAGATGATGGCCCAGGCCGTTGATGACGCCGGCAGCCATCACGGGCATGGCGGCCATCTGCACGGCGATGATGATGATGCCCGGCACACCGAACAGCAGCAGGTCCAGCAGCACCATAATGACGATACCCAGCCACGGGAAGCGCGAGTAGACCTTACGTTCCAGCCAGTCGTCGGGTGTGCCGCGACCGTACTTATCCAGCGTGTCGGGCTTCCTGGTCTCTTCGCGGTAGAGCTCCGCACCCTCGGCCAGCACACGGCTCAAGCCGAACACCACCGGGCTGTGGGGATCGCCCGGCTTTTCGCACAGCGCATGGTGCTTGCGATGCACAGCCACCCATTCGCGCGTCAGCATGCCGCTGGTCATCCAGATCCAGAGGCGGAAAAAATGTCGCAGCGCCGGATGCAGATCCAGCGCGCGATGTGCCTGATCACGGTGCAGGTACAGCGTGACCGCCATCATGGTCAGCTGTACCATGCCGAACGCCACCAGGACGTAGCCCCAGAAGTTCAGGTTCAGCAGACCATAGAGATATTCGACAGGCATCAATCGTTCCTTGAAGTCGTGGCGGGAAGCCCGCCCGGTTGGTCAGGGCAGCTTCGGCATCGAGCCGGAAGTGGCGAGACTATAATTCAAGCGGGGGCGGGCTGACAGTGCGGGGACGCACGAAAAATGATGAGCAAGCAATGGACTCCCGGGCTCGCAGAACGTTCCAGCGATGCCTGAACTGCCTGAAGTCGAGACCACCCGCCGCGGCATCGCGCCCCACCTGGAAGGTCGCATCGTCCACAGCGCGGTCGTTCGCGAACGCCGACTGCGCTGGCCCGTGGCCGCCGGGTTCGAGGCCCAGATCGCCGGGGCGCGCGTGTCACGCGTCGGCAGACGCGCGAAATACCTGCTGCTGGAAACCGACCGGGGCACCGGCCTGCTGCACCTGGGGATGTCAGGCTCGCTGCGGCTGGTGGACGCGGGCCTTGCGCCGCGGCCCCACGATCATGTCGATCTGCTGCTGGATGGCGCGCGCTGCCTGCGCTTCAACGATCCCCGACGTTTCGGCTCCCTGCACTGGGTCACCGGCGACATCGATGCCCACTGGCTGCTTGCGCAGCTCGGCCCGGAGCCACTGGCACCGGAATTCGACGGCGGCTACCTCTATCGCGCCAGCCGCGGCCTGCGCGTGGCGGTGAAGCCATTCGTCATGAACGCCCGGGTGGTGGTCGGTGTGGGCAACATCTATGCCTCCGAGGCACTGTTCAGGGCCGGCATCCACCCCCAGCGCCCGGCCGGCCGGATCTCAGCTGCCCGCATGCAGCGGCTGGCCGAGGCGATCAAGGAAGTGCTGATCGCCGCGATCGCCCAGGGCGGTACGACGCTACGCGATTTCACCGACAGCGACGGCCGGCCGGGCTACTTCCGACAACACCTGACGGTCTATGGCCGCGCCGGCGAGCCCTGCCCCGGCTGTGGCGCCCCCATCCGCCAGCGTGTCCTCGGCCAGCGCTCCACGTTCTACTGCCACCATTGTCAGCGCTAGCGGCTGCGGCGCCTGATCAGGCAGTGGCTGGCGTTGCCTGCGGGAGGTCTTTGGCGGAAATAAAGCGGACCGAAGGGAGCCATT
>CAYLNP010000133.1:0-7015 GCA_964384925.1 uncultured Woeseiaceae bacterium
GAGCAGCGGACTGAAAATCCGCGTGTCGGTGGTTCGATTCCGCCCCTGGCCACCATTCATCAGAACTGCATGCCGGTGGCATGACATTATCCTGCCGCCATGGCCATTTCCCGCACCGCCCTCCTCGGCCTGGCGCAAGCAATTCATTCAGATGCTGCTCGAACGCGATCTCCCGCAATGGGGCGTTCGGGGGCCCGCCGTGGCCCTGCTCCGGTTCTGGACTTTGACCGTCACATTGGAATCGACCGACACATAAACTTGCAATCAGCCGATATTTACCTTTCAATCGGCCGAGCCTGAAAGTTACAATCAGCCGAAATGGCATCCAGCAAAATCATCCGCCGCCTGGTCGAACCGCGGCTCGCCGAAGCACTCGACGACAGTCCCGCCGTGCTGATACATGGCCCGCGTCAGTCCGGCAAGACGACGTTGGCCCAGATCGTGGGCAAAAAGCGCGGCTACCGCTATTTCAACCTCGACGATGACGTGCTCCGTGGGGCCGCCGAGGATGACCCGATGGGGTTTGTCGGGGACTTGCCCGACCGGGCGATCCTCGACGAAGTTCAGCGGGTCCCGGCCGTCTTTACTGCGCTCAAGTCGGCGATCGACGGCGATCGTTCGCCCGGGCGCTTCCTGCTGACCGGCTCGGCGAACGTTTTGCTCGTGCCGAAACTCGCCGATTCGCTCGCAGGGCGCATGGAGATCATTCGCCTGTTCCCACTCGCTCAGAGCGAACTCGAGAAGAAAAAATCGGTGTTTCTCGATGCCCTGTTTGTCGGCAATTTCAAGATTGGAAAGTACGAGCGACTTCAAACACAGCTCCCGCAGCGAATCGTCGCCGGAGGCTACCCGGCGGCACTGGCGCGAAATACGCCACGCCGAAGAGCGGCTTGGTATCGCGATTACGTCGATGCCATTGTGCAACGCGACGTCAGGGACCTTGCCCGGATTGCCTCGCTGGACGTATTGCCGAGGCTACTGACTCTGATCGCCGGGCAGACTTCACGCTTGCTCAATATTTCCGAGTTGGCTGGTCCGTTCCAGGTCAGCCGTCCGACGATTCGCGACTACGTCACTCTGCTGGAAAAGGTGTTCCTCGTGGACGAACTGCCGCCGTGGCATAGCAATCGCTTAAGCCGCTTGGTGAAGACGCCGAAGCTGCACATCGGCGATACCGGTCTGGCAGCGGCGATATTGGGCGTGAACGCAACGGATCTGGCAGCCGATCGCGAACTGCTGGGACAATTCCTCGAGACGTTCGTCTACCAGGAATTGCGACGGCAGTGCGACGGGCACGAAGATGACATCCGTTTCCATCACTTCCGTGACAAGGACGGGTACGAAGTAGATCTCGTGCTGGAAATGGGCACGCGCCAAGTCGCCGGTGTTGAAGTGAAAGCCGCAGCCAGTGTCAACAGTTCCGACTTCCGCGGTCTGCGGAAACTGGCCTCGGCTGCCGGAAGCCGGTTTGCGTCTGGAGTGGTATTGTACGACGGTGAAATCAGCGCGAGTTTCGGGGACTCGCTCTACGCCGTACCCATTCGGCGTCTCTGGGAAGCCGGGTAATCCAACATCAAAAGCAGTTCCCGATCTGCATTGACTCGTGACCGAATCGGCTGCAAATTGCAGATCGATGCCAACCCCTCCCCGACCTCAGCCCGTCGCCCTTCGCATAGAACTGCGCGACGTTGCGCCGCTCGTCTGGCGCCGCGTCCTCGTGTCGAATCAGTGGACGCTGGCGGCGCTGCATAACTGGCTGCAGTGGATCATGGGGTGGATGGATACGCACGCTCACGAGTATAAGGCAGGCGACGGCATCGTCGCTCCGGACTGGTGGATACACGAGATCGGTGATGACCTCGGGGAAGGCAAGTGCCGGGACGAGCGCCGGGTCTCCATCGCCAGGGTCGTTGCCGAGCTGGGTGTGCGCGGGGAGTTCGAGTATCGCTACGACATGGGTGATGGCTGGCGGCTGCGCATCGTCATCGAAAAGCCGCCCGACGGCTTGATCGAGGACACTCCGTTACCGCTGTGCATTGCCGGCGAGAATGCCGGGCCGCCGGACGATGTCGGCGGTCCGCATGGTTTTCAGCATTTCCTCGCCGCCATCTCCGATCGACACCACGAGCAACACACCGAGTACCTGCGCTGGATTGGCGGCGTGTTTGATCCGAAGGGCTTTGATCTCAACCGGTTGAACCGCGAGTGGAAAGGTGGCAGGGCGAAGAGGCGCTGACTGTCCCTCGCGGTACAGCCGGCCTCGTCGGTCACGCGATTGGGTCCCTCGGGGCGTCGCTCGCCAGCAGATTTGCCGTCACTTGCCCGCCTCGCGCGCAAGAATTGCCTGCACTGCGGGGTCGGCAGCCAGCCTGTCATGCAGCGCCTGCACGTTGGGGAACTCTTCGAGACCGCCCGGCAGCACCCTTTTCGCCCAGCGGATCATCGGGAACGCGTATGCGTCGATCACCGAGCGGGCGCCATCAAGGATGTACTCCCGCCCGTCGAGGTGGCGGTTCAACCTGTGTCAGAAGCCAGCCATCATCCTCACGAAGCGTTGGCACGGCGCCGGCGGGATTTACAGCCAGAAGCGCTTCCGACCCGTACTGAACCTTGACGGCCTGATACGGTGCGCCGATCCATTCAAGAACGATGTGCGGTGCCAGAGAACAGGCGCCTGGGGCGTAATAGAGTGTGGGCATGGTTTTGGTCTCCTTTGCGGGTTTCCGAATGTCGGCGCAGCGCAGTGCGTCCCTCAGGACGGCGACTGACGGACCACGTCCTGCCACTCAGGATGACGATCGATCTGCGCCTTGGCGAACGGGCAGAGAGGGAAGATAACGATGCCGTCCCGGCGGGCGTCTTCGATTGCCTGTCGCACCAGCCGTTCTCCGACCTTGCGGCCCCGCAACGCATCTGGAACATAGGTGTGATCGATGATGATCATCGAATCGCCGGCCCGGCTGTAGGTCATCTCCGCTTCGGCGCCTTCAATGACCAGCCGGTAGCGGCCCTTCGAGGCGCCATCCTCCCGCTCGACCTTTTCGTCGCCGGCTGAAGGAGCTGTCTTTGGTGCGGCCGCGTCCGGAGCGCGGACCTGGCGGGGCTTTCCATGCGCGCATTCCAGGAGATCGCGATCCCAGCCGCCCAGATCCGCCGCCGCCTCGTAGGTCGAGACGAGGAACGCCATAAGCGTCTCGTCGGGATCGCCTGCCGACTGCACGGCGTCGTAGGGGAGAACGAATTCGCCCAAGCCGTCATGCCAGAAGGCCTCGTCGGGCCGGACGGGCGCGGCACGGTACCCGTTCGGCGTCGGATAGGCGTAGGCGTAGAACGTCGGATAGTCGATGCCGCCGCCGCCCGGCCAGAAGCCTGCTGACGAGACCTCCCGGTCATACGCCTCCTACGCCACATCATCGGGCAAAGCGGGTATGCCGCCGGGATGGAGCGGCGCGCGGCGCCCTGAAAAGCGGGTCACCGCCAGATCAAAACTCCCCCAGAACAGGTGAACGGGACTGGATTTTCCGAGAAATGAAGTGCGGAAGCGGTTGAAGACCTTGTCCATCGCCACTAACGCCTGATGGAAGCTTCGGACGGCATCCCGGTCATAGGGGCGGTCCCGATCATCTTCGGTGAAGGGTACAGGGTCGGGGACCTCGTTCGGTTGGCCGTTGAACGTCGGCGTGCCGCCAAGCTCAGATATCAACTGCACAAAGCGGGCATGGAAGCCGGCGACCGTTGACGGTCCGAGGTCGAACGATGCCTGGCGGCCTTGCCCGCAGGTACCCACGATCCTGTGCTCCAGAAAATCGAACAGGATTTCGATGCCCGGTCCATCAGGTATCGGCGAAGATGCCAACCCCCTTGGCGTCACGTAGAAAGTCGCGTTCCATGAGTGGTTCAGCCAGGGTGTGTGCGCCAGCCGGTATTTGCCGGCAACCTGCAGATAGAGATGCAGAGCTGAACAGGTCTCGCGCCAGCTGAGATAGTCGAGGGGGGGCCATTGGTTGCTCATGTCTCTCGCTCTCCATGCAGCTTCGGTTCTTCGGCACGGGCAACCCGTCCTTGGCCTCCGCCGCGCCCGGCGACGTTTCGAGAGACAAAGTGACGGTCGTCATAGAGCGCTGCTTTTCCCCCAAGACCACTTCGCGCTTGAAGGCGTCTGCGCACATGCGTTTTCCCTATCTCTGCTGATCTGTCCTTCTTGTTATGCGTGTTGGCGGAGGCGGCCTCTCACTGTTCCTGCTCCGGAATGAGCCCTGGCAGCCATCGTCCTGCGAGTCTCGCGGGAAAGGCAATACGCAGTGGAGCGCGGCTGCTTTCCGACGTGAGCACGCCGGCCTCTAACAATGTAGAAGCAATGCGTCTTGCCTGACGTTCTCCAGTTCCTACCGTAGATGCTATGTCAGCGCGAGGGAGCTCGCCACGGTAAAGGACGGCTTGCATTATGCTGCCGGATTTCGGCAGCAGCTCGCCCGCGCGGACTTCTTCTGCAACCCAAAACAGAATGCGGTTACGCAATCTGTCCGGCTGCACAAGCGACTCCATAAACTGCACTTGGTCCAGGCAGGTTTCAAGGAAAAATTCTGTAAATGAGATGAGTGCGCTTTCGCTCAATGTGCCGCGGCCATCGAGATCGCCGCGTTTTTCGTCGTCGCAGGCCGCAAGGTGGGATTTGTATTTGCTCTCCTGCCGCGCGAGGCCGCGCGCAATCGACCAGATCCCGCCCGTATCCAGGGCATCCCGAAGCAGTGCATAGGACATGAGACGGGCAACGCGGCCATTGCCGTCAAGAAAAGGGTGAATCCAGAGCAGGCGGTGATGTGCTGCCGCAGCAGAAATGATCGTCTCCGCTTTTCCTAACCCGGAATAAGCCTCCCCAAACCGCGTCAAGAATCGAGGAAGAGCGCCCGGACTAACCGGGATGTGTTGACCTACCCGGACATGGCGCTTTCGCAATACGCCGGGCTCAACGCGCAGTCTTTCCTTTGTCTCCGGGTCCTCGACCCATAGCAGTTCGTCAGGCAGGAGATCGCAGAACCTCTTGTGGATCTCGCAGATTGCTTCCGCTGTGGCGGCTCGGCCTTGTACGCCTCCGGCATCGATCCAGGATTGAACGGTGATATGGGCGCGGGCCTCCAGCTGGAGGTTGCGCTTCCTAAGCTCGCTGCTGTAGTCGTTCCGCATCGCTCGCTCAATATCGATCGGGTGAGTGTCGTGGCCCTCGATGAGATTCGAGTAGTAGCAGTTCATAGCGCGGACGAGATCCGCCAGCGCTTCAACGACTTCCCTAGGCAGACTTCGCCGAAAGCCCGCCGAGTTCGCGGCAAGCTCCAGCGCCAGCTCGTTAAGGGCCGCGCGTTCAGGGGAGCCCTCTGCGATCCGTAGCGGTTCCATGAGACCTACCGTCTCTTCAGCGTCCGGTGCCGCTTTCATGTCCGTTTCAATGTCCGGTTTGACAGATGTCATTTATATTTATTAGACAAATACTTAGTGTTGTGAATAAGAGATTGGAGACTACCCAAAAGTCCGGTTAAAAGTCCACCTTTTGGAGATAACTTCCAAGTGCATCATCTAACCTGATGCACTTGCAACGACCTCCCTACCGGAGACATGGGCCCACGGTCCGCCGGACCTGTGCCTGCCGGTGAGCAGCGGCTTCCGCTGTTGTTAGCAGCGCTTGGGCGTACTGGAGCAGCACGGATCGCGTGCGCAATCTCAAGCGACACCGCGCTCAATACCGATCAAGGGTCGGCCCCGCGCGCGCAACCCCTCCCGCGAGCGAACTCCCGGATAGTTGGTAACTATCTGAAGTTACTGACCAACCGGTCTGTCTTGCCGGGTATGACGCCGGTTTACAGTCAACTGCGGCTTACAGTATAAGCCCCCTCGATATGTCATTCCCGGTTGACAGACGCATCCTGGTAGCTGCAGCCCTGGCGGCAGCGTTTCTGTGCACACCGGTCGGCACGGCCCTGTGGTCGCTGAATCACTACCAGGTCGGCGGCGCAGCCCAGTACTGGGTCGCGGCGATCTGGGGCGCTCTGGGCATCGCGCTCGTCGCCGTGGGCTTGCGAGCCTCGGAAATGCATGCCGGTGTGCTGGGGTTTCTTGGTGGCTGGATGATCTGGGGCGGATGGCTCCAGTTCGGTTTCCAGCTGTTTGCCGACACGCTGGCGGTGCCGCCATTTCAGATCGCGCCCGGCGTGGCGCTGCCCGGCTCCAACGGCCTGCTGCTGGCCAGTGGCCCCGCGCTGATTGCACTCCTGCTGCTCTACGGCTTGCTCAATCGCGAGACGCGCTGTGCGTTCATGCGCTTCGTGATGCGCCATGGTCGGCTGTCTCCCGGCAGCCCGACGCCGGGACTGCGGCGCAGCGTCGCGCGCGTCGTCGCCATGGAGACACTCGTCATCATCTGGGCGTTGAACGTCATCTGGCTGCTCGTTTACTGGGCGGTCGGGTTCGGCGCGCTGCTGTGGATCATCTTCGCCGTCTATGCCGCGTGGGCGCTGTATCTGGTGACACGGCAACTGCGGATTTCCCGGCCGGCCTATGCTTTGCGCTACGGCATCCCTGTCGGCCTGATCACCTGGATTCTTGTCGAACTGCCGGCCCAGTCCGGACTGCTGCCCGCGTTCTGGCAGCGGCCGCTCGAATGGCCGCTGGCCAGTCTTGCTGTGCTGTTGGTGTTCGCCTCTTCAATCGGTTTGTTGGTGTGGCGCCCGAGTGCGTCGCGCCCGGTGTCCTCCGGCGGGGTGCACGTATCCGGCTAGCACCCGCCGGTGGCTTTCTACTGTGGCCCAGGGGGTGGGCACATTTGTCTGGGGGATTCGGCAATGCAAAACCACAACTACACGCGGGCCCGCAGGCCCGTGGTCCTTGGCGTCTGTGCCGCGATCGCGGCCATGGGTGCAGGCTCGCTCGCAACGGCACAGAGCGGCGACAGCGCCAGCGAGGCGCCAGGCATCGACGAGATCATCGTCACGGTTCGCAAGATCGATGAACGCGCACAGGACGT
>CAYLNP010000134.1:0-6966 GCA_964384925.1 uncultured Woeseiaceae bacterium
GAGTCGTTCCGCGAGGCGGGCGTTACCGATCCGCCGCACAAGCACGATGACCACGAGACCATGTGTTACCTGCAAAGCGGGCGGCTGCGCGTGTTCATTGGCGAGGAGTCGTTCGACGCGGGGCCGGGCGACAGCTGGTTCCACCCCGTGGGCGTGATGCATTACGCGCAGGCACTGGAGGACAGTGTCCAGGTGGAGGTCAAGGTGCCTCCGGTCAAAACCTGGTAGATCGGCGCCGGGGCTCGCAGCGTAGTCATTCCATTCCTTTATCGAATGGTGCACGCATAGCATCGAGAGAACTGCTACTTTGAGAGTCACTCAAAACAAGGAGAGTGTCATGGGCACACCTGCGCCGCACGCCATGTTCCCGTCGGCCACGTTCGATGAGCAGGCCCGACAGGATTACCTCAAAAGCCTGAGAATCCATGTGACCGGTCGCTTTCACGCGGGCAACGACGCGCTGTTCCATGAGGTGGTCGCCCCGGAGTTCGAGCGGCGCAACGGCCGGCCGCCGCAGACCAGGCAGGAAATCCGCGAGGCGCTGAAGATTCAACCCCACAATCGCTGGTGGGGGTCACTGCTGCGGACCACACAGGAGATGCTCTACGATACGGTCGGGCCGTCGATCGAGCGTCAGCTGCCGGATCTGATCGAGCGGGCACGCAGCCTGCGCGGCAAGCAGGGGTCTCTGAGACTCGACCCGGATCTGGAGATTCCGCGCTACCACACGGCTGTTGACATCCACTGCAAGCCCGGGGGCTATCACACGGAGTTGTGCGAAGACGACGTCTTCGCCGGCGCGGAGTTCGACCGCACCTTGCACCTTTATTCGATGGGCGGCCTAGGCCCGCTGACCGACGACGTCGGCAATACGACGGTGTCGTGGTTCAGGCGCAGCCATCCGGACCTCGTCCCGGCGCGGATTCTCGACATGGGATGCACGATCGGTCACAGCACGCTGCCCTGGGCGGATGCGTTCCCAGATGCCGAACTCCACGCGATCGACGTGGCTGCCCCCTGCCTGCGCTACGGTCATGCGAGGGCCGTGGCCATGGGCCGGACGGTTCATTTTTCTCAACAAAACGCGGAGCGCACCGACTTCGAGGCCGGCGGTTTCGATGTCGTGGTATCCCACATCATGATGCACGAGACCTCAGCCAAGGCGCTGCCACGTATTTTCGCGGAGTGCCACCGCCTGCTTCGCCCGGGCGGGGTCATGATTCATGTCGAGGCGATTGATCGTGCCACGCCGTACAACAAGTACTACTCGGAGTGGATGGCTCACTACAACAACGAGCCTTTTATCGGATCGGTGCAGGACGTCGACTTCTTGGCGCTGGCCGAGCGCGCAGGCTTCGACCGCAACTGCATCGTTGAAGAAATGTTGCCCAGCGAGTACCAGATCGGCAGCACGGAAGGCAAAACGGTGGCGGAGTACTTCGCGATCATGGCGCGCAAGTGAGCGAAGCCGTGGCAGACCTGAGAGCTACGGGCACGAAAAGCGACAGGACCGCTGCACTTGCGGCCTGGGCGGTGACGCGTCGATCAGATCAGCTGGGTGCGCGTGATGTCGAGCAGCTTGAACGTCTGATCCTTGACCACCTGGGTTGCGTGTGGGGAGGCTCAGCACTTCCCTGGGGCCGCGCGTTGGTCGACTGGGCAGGCGATTACACGAGCGCTGGAAACTCGCCTGTCATCGGCGCCGCGCGGTCGGCCTCGGCACCGATTGCAGCCTTGGTGAACGCGACCGCGGCGCACGGGATGGAGCTTGACGACACTCATGATGCCTCGCTGTCACACCCCGGTGCCGGGGTGATTGCCACCGCCCTGGCTGTGGCCGCCGAGACTGGCGCTAGCGGGCGTGAATTGCTCAACGCGATCGCGGTCGGGTATGAAGTGACCGGCCGCGTCGGCATGGCGACCGGCGCCTCGATTCTTGAGCGCGGATTCCATCCTACGGCGCTGTTCGGAGGGTTCGGCGCAGCTACGGCGGCCGCATTGCTCTACGGGCTCGATGCCCAGCGCCTCGGCGACGCCTGGGGGCTCCTGTTGTCCATGGCCGGGGGCTCGGCACAGTTCAGCCAGGATCCCCGCGGCACAGTCGTCAAGCGACTTCATGGGGGATTCGGCGCCAAGAACGGCGTGGTCTCCGCCCAGTTCGCGCGCAGAGGAATCTCCGGGCCCAGTGGCGCGCTCGATGGTCATTATGGTTTGCTCAATCTTTTCGGCAGCGATGACCGTCTACCGGAGTATCTCGATCCCCCTGCGGGAGAGCTGCTGTTCCATCGGCTCAGCCTCAAGCCCTACCCGTTCTGCCGGCTTTTTCACTCGACTGCCGATGCGCTGCAGGAAGTCCTGGGAGAATTGCCGGCACGGCACCTGGCCGACGACATCGCGCGCATTCGCGTAGGCGGGCCTGCCGTGCTGCTCTCTCAGCATATGCTTCGCCGTCCGACATCCATGATGGCGGCGCAGTACAGTCTCCCGTACACCCTTGCCGCAATTGTCGATATGGGTCCCTACCTCATCGAGCCGTTCGAAGAGGACAAGCTTGACGAGCGTCGGCGCCTGGCGGTCGCAGATCGCGTCGAGTGTGTCGCCGATGCCGAGATGCAGGCAGCGTTTCCCCAGCATTTCGGCAGCTGGGTCGAGGTGGAGTGGGCAGATGGCAGGCGGGAAAAAAGCACGCGGCTGGATAGCTTGGGCACCCCCACGCACCCGCTCAGTCGCGAGGCGCTGCTCGGCAAGGTCGACGGTCTGCTGGCCGGTGCCGCGGCTGGCGTGAGCGCAGCAGAGCTTGATTGTGCGATCAAGGGTATCTACGCCGCGGATTCGGCGGCGCCGCTCCTGAGCCTGTTGCGGCGAGGCTGATGCCTTTCGTCCCATGCGAGGGTGCCAGTCTCTGGTACCAGCGCTGCGGCGCTGGTCAGCCGATCGTACTTTGCGGCGGGTTTGGTCTTCTGCACAGGCAGTGGGATGGCGTGCGCTCGCTGCTGTCAAAGCGCTTCGACGTGATCGACTGGCACTATCGGGGCAGCGGGTTGAGCACCCGATCGATACCCGCGGAGGCCTTCTGCATCGACCGCTGGGTCGACGACCTGCACGCGATCGTCGCCCACTTGGGCCTCGAGCCGATTGTGCTGTGGGGGACATCGACCGGATCACCGCTGGCAATTCGATACGCGATGCGATACCCCGAGCATGTCTCCGCCCTGATCACCTATCCGAGCTTCCGTGGCGACGAAGCTACTGCACGCGCATTAAAGGTGTTCGGCCAGGTGGGAGAGACCTTCGGGTTGGAAGCCATGGCCATACTGGCCAGCTGGCTGGGCTGCGCCGACGAGCTGATGTTCACCCGCCGTTGGGCAAAATTCGCTCAGTGGGAAGCATCGTGTTTTGCAGACCATCTGGGCCCGGTTGAGTTAGCACATACGCTGAACGCATTCTCTTCCTTTGATTTCGGTTCACAGCTTGGGACTATTCGTGCACCGACACTCGTGCTGATGGGAGGATCAGGCCGCCTGGGCTATGCGGCGTCACGCGGCCGTGCGCTCCTCGACGATTTCCGAACTGCCGTCCCGCACGCACAGGCGGCGACAGTGGATGGTGGGGGAGGCACTTACTGCATGCTGGATCGTCCGAGGGACACGGTTGCAGCGATTACGTCGTTTCTGCAGGCCCTTCCGGCTGCTCACGGGCCGCGTTAGGTTAGGGGCCGATTATCCCGGCAAGCATGTTTAGACCCATGCTAGAGCGCGCGGCGACTACTCCGGGAGCAGCTGTTCGCGCTGTAATCTATCTTTAAGGGCGGCGAGCAGGTTGCGCTTGCCAGTGGCCGCGCCTCGCCGTCCCGGTCGACACTATCCTGACGAGTATTTCTCTGGATTCCGACCGGATATCCGAGTGGCTGAACCGAGCCGGGATTGCTGAAATGAATGGGTATCCGCCGAAGTTACCTGACGCGGCGCGATACGGGAGGCGTCAAGGTTCAGCTGCCCGCCGGTGGCGGGTCGGCTTCACACGGAGAGTGAGCGATGAGAACTTTAGCATTGGAAGAGCTGCTGATCGTGAGTGGCGGAGTAGTACAAACGGTCCCTGAACTCGGGGCAGGTTTCGGTACGCCTGGCGCTGACCCGGTCATGAATCAAATGGTTCTGCTGGGGGCGCAGCGCATTGATCCGAGCTGTGGCCCAGAATTTCATGGGCCGCCTTCGCCCTCGTGCGACCCCCTGCACGGAGGCCCCCAGAGCCAGGATAGCGGTTCCAGCGGAAGTGGCGACTCTTCAACAGCGGGTCAGGTGTTGGAAGTAACCACGTGTATGACTTCGCTGGCGTGGCTGGGTGTATCGGCTGTGGCGGGCGTGTCGGGCCCGGTGGGTTGGGCGGGATTTGCTCTCACCGCCGTTGGCGCCGTTGGTAGCTGCAGAGGCTAGTAGAGTTCGTCTGGGCGCTCTCCTGCGCCCACACGTTTGCCACCAGACCATGGAGGATGCGCAATGCAAGACGACAAAGCCCGTACCGCATTGTCGATCGGTAATGGCGTCATTGGACTCCTGCTGGTCGGAAACTTTTCCCGCACATTGCTATCCAGCGGATTCACAACTTGGTCGCTGGTTGGTCTGGTCGCGGGCGTGGGCCTGATCGCGATCGCTGTAGTCAGCTTCATCCGCTGGAGATAGCCTTCGGCAAATGGCCTTCACGATCGCTCTTGATCGCGAGGAACTCTACTTGTGCATCACTCTGTGTCGAATTTCACAGCCGAGCGATCAGGTTCGCGGTAGCTTGATCCCCCGCATCCACGATGGCGCCACCCATGCGAACGCCCCGGCATGCAGCAAGGACTGACCCCGTCATGCCGGATTGGCGGGCTTTCGTGAAAGCCAACTGGCCGCCGGTGCTGTTCATGACGGCCTTGCTGGGCTGGGTTGTGGTCGGTGTGGTCGAAAGTGTCTGGCTGGAACGTCAGCCCGAAGGCCAGCTACGTCGTGCCGTTCTGGACAACGACATCCCAATTGCCGAGCGGCTGCTGATTGAGGGCGCTGAGGTCAACCATCTGGCCTTCGGCAACAGCACGGTGCTTCACCATGCCGCGTGGGCGGGCAAAGCCGAGATAGTCGAAATCCTCCTTTCGCACGGTGCCGACCCCAACATCCGCTCACGTCACAGCGGAGAGACTGCATTGCACAGCGCCGTGCGCGGCAATCAGCCGCGGATCGTTGCGCGATTGCTCGCCGACGGCGCCCAGACGGGGATCGGCCTCACCGGCGACAGCGAGCAGTGCGTGACGGGCATCATTTACCGAGCAGGTTCAACCCCCGTGGACATAGCGGAGCAGGGGGGCTATTCAGAAGTGCTCGCGTTGTTGCGCGCGGGCTGATGGCACTCTGCCCGTGTCGACTTTGTGGGCCATGCAAAGACCATTCGGCAGCGCCGCCCTCACTCCAGGAGGTACGCCAGTGACCGCTCCAATTACCTTCATCGCCGCGATAATGGCGCTGCTGAGTGCGTTCGCAATCTACTCCCAGGGCACGAAGCCCGTGGTCGCCGTCGTGGGGTTCGGCGCAGTGGTGGCGTTCATCTCCATCTATTTCGGCGAATCACTCCTGCACATGATCGTGCCCATCGCGCTGTTCTTCACACTGCTCCCGCTGTTCCGCGCAACTCTGGCCAAGACCCGATCCACCATCTGACGGGTGGGCTGCGCCTGGTTGTCGATGTCCCGCGGTGGCAGCGCCGCCGGAGGGTGTTGCACCGCACACAGAAGGGCTAGTCACGGCAGCCTATACTGGCTGCATACAGGGTGACCGATGAGAGCCGAATGCAGCCTTTCTGGGCAAGACTCGGCGGCCAGCTCTCCCGGCGATGGAGGGCCATCCGCGAGACCGTGCTGAACCCCACTGGCGAGGCCGCCGAGGGGGTGCTGGAGGCCGCGCGCGCGCAGGCACCGGTGATCTGGCTGCTGGGTATGGTGGGCACCGGCAAGAGTTCCATCATCCGCACGCTCACCGGCAGCAGCATGGCTGAAATCGGCACCGGCTTTCGCCCATGTACGGCGCGCTCGCACATCTTCGACTTCCCTGCCGAGGCGCCGGTGGTGCGCTTCATGGATACGCGCGGTCTGGGTGAGGTCGCCTACGATCCGGGCGAGGATCTCGCGCTGTGCGAATCCCAGGCCCACCTGATCGTGACGGTCCTGCGGGCGGTCGAGCCAGTGCCGCCGGCTGTATTCGATGCGCTGGTGAAGGTACGCCGGCGTCACCCCGACTGGCCGATCGTGGTCGCGCAGACTACGCTGCACGAGGCCTACGCGGGGCAGGCTCATCCGCAGCCCTATCCGTTCGGCGAGGACGGCACGCGCCGCAGCGGCATCGTGATGCTGGATCGAAGCCTTTCGGCTCAGCGCGAAGCACTCATGGCGCTGCCGGGCAAGGCACCGGTGCGTTTTGCACCGATTGATTTCACCACCCACGAAGATGAGCTTCCGCCGGTCGACTACGGCATCGATACGCTGTGGGCAGCACTCGAACTCGGTGCAGTAGAGGGCTTCATCGCGATGCTGCGACGCGCGGCGCGCGGGGATGGACTCGAGCGTCGAGGGCGCGCGCATGTGCAGGGCTATGCGACGGCTGCCGGCGCGATCGATCTCGTGCCCGTGGCGGGCGCCGTGGGGGTGCCCGTCGTGCAGGGCAAGATGCTGCATTCGCTGGCTGCGTTGTATGGCGTGCCATGGTCGCGACGCACACTGACCGACTTTGCGGCCAGCCTCGGTGTGGGCACACTGTTGCATCAGGGCGGCATGTTCGGCGTGCGGCAGGTCGTCAAACTCATCCCGGGATTCGGGCAGGTGGTGGGCGCGGCCGGTGCCAGTGCATTGAGCTTCATCGTCACCTATGCCCTCGGGCATGCAGCGATGCTCTACCTGGGCGGGCGTCGCGGCGGCACCAGCCCTGAACGCGAAGCGGTCGT
>CAYLNP010000135.1:0-6964 GCA_964384925.1 uncultured Woeseiaceae bacterium
GCATCCGCCTCCTAAGCGGAGGGTCGCAGGTTCGAATCCTGCCCGGGGCACCAAACCTCACGATCAAAGCAGGTTGCCTCGCACGCGGCAGGCGGCGTACTGTTGACAGGAGGTAGCGACCCGATGCGACTCCACGACTTTATCTTTCAGAGCCGTGAGCAGACCCTCATCGAGTGGGAGCTGTTCGCCAGCACTGGCTCCCCGGCAAGTCTCACCATGGATGTAGCAGGTCTTCGCGATCACGCGAGCGGAGTGCTGTCGGTGATCGCAGCCGATCTCCAGACCTAACAGGGTGAGCTCGCGCAGGCGGAGAAGTCGAAAGGGCACGCGCCTGACCCTGGCCGCCCAAGAGACACTCGTAAGTACCCAGGCACGCGCTGCGACGATCGTAAGCGCAACGACAGACGTCGAGAGTGTTCGCTGGCAGCTAGATGAACGCTGGTATGCCGACCACGGGGTCCGACTCGAACGCTGAAGGCCCACGCTGTAAGGCTATACAAAAACGTTGTGGATTTTCAGGTGGCGCGACGCATCTGACTGTGCTATTCGTCTCTCCGGACCTTGGCGATCGTGACCAGTGAATCGGCGCCGGTCCGTACATTTGGGCAAAAAGATCTAATCCATTAAGACGACACCCAAGGAGCAATTCGCAGTGATCAGGCAATTGGCTGTGATGATGGTCGGGTTCGGGGTGGCTGGCTGCGCGACGTTGACGAATGACGCAATGACGCCGGTCGCGCTTTCTTTCAGCCACGGTGGCTACGGCAGCTGCGATCTGTCGAACAAGCGCGGTGCGTGGTCGACGTCAGTACCCGCAGTGGTCTCGGTGCGTCGCTCCGACGATGTACTTCAGTACAGATGTCGTACCGACGAGGGGCAGGAAGTCAACGGCGCCCTGCAGAGCCGGATGGGCGGGAAGATCGTTGCCAGCGCCGTGTTCCTGGATTTCGGCATTGTCGATGCAATCACCGACAAACATCGCGAATATCCGGACAGCTATGTCATTCCAGTACCGAGGCCGGATGCTGACCCGGTGCAGCCATCAGTGGCGGAAGAAGAGGTCGACCAAGGCCCTGCTTAGGGTCCCTTCCGGGTGCGCTAGCAAGCCTCACACGCGCAGGGTCTCTGCAGCAGAGCGACCTTGGCCCGTGTGGGTACCCATGCAAAAGCCGCTCAGCCCCCTTGCTCCTCGGCGTCTTGCTCGGTCTCCGTATCTTCCTCGTCAAACTCGTATTCGTACTCATCGGATTCGAGATCCGCGCGGACTTCGAGACGTTCGAACTTGCCAAGCCCGCATGAGGCACCGAGCATGCGCATCGCCGGCGTCTCGAGCACACGGATGATGTCGAGACTGCACAGCTGGTTGCCGCTGATGGTGTAGGTGAACGCACGTTCTCGAGCCAGGCCCGGGCAGTTGCGCGGCAGGCGGTTCATGTACACATCGCGACGCCCCATGTGGAACAGGATGGTCTGCCCATCGATGACATCGGTGCGGCTGATACGAGGGGTGAAGATGCAGCTCTCCGACTCGTCGGTCTTCATGTAACCTTCCAGCGGCCCCGGGTCGCCTGGCTCGGCCAGATTTCGATCGGCGAGAGCGCCTGCCGAGAGCAGCAGGGCGGTGGTGGACAGCACGGTCTTGACGATGTTCATGTCGGTTCTCCATGGGTCTGGCTGAATGCCGCACCCATCATGATTCCGTGGACGTAACCCTTGCGTTCTGAATCTACCGAATGAAGATTCCCGCTTGCAACACGAGTTTATGACCCTGCCGGTGGCTCCAGGTTCGGTTGGCGCCTTCGCGAGGTCGCTGGCGCGCGGCTGCACTGGATCGCGCCCGCACTGCAGCGCTATGATCTGAGTGATTTTGCCGCCATTCGCGGAGTGTACATGCAGTTCAAGGATTACTACGCGATCATGGGTGTGGCCCGTGATGCGACGCAGGAGGATATCAAGCGCGCCTATCGCAAGCTGGCCCGCAAGTATCACCCGGACGTCAGCAAGGAAGCCGACGCCGAGATCCGCTTCAAGGACCTCGGCGAGGCCTACGAGGTGCTCAAGGATCCGGAAAAGCGTGCCGCCTACGATCAGCTGGGCAAGGGCTATCGCCCCGGTCAGGAGTTTCGCCCCCCACCGGACTGGGGCGGAGGCTTCGAGCCCGGCGACGCATCTGGAGCGGGCGGGGGCTTCAGCGATTTCTTTGAGGAACTGTTCGCCCGACGTGGCGGCGCGGCCCGACGGGGGGCAGGGACGCGCGGTGCCGAGATGCACGGCCGTGGCCAGGACCACCATGCGCGCGTGATGATCGATCTGGAGGATGCCATCAATGGTGCGGTGCGCCGAATCATGCTGGAGATGCCGGAGGTCGACACGGAGGGGTACCTGCGCACGCGCCAGCGGGAACTCAGCGTGCGCATCCCGGCGGGCGTGCGCGAGGGCCAGCAGATTCGCCTGGCAGGACAGGGCGCGCCGGGGCTGGGCGGCGGCTCAGCCGGAGATCTCTACCTCGAAGTGAACGTTCGCCCCCACAGGCTCTATCGTATCGACGGTCGCGATCTGTATTTCGACCTGCCGGTGGCCCCGTGGGAGGCCGCTCTTGGTGCAACCGTTCAGGTGCCAACGCCCGGCGGAAGCGTCGGCCTGAAGATCCCGCCGGGCTCCGCGGGAGGGCGTAAACTCAGGCTCAAGGGCCGTGGGATTCCCGGCGAGCCGCCTGGTGATCTTTATGCGGTGCTGCAGATCGCGCTGCCGCCAGCCGACGATGAGGCAGCACGCGACAGCTACCGGACCTTTTCGCAGAACTTCGACTTCAATCCGCGTGCCGCGCTGGAGGGTTGAATGACCGAGAGGCGTCAGACGGTCCAGGGGATCGTCATCGAGGAGAGTGTGGAGATCACCTCCGGTGATCTGTGTCAGGCCTGTGCCGTACACCGCGAGTGGCTGATTGAACTGGTGGAGGAGGGCGTGCTCGAACCCCAGGGCCCGGCACCGGAACAGTGGCGCTTTCCCGCCGAGAGTCTTCGTCGCGCGCGCATCGTGCGTCGCCTGCAGCGGGACCTCGGTCTGAATCTGGCAGGTGCCGCACTGGCCCTTGAGCTGCTGGAGGAAAACGACGCGATGCGTGCGCGCCTTGCAAGGTTGAGCGCCTCGTTCGCCGCAGGCAACGACTGAACCGACATCGGTACGGCGTGTCCAATCCAGAAACTTCAACAGGAGCATTCATCATGGGGTCGAACATACGGGTCACACTGATGAGCGTTGCCGGTGCCGCGCTTCTGAGTGGGTGTGCTGCCGCCGGCACGCAGGCGAATACGGATGAGGAATCCGAGAGCGCACCGATCACGACCGACTCGGTGCGCATCGACCAGGTGCGCGACTTCCGCGTGCTCGACGACAGCAACCTCATCCTGTATGCGCCCACGCGCCGTCAGGCCTATCACGTGGAGCTGATGCCCGCCTGCCAGGGATTGCGGTTCGCCGATACCATCGCACTGCGGGGGCGCACGGGCCGGCTGGCAGGGTTCGCGGGCGATCGCGTCATCATCGATCGGCCAGGCATCCCGGACCGCTGCCCGGTGAGCAGCGTACGACGACTCGATGAAGCATCGCTGACGGAGTTGATCGTGCGTTTTGAGGGCGAACCCGACGGCGACGCGGCGGCCGATGAAGCTGAGGTGGAGATTCCCCGGCGCAATCCCGACGAGGACATCGCCGGCGGCGACTGACGTCAGGTCACCGCCGCGCGCAGCCGCGCTGAGAGCCACTCGCTGATCAGCACCGTGGCGAGGATCAGCAGGAACAGCGTGCTGACCCTGCCCCATGCGAGCGTGTTGACCGAGGCCATGAGTTCCAGGCCGAGCCCGCCTGCGCCCACCAGGCCGAGCACCGTGGCCTCGCGGATGTTGATATCCCAGCGGTAGACACTGATGCCCGCGAAGGCGGGCATGATCTGCGGCACCACGGCGTAGGCGCGTAGCTGTCCGGGACTGGCCCCCGTCGCACTGATCGCCTCCACGCTTTTGTGGTCGATTTCCTCGATCGCTTCATAGAGCAGTTTGCCGATGAAGCCGATCGAGCGCAGTGCGATGGCGATCACGCCCGCCAGTACACCGGGGCCGAGGATGAGCACCAGCAGCAAGGCCCAGATCAGCGAGTTGATCGAGCGCGAGGCGACGATGATCAGCAGCGCAACGGGTCGCACGAGTGCAAAGCGCGGCGTGGTATTGCGTGCCGCAAGAAAGGCCAGCGGCGTTGCCAGTACGATGGCGATGAGCGTGCCCAGCGTGGCCATGTTGAAGGTGTCCCACAGCGGGCGCCAGAGCTGGTTCACGTACGCGATATCCGGTGGAATCATGCGCCCGAGCAGGTCGGCGCCTTGCGACGGTGCATCCAGCACGAAATCCCACAGCGTGCGCTCGGCGATCACCTGCCAGCACAGCATCAGCAGGGCGACGAACGCAAAATTCGTGATCCATCGCTGCAGCGTCGCGCGGCGATCACGCCGGCGCCAGGTCAGGGAACCCTCGCGCATGAATACGGCCATCAGCGAAGCCTCGCCCGCAGCATGCCCGACGCGTACTCGGCCAGCAGCACGATGGCGATGATGATCAGCAGGATCGCCGCGGCGGTATCGAACTCGTAGCGATCGAACGCGGTGTTGAGCGTCGCGCCGATGCCGCCGGCGCCGACTATGCCGATGATCGCGGATTCGCGAAAATTGATATCGAGGCGATAGAGTGTGATGCCGGCAAGTCTCGGCATGACCTGCGGTTGTACGGCCCAGTGAATGACCTGCCCCCAGCTGCCACCTGTGGCACGGATCGCCTCCAGTGGTCGGGCATCCATGGCCTCGATGTCCTCGGCCGCCAGCTTGGCGATGAAGCCGATGCTCGCAAATGCCAGCGTCGCCACGCCCGCCAACGGGCCGAAGCCGAGCATCGCCACGAGCAGGATGGCGATGATGATTTCCTGGAAACTGCGTGACACGGCGATGAGCGCGCGACAGAACAGATAAACGGGGGCAGGGGCAAGGTTGCGCGCGGCACCCAAGGCGACAGGCACGGAGAGCACGAAGCCTGCGACCGTCGCCACCAGGGTCATTGTCAGGCTTTCGAGTACGCCGTCGATGATCTGATCGGCGCGCGACACGAAGTCCGGGGTCGCCATGGCCTGCACGAATTCGAGCGCGCGCGGCATGCCCGCGACGATGCGCTGCCAGTTGATCTCCAGCGACCCGACCGCGACGATCAGGTAGCCGCCTATCCCCAGCCACAGCGTCCACCGCCACCAGGGATTGGCGATCATCGGCGGTCGTCGCCAGCGCAGCGCCGTGTCAGTCATGCCGATCGGTGACATCGTCGTCGGTATCGTCATCGGCCTGGCCGCCGGCCATCGTTGCCCAGTCCTCATCACCATAAATCGTCGTGAGGACCGTGCTGTCGAGCTGCTTGACCGGACCGTCGAACACGACCCGCCCGGCGCGAAGCCCGATGATGCGCGGGCAGAAGCGCATCGCCAGGGGGACGTCGTGCAGGTTGATGATCGCGGGCAGCTGGTGCTCGGTGCACAGCTCGTGAATCAGCCGCATGATCTGTCGCGCGGTGCGCGGATCCAGGCTGGCTGTGGGTTCATCGACGAGCAGCAGTTCGGGCGCCTGCATCAGCGCCCGGGCAATGCCCACACGCTGGCGTTGTCCGCCAGACAGGGCGTCTGCGCGACGGTCGGCGTAGCCCTCAAGTCCGACGCGCCCGAGCAGCTCGAAAGCGCGCGTGATGTCCGACTGGGGAAAGCGGCGCAGCACTGAACGCCACAGTCCCACATAGCCGAGGCGACCGGACAGGAGGTTTTCCATGACGCTGAGCCGCTCGACCAGCGCGAATTCCTGGAAGACCATGCCGATACGCCGTCGCGCGCGCCGCAGCTCGCCTGCACGAAGCGCCGTCAGATCCTCGCCGCCCAGCACGATGCGCCCGGCCGTGGGATCGACCAGGCGGTTGATGCAGCGGATCAGCGTGCTCTTGCCGGCACCGGAAGGTCCGATCAGTGCAATGATCTCGCCGCCCTGGAGCTGCAGGTTGACATCGTCGAGTGCTGGCGCCGCGGTACCGGGGTAGCGTTTCGTGAGTCCCTGAATCTGCAGCATGTCAGCGGCAGTCGTAGCTCACGCCGCTGAGCGCATCGATATCGCGGATCACCTGCCAGTGGTGCTGGTAGGTGATGGGCATGAACTTAGCCTCGCCGGACTGGCGAAACTCCTCGGCCAGGGCCGAGCCCTCCCAGGGATAGCTGAAAAATGCTTCGCGGATTTTCGTGGCCAGATCAGGTGCAAGGTTGTGCGCGTATCCGTAAGCGGTGGTGGGGAAGGTCTCCGAGCGATACAGGCTGACCACCTCGTCGGGCTGTACCGCGCCCCGGGCCAGCATGCGGCTGAGCACCGAGTTGGCGACGGCCGCGGCGTCATAGTCGCGATTGACGACGCCCAGCACCGAGTTGTCGTGCTTGCCGGAGAACGCGGAACGATAATCGCTTCCCTCACGCAGTCCGGTCTCTCGCTCCAGGAGTATCGTGGGTGCCTTGTAGCCTGAGTTGGAGGTCGGCTGCGTGAATGCCAGCGTTCGCCCGGCGAGTTCCGGCAGGGTGCCGATACCGCTGTCCGGGCGGGTGATGATCTCCATCTCATAGCCGAAGCTGTCGTCTTCGCGCGCCATCATCGCGAACGGCACGAATCCGGCACAGTTGACTGCCAGTGGCGTCGCGCCGGTATTGAAGCCCGCCACGTGCAAACGCCCGGCCCGCATCGCCTCGAGCTGGGCGGCATTGGACTGCACGGGAAAAAACCGCACCTGCCGGCCGGTCGCGCGGCTCAGGTGCTCGACGAAATCATCCCAAACGCGCGCATAGACTGAAGGATCCTCGACCGGTGTATAGGCAAAGATCAGAACCCTTGGATCGCGGTGTTCCCGGG
>CAYLNP010000136.1:0-6902 GCA_964384925.1 uncultured Woeseiaceae bacterium
TCGATCAGTCCTTCAGCTTTATTTACAGCTCGCGTCCCGGCACGCCGGCGGCGGGTTTTGCCGATCAGGTGGCCGATCCGGTCAAGCGTCAGCGTCTGGGTCTGCTTCAGGCGCGCATCAATCAGCACGCCCGACAGATCAGCGCGGCGATGGTCGGCAGCGTGCAGCGGGTTCTGCTGGAGCGGCCGTCGAAAAAGGACCCGCGCCAGCTCGCCGGGCGCACCGAGAATAATCGCTGGGTCAACATCGACGCCGACCCCGCGTGGCTGGGCGAGTTCGTCGATGTGGAGATCACCGAAGCACTGCCCAATTCCCTGCGCGGGCGTATCCATGCGCCACCGCGCGCCCGTCATGTCGCCTGAGCGATCGCCCGTTTGAACGCAGCCGAAAATACCCTCGAAGTCGTACTCGAACCTGCTGACAACCAGCGTCTGGCCAATCTGGGCGGACAGTTCGACGAACACCTGCGTCAGATCGAGCGCAGGCTCGCCTTGAGTATCCGCAACCGCGGCAACCGCTTCGTGCTCAGTGGTCCGGAGGAGGCGATGGCGGCGGGTGAGCAGGTGCTGCAGCGGCTGTTTGCACTCACCGAGTACGAGCGCATCGATCCGGAGCGTGTGCACATGTGCCTGCAGGAGGCGGGCATGGATCCCGCGCCGGTGGTGTCGGTGAGCGATGCCGACCCCGCGGTCATCCGTACGCGTCGACGGGTACTGCGCGCGCGCGGTGCCAACCAGGTCGGCTACATCGGCAACATCCGCAGCCACGACCTGACCTTCGGCATCGGC
The DNA here is from genome assembly GCA_964384925.1 of uncultured Woeseiaceae bacterium. GTDB lineage: Bacteria > Pseudomonadota > Gammaproteobacteria > Steroidobacterales > PWYM01 > PWYM01. Next base: position 789 of record CAYLNP010000136.1, read on the forward strand.
CCTGCAGGCACTGGCAAGACCTACCTCGCCGTGGCGTGCGCGGTCGAAGCGCTCGAGGCCGAGTCGGTGCGGCGCATCGTGCTGGTGCGCCCGGCAGTAGAGGCTGGAGAACGCCTTGGCTTTCTGCCCGGAGACATGTCACAGAAAGTCGACCCCTACCTTCGTCCCATGTATGACGCGCTGTATGACACCATGGGCTTCGAGCGCGTGGCGCGCCTGATCGAACGCAACGTGATCGAGGTCGCGCCGCTGGCCTTCATGCGTGGACGCTCCCTCAACGATGCCTTCGTGATTCTGGACGAGGCGCAGAACACCAGCGCGGAGCAGATGAAGATGTTCCTGACCCGCATCGGATTCGGTTCGCGTGCCGTGGTGACCGGCGACATCACGCAGACCGACCTGCCGCGCGGACAGTCGTCGGGACTTTCCCAGGCCATTCGGGTGCTTGAAGGCATCAGCGAGATCGCCTTTTCGTATTTCACTGCCAGGGATGTCGTGCGACATCCGCTGGTGCAGACCATCGTCCAGGCCTACGAGCGGTTCTCGGTCCAGGAACCGGTGGCCACCGCGGTGTCCGCGCCCGTCGCACGCAAGCGCCCGTGAGGGGTGGTGGGCGTGACGGTGGACATCGAGGTGGCAGCCGGCGTGGACGGCGTGCCCTCGCGCGCAAAGTTTCGTCGCTGGATGTGCCTGGCCACCGATGAACTCGGCGTGCACGAAGGCGAGGCCGCTGTGCGCGTGGTCGACGAAGCCGAAGGGGCCGCATTGAACGCGCGCTGGCGCGGTCGCGAAGGTGCGACCAACGTACTGTCATTTCCGGCCGGTACGATGCCGGACATGCCGGGTGTGGCGCGCCATCTTGGCGACCTCGTGCTGTGCGCCCCGGTGCTCAGGCGCGAGGCCCACGCGCAGGGCAAAGCCGAGCTGCATCACTGGGCGCACCTGGTGGTGCATGGCACGCTGCACCTGCTGGGGCTGGATCACGAGCAGGCGGGCGAGGCGCAGCGCATGGAGGCGCTGGAGCGTGAACTGCTGTCGAGGCTCGGCATTGCCGACCCGTATGCCGAACGCGTCGCGACCAGTGAACCCCACAATTGAACTTGAAGATGGATGAGCCGACTCATGACTGAAGATCAACCTCCCAGTACCAGCGGCCCTGCAGGCAAGAGCTGGTGGACGCGTCTGACGCGTGCCTGGTCCGGCGAACTGCAGAGCCGCGAAGACGTGATCGCAATGATCGCCGAGGCACGCCACAAGGGGCTGCTCGAAGCCGGCGAGCAGCTGATGCTGCACGGTGTGCTGCGCGTGTCCGAGGAGCAGGTACGCGATGTGATGATTCCGCGCTCGCAGATGGTCGTGCTGGATCATGACGAAGAACCGGCGACATGGCTCGAAACCATCATCGCCTCCGGGCATTCGCGCTTCCCGGTCATCGGTGAGGACCGCGACGAGGTGCTCGGTATCCTGCTGGCGAAGGATCTGCTGCGGATGTACGCCAACGGCAACCCCAGCAGTGTCGAGGCGCACAAGCTGATGCGCCCGGCGGTGTTCATCCCCGAGAGCAAGCGTCTGAATACGCTGCTCAACGAGTTTCGTGAGAGCCACAACCACATGGCCATCGTCGTGGACGAATATGGCGGCGTGGCAGGCCTGCTGACCATCGAGGATGTGCTCGAGGAGATCGTCGGCGACATCGACGATGAACACGATCCGGATGAAGAGCATGACATTCAGGCCGATGACAAGGGCGGCTATATGGTCCGTGCGCTGACGCGTGTCGAGGACTTCAACGAGCACTTCGGCTGTGCGCTGCCCGATGATGAATACGACACCATCGGCGGACTGGTGATTCACGCCCTGGGCCGTATGCCCCGCCGCGGCGATTCGGTGCAGCTCACCGACATGCAGTTCCGCGTGCTTCGCGCGGACCGACGGCGCATCGATACGCTGCACGTGACCCCGGTTCGCGGCGAACCCGTCGACGGCTGACGAGGCTCGCTGCTCCGTGCCAGTTCCCGCCCGCCTGGGTTCGATCGCGCGTGACCATGCGGGCGCTGCAGCGTTCATACTGGGGGCGGCGATGCCGCTGGCTTTCGCGCCCTTCCATGTGTGGTGGCTGTCACCGCTGCTGCTGGTGGCGCTGTTCTGGCTGTGGGAAGGCATGTCACCGCGTCAGGCGGCACGCGCCGGGCTGACTTTCGGCATCGGGCATTTCCTGACCGGCACCTACTGGCTCTACATCAGCATTCACGTGTTCGGCGAGGCGCCCCTGGTGCTGGCGGTGCTGCTGATGTTGCTGCTGGTGTTCGTGATGGCCCTGTATTTCGCGTTGATGGGCTGGCTGGTTACGCGCATTGCGCCACGCCCGGGCCTGTCCCGCTGGCTGCTCGTGCTGCCGGGCGTATGGGTGCTGATCGAGTGGTTGCGCGGCTGGCTGTTCACGGGTTTCGGCTGGCTGGGACTGGGCTACGCGCAGGCCGACAGCGTGCTCGCGGGGCTTGCCCCTGTACTGGGTGTCTACGGTGCGAGCCTGGCGGTCGTGCTGTGTGCCGGGGCGCTGCGCTGTCTGGCCGCGCCCGCGCGCTCACGTGTGGTCGGGGTCGTCGTGGGGGTCGCGATCTGGGCTGCTGCGGCGGTGCTGGTGCGTCTCGAATGGACCCAGGCGCAGGCCGGCACATTGCAGGTGGCACTCGTTCAGGGCAACGTCGCACAGGATCTCAAGTGGGCGCCTGAGCAGTTCGATGCGACGCTGGATCTCTACGAGACCCTGACCCGGGAGTCGCTCGGTGCTGATCTGGTCATCTGGCCGGAAGCTGCCATCCCGGCGCTGGTGCACGAAGTGAGTGGCTATCTCGAAGACATACGCGAGCTCGCGGCGCAGTCTGGCAGCGAGGTGCTGCTGGGTATCCTGCGCTACGATTTTCGCCTGCGCAGCTACGAGAACACGCTGCTTGCTCTGAGCGAAACACCGCAGTTCTACGTCAAGCGCGATCTCGTGCCTTTCGGTGAGTATTTCCCCGTACCCGAGCAGGTGCGAAGCTGGCTGCGACTGTTGAGCCTGCCCTACACCGACATCACCGCCGGCGCGGATGGCCAGTCGACGCTGCAGCTCGCCGGTCAGCGCCTGGCGCCGTCGATCTGCTACGAGGCGCTGTTCGGCGCCCGCCAGCTGAGCTTCTACCCCGAAGCCACGCTGCTGGTGAACGTCAGCAACGATGCCTGGTTCGGCGACTCCATCGCGCCGCACCAGCACCTGCAGATCGCGCGTCTGCGCTCGATCGAATCGGGACGCTCGATGCTGCGTGCGACCAATACCGGCATTTCGGCCATCATCGATGCGCGCGGCCGCGTCACGGCCCGCTCCCCACAGTTCGAAACCAGCGTGCTGCGCGGCGAGGTCCGTGGCCATGACGGCGCCACGCCTTATGTGCGCTGGGGCAACCATCCGGTGGTGTGGCTGTCGCTGCTGATGGCCGGCGCCGGCGCGGCCCTGGCCAGGCGCGGCTGAACAAGCAGGCCGCGCTGCTGTATTCTTGGGCGTTTTACCGCCTTCACGAGATCAAGACCCGCATCATGGAAGAGGCCTACCGTCCAGCCGCCGTCGAGCAGGCCGCGCAGTCGCACTGGGAGCGTGCGCGCAGTTTCGAGGTCGACGAACAATCCGACAGGCAGAAGTTCTACTGCCTGACGATGTTTCCCTATCCGAGCGGGCGTCTGCACATGGGCCATGTGCGGGTGTTCACGATCTCCGACGTCATTGCCCGCCATCGCCGGATGCAGGGCTACAACGTGCTGCAGCCGATGGGTTGGGATGCTTTCGGCATGCCGGCCGAGAATGCCGCCATCGAACGCGGCGTACCGCCGGCGAAGTGGACTTACGAGAACATCGACTACATGCGTGGCCAGCTCCGGCGCCTGGGCTATGGCTATGACTGGCGCCGCGAACTCACGACCTGCCGTCCGGAGTACTACCGCTGGGAGCAATGGCTGTTCACGAAGATGTTCGAACGCGGCCTGGTCTATCGCAAGAATTCGGTGGTCAACTGGGATCCGGTGGACCAGACGGTGCTGGCCAACGAGCAGGTCATCGAGGGTCGCGGCTGGCGCTCGGGCGCGCTGGTGGAGCGCCGCGAGATTCCGCAGTGGTTCATGAAAATCACCGACTATGCAGACGAACTGCTCGAGGCACTGGATCGCCTGCCGGGGTGGCCCGAAGCGGTCAAGACCATGCAGCGCAACTGGATCGGGCGCTCCGAGGGCCTGGAACTGGCGTTCGATGTGGCTGGGACGGATGAGCAGCTGTCCATCTACACCACGCGGCCGGACACACTCTATGGCGTGACCTACATGGCCGTGGCCGCCGAGCATCCGCTTGCCGTGAAGGCGGCTGCCGGCAAGCCGGCGCTCGAGGCGTTCCTGCAGGAATGCCGCCAGGGCCAGGCCGCAGAGGCCGCCATGGAGACGATGGAGAAGAAGGGCATGCCGCTGGGCGTGGATGTGATTCATCCGCTCACAGGCGATCGCGTGCCCGTGTGGGTCGCAAATTTCGTGCTGATGGGCTATGGCACGGGCGCCGTGATGGCCGTGCCCGGGCATGACCAGCGCGACTGGGAGTTCGCCACCCGCTACGGCCTGCCCATCCGCCAGGTCATCCGCCCGAGCGACGGCAGCGACATCGACCTGACCAGTGGTGCGTGGACCGAGCATGGTGTGCTCGTAAACTCGGCTGACCATGACGGGCTGCATTTCCAGCAGGCCTTCGATGCACTCGCCGCACATTTCGAGGCGCAGGGCCGGGGCCGGCGACGGGTCAACTTCCGCCTGCGTGACTGGGGTGTATCCCGGCAGCGCTACTGGGGGACGCCCATCCCCATCATCTATTGCGACGACTGCGGTGCCGTGCCGGTGCCCGAGGCCGATCTGCCTGTGCGCCTGCCCGAGGACGTCGCGGTCACCGGTGCCGGTTCGCCGTTGAAGTCGATGCCCGAGTTCGTCGACTGCGCGTGCCCCAGGTGCGGCAAGCCTGCGAAGCGCGAAACCGACACCTTCGACACCTTCGTGGAGAGCTCCTGGTATTTCGCGCGCTACGCCTGCCCCGATGCCGATCAGGCCATGCTCGATGAGCGCGCCGACTACTGGATGCCCGTGGATCAGTACACCGGCGGCATCGAGCACGCCATCCTGCACCTGCTGTATTCGCGATTCTTCCAGCGCGTGATGCGTGACGTGGGCCTGTCGCGTCATGACGAGCCGTTCACCAATCTGCTCACGCAGGGGATGGTGCTGAAGGACGGCTCGAAGATGTCGAAATCCCGCGGCAACACGGTCGATCCTCAGGCGCTGGTTGAAGAGTTCGGCGCCGATACCGTGCGTCTTTTCATGATGTTCGCGGCACCCCCGGAGCAGGCCCTGGAGTGGTCGGATGATGGCGTACAGGGCTCGTTTCGCTTTCTCAGGCGCCTGTGGCGCCAGGTCATGTCGCACCTGTCCGCGGGGCAGCCTGCCGCGCTGGACGTGGCGAACCTGGACGCGCCGCAGCGTGCGCTGCGCAGGCTCACCCACCTGACCATTGCCAAGGTGGGCGATGATCTGGGACGCAGGCACAGCTTCAACACGGCGGTGGCCGCGGTGATGGAACTCTCCAACGCCGTCAACCGGTTCGAGGACAACTCCGCGCAGGGGCTGGCGATCCAGCGCGAGGCGATCGAGGCGATGGTGCTGATGCTCTCGCCGATGGTGCCGCACATCTGCCATGCATTGTGGCAGCGCCTGGGCCGCGGCGAGGACCTGGTGGCGGCTGCGTGGCCGGTGGTTGACGAGGCGGCACTGTCGCAGGACCGGCTGGAGATCGTGGTACAGGTCAATGGCAAGCTGCGCGGCCGCGTCGCGGTGGCTGCGGATGTGAACCAGGCGGACGTCCTGGCGCTCGCGCTCGCCGAGCCGAACGTCCAGCGATTCGTCGCGGAGCAGTCTCCGCGCAAGGTGATCTATGTCCCAGGCAAGCTGCTCAACATCGTCATCTGATTCGCCGCGCGGTGCCGGCCGGGTGATCGGCTGGCTGGCAAGCCTTGCATTGCTGGCCGTGCTGACAGGTGCCTGCGGCTTCCAGTTGCG
>CAYLNP010000137.1:0-6855 GCA_964384925.1 uncultured Woeseiaceae bacterium
CGCCAGACGCTGGCGTCCATGCAACCCGAGCCGCTCGAGGTGCTGCCGCTGCTCGGCACGGGATGGCTCAGCGTGCACTCGGTGCGATGGATAGCTTCTGCATGAGGTTCGCTGCTCCGGTAATGATGTAAAAGCTATGATCTATTCGATCTGCTTTTTTGCTTTGCGATCTGGCAGCTTTGTTCCCTATCCTGACTTTCGGCTCTGCCTCACAGGAAGCGGCGCGTGACAGGAACGTTGAGGACAAGGTTCTCATCAGCCGCACCAGTGTGGAGTCGCCGCATGGATTCCGCTCGGGCTACCTCGTACGCGCTGGAGGACCTGTCAGACGGCGAATGGCGGCTGGCAATGAGCTCCGTCACCGAGGGCGGTCTCGAATCGACACTGATAAAGGCGACCGTCGTCATCAAGGATGGGGAGACGACTTGGGAAGAGGCCACGCTGGGAAAAGTCATTTCCAGGCACGACGGGGAGTTTATGGCTTCCCGCAACAAGCGGGTGGCAAAGCCGTGACGACCGGAGCGACCAGAATCGCGCGTTTTCAATCAGGGCCCGCTGGGTTTGGGGGTCCACGAGGTGCTCAATCAGCATCAGGCATTCGGGCTCTGCTGACATGCTGTTGTTGAGTCGACAAAACATGCGGCCGTCCCCTGTGTGCTTGAGTTCCGACCCCACAATCGCCTCAATGCCTATACGATCGATGAACTGGGTTTCTACGTGCGTGATGCGGACCCGGTCTCCAATCATGAACGTGTTTTGCGCTGCATTTCTGCTGTCCCACCATCTGCGGAAGCGGCTGCGGAGGGAGCGGGATTAGCGCGGAGCGGTCCGTACCATCTCGCTGCCCGCTGGCCAGGAACTCGTCGTTCGTCTTGTTCTGGGCTTTTTTGACTGTTGGCCTACAGTGATTCCCGGATTGTGAGGCCGGCTTCAGTATGATAGCCGTGTGATGCAGGCGGGCAGGGCGAATGAGCTTAGCCTGCGGAATTCCGCAGGCGAGTGCAGTCCGCGGCGAGCGCGGCGATGCGCGTCCAGTCGTGCGCACGCAGCGCATCAGCTGGCACCATCCAAGAGCCGCCGACGGTGATCACATTGCCCAGCGCCAGGTACGCGGTGGCGCTGTCGGCCGCGATGCCACCGGTCGGACAGAACTTGGCCCGTGGAAACGGGCCCGCGAAGGCCTTCAGGGCATCGATGCCCCCGGCGGCCCTAGCCGGGAAGAACTTAAAGCGCTGGTGGCCCTGCGCCAGGCCGCCCATCAGTTCGCTGGCCGTCGCAATGGCCGGGATGAAGGGAATCGTCGCCTTATCGGCGGCGACATACAGTGCATCGCTGGCGCCGGGCGAGATCGCGAACACGGCGCCGGCTTCGGCCACCGCACGCAGGTTGTCTGGCACCAGCACCGTGCCGGCGCCGACGATCGCCCCGGGGACCTCGGCCCGAATGGCGGCGATGGCGGCGAGCGCGATGTCGCTGCGCAGCGTCACCTCCAGCACCGGCAGCCCGCCGGCCACCAGGGCGCGGGCCAGCGGCACGGCGTCGTCAATGTGCTCGATGCTCAGCACCGGCAGTACCGGCGCCTTTTGCAGGAGGGCGTCGACGGCGGCGGCGCGGCTGTCGGGAGTCCACTGGGTCATGGCGAGTCCTGCGTGGGTGGGTTCGGATGGGGCGATGAGTCGGCGCGCAGCGCCAGCGCCGCGCCGAGCAGGCCCGGCGCCGGGTGCGTGATCACCCGCACCGAGACGGACTCGAGATAAGCGGCGAAACGACCCTTGTCGAGGAACCGCTCGCGGAAGGCGCTGGTGCTTAAGAAAGGGATGAAGCGCGGCACGATGCCACCGGCGATCATCACCGTCCGGGCGCCGTGGATCAGGGCGGTGTCGCCGGCCACGCTGCCGAGTATGGCGCAGAATCGCGCCAGCGCCCGCCGCGAGGAGACGTCGTGGCCCTCCAGCGCGGCGGCGACGATGTCGGCCGGATCGCGCAGCCTGGTGTCGGGGGTGTCGAGCTTGCCGGGCTTGCGCTGCGCCAGCGCCGCATCGATCTGCGCCAGCCCGCTGCCCGACATCACGCGCTCATTCGACACCCGGCCGTGCCGGGCGGTCAACCAGTCGGCGATCTCGCGTTCCTCCGTGCCATGCGGGACGAAGCTGACGTGCCCACCCTCGGTCTCCACGACACGCCAGCCAATGTGGTCGTCACCGACTAGCAGGGCGACGCCCAGCCCAGTGCCGGGGCCGAGTACGCTAATGGGTCCTTCCCGGCGCAGACCGGGCGGACCGTAAATCGGGCTGCTGTTGGTCTCGGACAGGGTCGGCACGGTCCAAGCGACGGCGCCGAAGTCGTTTAGCACCAGCAGCCGCTCGAGGCCCAGCGATTGGCGCAGCTCGCTCCGGCTGAAAGACCAGGCGCGGTTCGTCAGCCGGACCGCGTCGTCGCGGACCGGGCAGGCCACGGCGATCGCCGCGGTCCGGGGCGCCTGTTGGACTTGCGCCAGGTAATGCTCGGCGGCATGTTGCAAGCTGGCGAACCCGGCCGCCACCAGCGATAGCACGTGTTGGAGTGTCGGCAACGGCGCGTCCAGGTCGGCCAGCGCGAAGCGGGCGTTGGTGCCCCCGATATCGGCGACCAGGGCGAGCACGTCAGCCGTCGCCGAAGAGGGCGCAGGCGCCTTGTTCGGCGGTGCTGGCATTGGCGCGCAGCACGCCGAACAGTTCGCGCCCGAAGCCGATGCGATGCCCGTCGAGCTCGAGCGGCAGGGCTGTCCGTGCGGCGAGCGTGCCGCCATCCAGCCCGACGCTCAGCTCGCCGCGCTCGGCGTCGATCACGATCGGGTCGCCGTCGAGCAGGCGGCCGATAACGCCGTCGTCGGCGGCCTCGGGCACCACGTGGATGGCGGCCAGCACCGTGCCCGACGCGCCCGACATGCGACCGTCGGTGAGCAGGGCAACGCGTTGGCCGCGGTCCTGGAGCAGGGATAACGTGGGCGTGAGCTTGTGCAGCTCTGGCATGCCATTGGCGCGCGGCCCTTGGCCGCGAATGACGGCAACGAAATCGCCGGTCAACGCGCCTGTCTTGTATGCGTCCAGCAGTGCATCCTGGGAATCGAACACCCGCGCCGGGGCGCTGATTGCCTGGTGCTCGGGCGCCACCGCCGAGACCTTGACCACCGCGCGGCCGAGATTGCCCTGCAGAAGGCGCATCCCGCCCTCGGGCGCGAACGGCTCTGCCACCGGACGCACGACCTCGACATCGAGGGAAACCCTCGGCGGATCACGCCATTCCAGCCGATGCCCATCCAGCCAGGGCTCTCGCGCCTGGTCGCGCAGGTCGCCGCCGTGCACGCAGCGGATGTCCGGGTGCAGCAGGCCGGCGTCGAGCAGCTCGCGAATCAGGAAGCCCATCCCTCCGGCCGCGTGGAAATGGTTCACGTCGGCGCTGCCGTTGGGATAGATGCGGGTGAGCAGCGGCGTCACACGGGAGATCTCGTCGAGGTCGTCCCAGTCGATGACGACGCCGGCGGCCCGGGCGATCGCCACGAGGTGGATGGCATGGTTGGTCGAGCCGCCGGTTGCGGCCAGCCCGACCATGCCGTTGACTATGGCCGACTCACCGATCGTGTGGCCGATCGGCGTGTAGTGCTCGCCGAGCGCGGTGATCGCACACGCGCGCACGGCGGCGGCTGCGGTAAGGGCATCGCGCAGCGGCGTGTTCGGATTGACGAAGGCGGTGCCCGGCATGTGCAGGCCCATCACTTCCATCAGCATCTGGTTGGAATTGGCGGTGCCGTAGAAGGTGCAGGTGCCGGGGCCGTGGTAGGACTGCGACTCGGCCTCCAGCAGCTCCTCGCGGCTCGCATTGCCCGCGGCGTAGAGCTTGCGGATGTGGGCCTTATCGCGGTTCGGGATGCCCGACGGCATCGGCCCGGCGGGAATCAGGATCACCGGCAGGTGCCCGAAGCTCAGCGCGCCGATCAGGAGGCCGGGCACGATCTTGTCGCACACGCCGAGCAGCACGGCGGCGTCGAACATGGCGTGGGACAGCGAAATCGCGGTGGCCAGCGCAATCGTGTCGCGGGAGAACAGTGACAGCTCCATGCCCGGCTGGCCCTGCGTCACGCCGTCGCACATCGCCGGCACGCCGCCCGCCACCTGGGCGGTGCAGCCTGCGCTGCGCGCGGCGAGCTTGATCAGCGCGGGATAGCGCTCCAGCGGCTGGTGCGCCGAGAGCATGTCGTTGAAGGCCGTGACGATGCCGAGGTTGGGCCGGCGCAGGCCGCGCAATGACGGCTTGTCTTCGCCCGACGCGGCGAAACCGTGGGCGAGGTTGCCGCAGCTGATGGTGCCGCGCGCCGGACCCTTGCCTCGGGCCGCGTCGATGTGCTCCAGGTAGGCCCGGCGCGAATCGCGGCTGCGATCCGCAATGCGCGCGGTGACGGCCTCGATATTCGGATGGATGGGCATCATGGACTCCAGTGTATTTCGACCTGCGCTGCAGTGTCGTGCAAGAGCGCGGAGATGGGCAGGGTAAACGAATCGGGCCGCGCCTGGGCACGGTCGAGCACGGCGCGCTTGGCGGCGCCGGTCGTGGTCAGCAGCAACCGATGGGCACGCAGCAGGCGGGCGGCGCTGAGCGAAACGCGCGCGTAGGGGGCTTCCGGCGGCAGGGGCTCCGGATGCACCACCAGCGCATCATCGGGGCCGTGCGGGTCCAACCCGGCCGCGAGTTCGGCGGCGCCCGGAAACAGCGAGGCGAAATGGCCATCCGCGCCCATGCCGAGCAGCACCGCGTCGAACGGATTGGCGAGCTCTGCCAACATCACGTCGGTCGCCTCCGTGTCGGCAACGGGTCCGGCCACGTCGGGCACCAGCGGCAGGATGGTCACTCCGGTGGCTGCCGCGAACGCGGCACGCATTTCGCGCGCGTTGCAGGCCGGGTGGTCCCGGTCGACCCAGCGTTCGTCCGTGGGCAGCAGCAGTACGGCGGACCAGTCAAGCGCTGCCCGGGCGAGGCGGCGATAGACGGGAAACGGCGTACGCCCGCCGGCCAGGGCCAGCACCGCTCGGCCGCGCTCGGCCAGTCCGGTGCGGATCGACGCCTCCAGCGTCCCGGCAATCGATGCGGCCAGTGCGTCGGCGTCGCGGTGGAGGACTTCGGTCCAGCTCATGGTCAGCTCTACTCGCGCCAGCTGTGGCCGTAGCGCTCGGTCAGGGTGACGGCGCTGCTCGGTCCCCAGGTGCCGGCCGGATAGGACTTGGGGCTTTGCTCACTCTCGCGCCAGCCGGCCAGGATGTCGTCGACCCATTGCCAGGCCGTTTCGACCTCGTCGCGGCGCACGAACAGCGTGCCGTCGCCCTCAATGGCGTCCATGTAGAGGCGCTCGTAGGCGCTGCGCCGGCGGATATCCTCGAACGCGTCATCGAGGTCGAGGTCGAGAGCCACCTGCGCCAGCTTGAGACCGCCGCGGTCGAGCCCCGGCGCCTTGTTCATCAGGTGCAGCGAGATGTGTTCCTCGGGCTGCAGGTGGATTACCAGCGCGTTGGGCTGCACTCGCGCGCCGCCATTGGCGAAGATCGAGTGCGGCACGGCCCGGAACTGGAGACAGATTTCGCTACAGCGGCGCGGCATGCGCTTCCCCGTGCGCAGGTAGAATGGGACACCCGACCAGCGCCAGTTGTCGATGTGCGCACGCAGGCCGACAAAGGTCTCGGTGCGGCTGGCCTTGCCCAGTTCATCCGTATAGCCGGGCACCGCCACTCTGTTTACGGCCCCGGCGCTGTACTGGCCGGAGACGCTGTGGGTGGCGATATCGGCGCCCCGGATCGGCCTGAGCGAGCGCAGCACCTTGATTTTTTCGTTGCGCACTGCACTCGGGTTGAACTGGGATGGCGGCTCCATCGCGGTCAGGCAGACAAGCTGCAACAGGTGGTTCTGCACCATGTCGCGCAAGGCCCCGGACTCGTCGTAGTAGCCAGCCCGGCCCTCGACCCCGACGGTTTCCGCCACGCTGATCTGCACCTGCTCGATGTGCCCGGCATTCCACAGCGGCTCGAACAGCGCGTTGCCGAAGCGCAGCGCCAGTAGGTTCTGCACGCCTTCCTTGCCCAGATAGTGATCGACGCGGTACACGCGGCTCTCGTCGAATACCGCCGAGACGTCCCGGTTGATGGCGCAGGAGCTGGCGAAGTCGTGCCCGATCGGCTTCTCCATCATCACCCGGGTTCCCTCGCCGGAAAGCCCGGCCCGGCCGAGCGCGGCGCAGATGTAGCCGTACCAGCGCGGCGCCGTGGACAGGTGAAAAAGCAGGTCGCCCGTGCGCAGCGCGGCAATGCGCTCGATCAGGGCGGCCATCGAGGCGTCGTCGGACAGGTCCACTGGGACGTAGTCGACGCGCTCCAGCAGCCGACGCACGCTCTTTTCGGTGTGGTCGGCCGTCGGCGTCTGCCTTGCGATAGTTTCCGCCACCTGGGCGCGGAAGGCTTCGCGATCGAGCTCGCTCCGGGCACAACCGAGGATCCGCAGCGACTCCGGCAACAAGCCGTCTCGATCGAGGCCGTGCAGGGAAGGGAGCAGCATGCGCTGGGCGAGGTCGCCCGTGGCGCCGAAGATGACCAGCAGCGAAGCAGTTTGACAGCTCAATCCTTTACCTCGCGGCCAGCCTCGTTGCGCGGCTGCGGTTCGGAAGCCGGACAAGCAATGCTGTCGCATGATGCGTCATGGAGGACTATCGTCACCGATCGAGCGCTGCGGGCGCGTCTGAAGCGTTGGCCGCCGGCCGCTATGTGCCGGCCAACTCCGCGGCGGGCGTGCCCATCGCGCCACGCCGCGTTTCGAGCTCGAGCCGCACTTCATGAG
>CAYLNP010000138.1:0-6814 GCA_964384925.1 uncultured Woeseiaceae bacterium
GGCGGAAGCCGGAGACGGTCTGGCGCAGCTGGCTGGCCAGTTCGGAGAGCTTGGCAATGGCGTTCGCCGTGGCCGTGGCGCCGCTCGCGGTCTCGGCACTGATCTCGTTCAATGCCGTCATGTTGTGCGTGATGTCGCCGGCGGCCTGGGTCTGCTGGCGCGCCGAACTGGAAATGTTCTGCACCAGTGAGGCGATCTGGTTGGAGACCTGCTCGATCTCCTCGAGCGCGGCACCCGCGTTCTCGGCGAGCAGCGCGCCACCGACGACATCGGTGGTGCTGCGCTCCATCGAGACGACCGCCTCGTTGGTATCGGACTGGATGGTGCGCACCAGCACTTCGATCTGCCGTGTGGCATTGGCGGAGCGTTCGGCCAGACGCTGGACCTCGTCGGCCACGACGGCGAACCCGCGACCGGCTTCGCCGGCCATCGATGCCTGGATGGACGCATTCAAGGCCAGGATATTGGTCTGCTCGGCGATATCGTTGATCAGCTCGACGATGTTGCCGATCTCCTGGGAGCTCTCACCCAGACGCTTGATGCGCTTGGAGGTGTCCTGGATGGTCTCGCGAATCGTGTTCATGCCGGCGATTGTGCGCCGCACCGCCTCGCCACCCTTGTGGGCCACATCCACCGAATGACGGGCCACATCCGAGGCCCGCTCGGCATTGCCCGAGACCTCTTCGATGGAACCCGCCACCTGCCCGATGGACTCCGAGGCGGCGGAGACCTGGCGTGACTGGCGCGCGGCAGCCTTGGTCAGGCGCCCGGCGGTCGCCTGGGTCTGCTTTGCCGCACCGTCCACCAGCACGGCAGAATCGCGGATGGTCGCCACCAGATCGCGCAACGCCTCGATGGCGAAATTGATCGAATCGGCGATGGCGCCGGTGATGTCTTCCGACACCGTAGCCTGCACGGTGAGATCGCCATCGGCCAGTGACCCCATCTCGTCGAGCAGCCGCAGGATCGCCTGCTGATTGCGCTCGTTCTGCTCCGCCTGGATCTCGGCTGCGCGCCTCAGGTCGCTTGCGCGCCAGTAAAGACCCATCAGCAGCAACAGCACGAGCACGCAGCCAAGCAACAGGCCCAGCGTCAGCCAGCTGCCGATGCCGCTGCCGGCAGCAGCGGCCGGCACGCTGAGGAGCGGAAACAGCTCGTCTGCGGTGCGCTGCATCGCCCCGACCGCGGCGCGCGCATCGAGCACCCGGTCGGCGGCAGAAAGGCCGCTGCGTATCTCGCCCACGACCTGCTGATAGAGCTGACGCACCTGATCGAGTTCGCCTTCGGCCGGCCCGCTGACCGGTCGCAGACCCAGGCCCACATCATCGCCGGCCAGGCCGCCGATGATCTGTCCCATCACCGATTGCGCGTCGACCAGCCGGTTGACGCTCTGGCGTCCATCGCCGGCGCCGTCGGCGAGCATGACCAGGTCCTGCTGGGCGCGCTGCAGCGTCAGCTCGAATCGCTCCAGGAAGCGCTGGTTGCTGGCAAGGTCGGCGCCGGAGAGCGCGGCGGCGAGATCGCCGATCGCCGAGAGCAGTGCGGGCGTGCGCTCGCCGGTCGCCGCTGCCGCCGCGTGCACGGCCAGGAGATCCTCGCGCGCATCGGTGACGACGCGCGACTGCTCGGCAAGCTGCGTCAACCGCTGCCGCGCCGCAGCCCCGTCGGCGCGGCGGGAAAGTCCTTCGAGACTCGCACGGGCGGACTCGAGCGCCCGGAAGGCATCTGCATCACCGCCGGCCGCCTGCTCAGCGAGCTGCGGCATCCTCTGGCTGAGCGCCGCAAGCTCTGTGGCACCACCCTCCGGGGCCGCGCCGACGCCGCGGTCCATCACCACGCTGGCCACCGCGGCCAGCAGCAGCAAAAGCAGCAGCGGACCGAGCAGCGGAAATAACCGTGCAGCGTTGGATCTCTTCAGCATGATCATGCCATCCGTGATTGAGTCGTCATCGCAGGCGCCTACTCGGCAGCCTGCTGAAACTGTTCGTTTTCAACCAGGGCCAGCAGGTCGAACACCGGCCACAGGTCGTTGCCGTCGCGGTAGGCCCCATCGAGGTAGCCTTCTGCACGGATGATGGTGGCGGGCGTCTCGGGCTGGTAACGCGCCGCGGGAAACCGGCGGAACCCGAAGACTTCATCGACCACCAGGCCGGCGGGAATCTCGCGATGGTTGACCACCAGAACCCTTGCCTGGCGATCCTTCGCCGCGGAGCCTGCCCCCAGCAAGGCCCGCAGGTCCGTCAGTGCCAGCAGATGACCGCGCACGTTGGCGATGCCTCGCAGCCAGCTTCTCGCGCCCGGCACGCGGGTGAGCGTCGAGGGCACCGGCAGCACTTCGCGCACCTGCTGGCGGGGCACGACGAAGCGCTCGGGACCTACGCGGATGGCCACACCGATCCACTCCTCGCCGGCGCTGCCCTCGCCGGCCTCGACGACCGCCGAGCGTCCACGCCGCTCCAGTTCCCGCAGCAGGTCGAACGGTCTGCCCTTGAGTTCGCGAAGATTCATGACCCGCCGGCAGTCAGCCACTCGCGGGCCTTGGCGATCAGATCGTCCTCTCCGATCGGCTTTACCAGATAGTCCACCGCGCCCTGGCGCATGCCCCAGATCCGGTCTGTGGCCTCACCCTTGGTCGTGATCATGACCACCGGGATATCGGCCGTGACCGGGTCTCGCGCCAGCTTACGCGTCGCCTGGAACCCGTTGACGCCGGGCATGACCACGTCCATCAGGATCAGGTCAGGATGATGCTCGCGTGCAAGCTCGATGCCCTTGCTGCCGTCGCCGGCCTCCAGCGTGTCGAAGCCATGGCGCTGCAGCGCGGCGCGCATGATGTGCAGTTCCGTCGGAGAATCGTCGATGATGAGTACGACCGCCATGCGCTGACTCCCCCGTCACCTGACGATATGGCTGTGAATGGCACCGAGCAGCTCGTCCTTGGTGAACGGTTTGGTCAGATACTGCTCGGATCCCACAATACGCCCGCGCGCGCGGTCGAACAGGCCATCCTTGCTGGACAGCATGATCACCGGTGTGTCGCGGAACACCTTGTTGTTCTTGATGAGCGAACAGGTCTGGTAGCCATCCAGACGCGGCATCATGATGTCGACGAAGACGATATCCGGCTGGTGGTCGGCGATCTTGGACAGTGCATCGAAGCCGTCGACGGCCGTGAACACCTCACAGCCCTCTTTGGACAGCAGGGTTTCCGCGGTCCGGCGGATGGTCTTGGAGTCGTCGATGACCAGGACCTTGAGTCCTGCGAGACTGTCGTGTTTGACACTGCTCACGACGTTTTTCCCCTGCGTTGCCTGCGCGTCGCGGCCGGCCTCGGTGATGGTTGAGACACTGGCGCGTTTTAACATATTGACTCTGCCACTGCACGCAACCGGCAGCGTCGGGAAGACGTCGAGTGTACGCCTGCCAGGGTTCGCGAAAACCTGCAGCAGTTCACAGTGCCCGTCATCGCTGTCGGCGCGCCGGACGGTTATAGTTGTCGCGCCGTGCCCTCGGCGAGGCACGATGTCGACGGCTTGAGCACGGAGTAGAGGCCCTTATGGACAAGCGCTGCCTGAGTGTGGGCGTGGTGATGGACAGGCTCGAGGAGATCAAGCCCTCGAAGGACAGCTCGCTTGCCATGATGCTCGCAGCCCAGTCGCGCGGCTGGCGGGTGATCTACCTGCAGCAGGGTGACCTGTGGATGCGCGACGGCGTCGCCTTCGGCCGCGGCCATCATGTGGAACTGCGCGACGATGCCAGTGACTGGTTTTCGCTGGCTTCGCCCTGGCAGGGCGAACTTTCCGGTCTGGACGTGCTGCTGATGCGCAAGGACCCGCCGTTCGACATGGAGTACGTGCATGCCACCTACATCCTGCAACGGGCGGAAATCGCGGGCAGTCTGGTCGTGAACTCGCCTGCCGCGCTGCGCGACATCAACGAGAAGGTCGCCACGGCCTGGTTTCCGCAGTGCACCCCGGCGACACTGATCTCACGCCGGCATGCCGAAATCCGGGCATTCCTCGCCGAGCACGGGCGCATCGTGCTCAAGCCACTCGACGGCATGGGCGGTCGCTCGGTATTCGTCGTCGACGCAGGCGATGCCAACCGCAATGTGATCATGGAGACGCTGACGGACAATGAGCGTCGCTACGCGATGGCTCAGCGCTATCTGCCGGAGATCGTCGATGGCGACAAGCGCGTGCTGCTGATCAACGGTCGCCCGGTCGACTACATGCTGGCGCGTGTGCCGGGCGGGGGTGATCACCGCGGCAATCTGGTCGCAGGGGCGACAGCCCATGGCCGCCCCCTGGGAGAACGGGAACGCTGGATTGCCGCCGAAGTCGGCCCGGAACTACTTCGAAAAGGCGTAATCTTCGCCGGACTCGATGTTATCGGTGACTATCTCACCGAGATCAACGTGACCAGTCCGACAGGTATACGGGAACTGGATCGCGCCTTTGGGCTCGATATCGCCGGCACCCTGATGGACGCCATCGCCCAGCAACGGAACCGCCGATAGCATGCGCTGGTGGCTGCTCGTCACGCTTGTCGCACTGGGTTCCTGCGAAGTGGACCGCCCGGCCTGGACGCACGAGTTCAGCGCGATGGGGACGGACATCCGCATCCTCATCGCCGGGGCCGAGACGCGCGATCCCACCGGCCATTTCGCCGCCGTCGAGGCACGGCTGCGGCAGATCGGTGTGGACTTCTACCCATGGACCGAGGGCGAACTGGCAGAACTCAATGCAGCGCTCGCTGCGGGTCGCAGCTTTCAGGCCAGCGATGACATGGCGGGCCTGCTGGCTCAGGCACAGGATCTCTCGCGACTCAGCGGTGGCGCCTTCGATCCGGGCATCGGCGCGCTGGTGGAACTCTGGGGCTTTCACGAGGCGCGCCCGGGCGCGCCCGGTACACCACCGGCCGACGAAGATATCGCGCGTGTGCTGGCCGGCTGCATGGGCATTGCGCGCATCATCGTACGCGCACAGCAGATCAGCAGCCGATGCCCGGGACCGCTGCTGGACCTCGGCGGCATCGCCAAGGGTTTTGCCGTGGACGAGGCGATGTCCCTGCTGCGTAACCGCGGCATTGCAAACGCGATGATCGATGCAGGGGGCGACCTGCGCGCGATGGGGCGCAACGCACGGCGCCCGTGGCGTATTGGCGTGCAGGATCCGCGCGGCGAGGGGGTGCTCGGGTCGATCGCCCTGGCCAGCGGCGAGGCCGCCTTCACCTCCGGCGACTACGCCCGGTATTTCACCAGCAATGGCGAGCGCTTCGCACATGTGCTCGACCCCGCCTCAGGCTATCCGGTACGGCATACGGCTGGCGTCACGGTGCTGGGCGGTCGCGGCGTGGCGGTGGATGCGGCCTCCACCGCCCTGATGGTGGCCGGCCCGGAACGCTGGCAGGCCATGGCCGAGACACTGGGGATGCGTGCGGTGTTGCGCGTGGGCGCCGACGGGAGTGTCGGCATGACGCGCCTGTTCGGCGGCCGCCTGGAGGCTGTCGCTGTGCCGGACGACGACGATGTCCGTTGAGCCCGGCAGCCGGGACAGGCTGAGTTCGACGCTGTTCTTCGCGGTCGTGATCCACGGGGTACTGATCCTGGGCATCACTTTCGGCGACATCGATCTTCGCGGCACGCCCGAGGTCAGCACGCTGCGGGTGACGGTCGTCGTGCCCAGCGATGACGACCTGGTGCGTGACACCGACATCATTGCCCAGGCCGACTCGGGCGGCAGTGGTACCGGCGCACGACCGACCGAGCCTGCCGCACCGGCCGCCCAGTCGCAGCAACGCAGCATAGAGGCACCCGACCTTGGCGCCGACATGCGAACCACCTTGCCAGGCCAGCCGCAGACTCAGCCCGACGTTCTGGTCACCCGGGACCAGTCCCAGCGAACGGCCGTAGCGCTGCTCGATCCTACCGACGCCGCAGCCGAGCGACCTGAGCTGGCCCAGGCTGCGCAGGATCCCACGCGTCCCGTGACGCGGCTGCTCAGCGATGACGAACGCCTCGCAGTCGACGCCCCGGTGCGCGAACTCGTGATCGGCCCGGATACGCGAGCCGACGAGGCGGCCCCCTATCTGGCCGCGTGGCGCAACCGCGTCGAGCGCATCGGCACACAGAACTATCCGGAGCAGGCGCGCGCGGCCGGGCTGGCCGGCAATCCGGTCCTCGAGGTCGCGATCCGCGCCGACGGCACGCTGGCCGATATCATCGTCAAGCGCTCATCGGGGCATTCGTTCCTGGACCAGGCAGCGCTGAACATCCTGCGCCTGGCAGCACCCTTCCAGCCCTTCGACGACACGCTGAAGCTTCGCTACGAGCAGTTGCGTTTCGCCTATGAATGGCGTTTCACGGACAGCGAGGATGCGGCCGATCGGCCAGGCGGGCGGCGTTGAGCGCCTGCGACGAATTCATGGATGTGACGCGCTAGAATCGACAACAACGGCATCGGCCGCGGGAGGACACATCGCTCATGGACAGCCTGGCCAACAACTTCCTGATCGCCATGCCCGGCATGGGCGATCCGAATTTCGGCGAAACCGTCACGCTCGTATGTGAACACAACGAGGCCGGCGCTCTGGGTCTGGTCATCAATCGGCCACTGGACATGGACCTCGGCGAAGTGTTCACGCAGCTGGGCCTGAGTACAGACAACGCGGGGCTGGCCGGCAGCCTGGTCATGCAGGGCGGGCCGGTCCAGCAGGATCGCGGCTTTGTGCTGCACCCGCGCGGAGGCGAGTGGGACTCGACGCTGGCCATCTCCGACGACCTTCAGGTCACCACCTCGCAGGACGTGCTTGC
>CAYLNP010000139.1:0-324 GCA_964384925.1 uncultured Woeseiaceae bacterium
CTCGCGCGCATCGTTGAAGCCCATCCCGGCGTGGCGCTGCAGTGACTGGCTGATCTGGCGCCCGATCGTTCGCACCGGATTGAAACCGGTCATCGGGTTCTGGAAGATCATGCCGACGTCGCGGCCGCGGATGCTGCACCACTGCGCCTCGTCCCAGCCACGCGCATCGTTGCCAAGCAGTTCCAGTCGGCCGCTTTGCACCCGGCCCGGCTTGGGCACCAGCGCCATCAGTGCAAGCGAGAGCATGGTCTTGCCCGAGCCCGACTCGCCGACCACGCCCAATGTCTCGCCGCGGCGCAGCGTCAGGCTCACGCCATCGACCAC
>CAYLNP010000139.1:334-6788 GCA_964384925.1 uncultured Woeseiaceae bacterium
GAGTACAAGAACGAATGGTACCCGGATGTTGATGACACGGTCATGGTCGCCATGGCGCTCCAACGCTGCGGCGGTAATAAGAACCTCGCCGCGGCGCAGCGTCAGGCTCACGCCATCGACCACGCGTGCCGGTGCGTCCTCGCCGGGGAATTCAATGACCAGGTCCTCGACCCGGATCACCTGCTCGTTGGTCTGAGTTGTCATGCTGTTTCCTGGTTCATGCCCTGTCCCCCCCATCGTGTGCGACCACCCGGCCGCGCCGACCCGCGGCGGCGAGTCCATCGCCGACCAGATTGGCCGCCACCACCGCAAGGACGATCGCCGCGGCGGGCAGCAGCATCATGTAGGGTGCCACAAACAGATACTGGCGGCTTTCCGAGAGCATATTGCCCAGACTCGCGGTACCCAGCGGTGCGCCCACACCGAGGAACGACAGCGCACTCTCGGCAATCATCATGTCGGCGAAGTGGAACGCCAGCATCACCATCAGACTGGGTGTGAGTCCGGGCAGGACGTGTCCGAGCAGCACGCGCAGGCGCGAGGTGCCCAGCAGGCGCGCTGCCAGTACGTAGTCCTCGGCGAGCACGCTGCGTGCTTCGGCGTACACCACGCGCGCGAACACCGGCCAGCTGAGCACACCGAGCGTGAGCACCAGCGGCCAGAACCCGTGGCCCAGCACCGCGATCACCACGATCGCAATGACCAGGCCGGGGAAGGACAGCACCATGTCGACCAGCTGGTTGATCACCGTGCGCAACACACCCGGCCGATCGGCAGCCAGCAGGCCCAGCGCGACGCCGATGAGCGCGGCCAGCGCGGTCGCGGTGCCAGCCACGGCCAGTGACCAGCTCAGCCCGGCGAGTATGCGTGCGAGGATGTCGCGGCCCAGTTGATCGCTGCCCAGGATGAAGCCCTGCTGACCGGGGGCGGCAAGGCGACGTCCCAGGTCAGTGACCATCGGGTCGACGCCCAGCAGCACCGGCAGCAGCGCGCTTGCGGTCAACAGGACCAGCCCGAGGACGGCGCCCAGACGCAGCCCCGTCGGCCAGTGTCGGGGCGACCATCGCGAAGACGGCAAACCGTGCGTGCGCTGAGTTTCAATGGCGAGGATGTCGCGGGCGTTCATCGGTGGTGTCAGCTCCCGGCGCGGCGCAGCCGCGGATCGAGCAGCCGGAATGACGCGTCGGTCAGTGCATTGACGACGAACACCATGATGGCGATGGCAATCGTCACAGCCTGCACGACCGCGAAATCAGCGCTCTGAATACTGCGGATGAGCAGCGTGCCGATGCCAGGCCAGCCGAAGATCATTTCGGTGATGACGCTGCCCGAAAGCAGAAAGGCGAACTGCGTGCCGATCAGTGCCGTGGCGCCGAGCAGCGCGTTGGGCAGCGCGTGGCGCCAGTAGATCTCGGTGAACGTGGCACCATTGGCGCGCGCGGTGCGGATATGGTCCTCGGCCAGTGCACTGTTGACGTTTGCGGCGACGACGCGCGTGAGCTTGGGCGCGAGGAAGGACGCCAGCGTCAGCGTGGGCAGAATCCAGGTTGCGATGCCGCCGTAGCCCATGAACGGCAACCACTTCAGCTGCACGGCGAACAGCTGCACCAGCAGCAGCGCGACTACGAAACCCGGCGTGCCCTGCAGCAGGAACACGAACGCGGAGAGTGTGCGTCGCCCGCCGGTATGCGGCCGAGCACCCAACCAGGCGCCCAGCGGAATCGAGATCGCGATGGTCGCCACCATGCCGGCGATCGCCAGCGCCACGGTGGCCCAGATACGCGCACGAACCTCACCGATCGCCGGCTGGCCGCTGATGATCGAGGTGCCGAAGTCCAGACGTACAAGCTCGCCGAGGTAGGCGAAGTACTGCGTCAGCAGGGGTCTGTCCAGACCGTACTGCTCCCGAATGGCGGCGACCTGTTCCGGGCTGGCCTCGGGGCCCGCCAGCACCAGCGCCTGATCGGCCGTCACCCTGAGCAGGAAGAACAAAAGGGTGGTGAGCACCACCAGCAGCAGCAGCAGGCTGGCAAGGCGGCGCAGCAGGGTCGAGGCGATACCTCTCAACGCGAAGCGGCCTGCGTCAGCACGGTCTCCAGCGCGTCGCCGAGCACCTCGTTGAATCTCGCCGGGGCTTCGAGCATCGGGAAATGCCCGGTGCCCTCGATCGGCATCAGCTGCGCGCGCGGATAGAGCGCCTGCAGCGAATCGATGCCCGGTGGCAGGTAGTCTGCATTGATCACCACCAGCGGTACGTCAAGTTCGCCAAGCGTTGCCGGATAATCCATGCGCGAGTATTCAGCCATCATGGCCAGACCGATCTGCCGGTCGCCGGCCAGCATGTCGGTGCGAATGCCGGTGCGTAACGTCTCGGGCGTGGACTCGACGAACATGCCGTCGATGAACCCAGCCACGATGGTGGCGTAGTCGGCGCGAAGGGGGGCGAGCTGCGCCTGGATATCGGCCTCGGCCGCCGGGCCGCCGACATCGCGCAAGGTGTCCACGGCGATCAGTCCGGTGATCCGATTGGACTGGCGCGCGGCCTCCAGAATCACCGGGCCACCCATAGAATGACCGATGAGCACCGCCGGGCCATCGCCTGCGACCTGTTCAACCACGGCTGCGACATCGCCGCCGAAGGCCGTCATGCTCCAGTCCTCACGCTCATCTCCCGAGGCACCGTGGCCGGCGAGGTCCAGCGTGATGATCCGGTAGTCCGGCGCGAACGCATCGAGCTGGTCGCGCCAGTAGTCGGCGTCGCACTGCCAGCCATGCACGAAAACGAGCGTGACCGGACCCTTGCCGCGGCTCGACCAGGCGATCTCCACGTCATCGGCCAGGCTGCGCACACGCCCTTCGGCATCGCTCCGAGCGCACGCCGCGAGCATCATCAGCACTGTCGCGGCAGCGAACACACGCAGGAACAGGGCAGGGTATGTCGGCATCGGGTCAGCGCTCCGCGAATCGTCAGTCCGTAACGAGTTCGATCTCGTCGAAATTGATCACGCCGAAGGTGTTGCGATAGTTGCGTACCCGAGCGGCGACCGCATCGTACCCCACTACTTCATACACGGGCAGGGAGGGCACGGCGGTGTGGTACGCCTCGAGCAGGTCGCGCATCAGCCCTCTGCGCTGCTCCATGTCGAAGGTGCTGCGCACCTGCTCGATCAGCGGCACGAGAGTCTCGTCGCAATACCACGGGTGGCCCCACAGGCAGGAATGCATGCGAAACGGCCGCCAGCCATCCAGGAACGGGGCGGACCCATAGTCCATGCCGAACGCATGCCCGTTCCAGTCGCCCGTGAAGATGTTCCGCAGCAGCACCTGCGTAGGCATGATGCGCAGCTCCAGGGTGACGCCGATCTTGCGCAGTTCCGCTGCGAGCTGCTGGTAGACGGCCGAGTCGTTGGCGCCGGCGCCGACCACCACCTGGGCGGCGAAGGTGAAGCCATCGGGATAGCCGGCCTCGGCGAGAAGCTCGCGCGCGGCCTCCGGGTCGTAGGGGTAGGCGGAGAGCCCCGGGTGATGGCCGAAGGCGTGGCGCGAGGCGTGCTGGGTGGCCACCTCCGTGGTGCCATGAAACAGTTCGCGGACGATCTGATCCCGATCCACCGCCATGTTCAGGGCCAGGCGCACGCGGGGATCCGTCAGTGGCGAGGGCCGGGTCGTGATGAATGACAGCCCGAGAATCGAGCCCGACGGCCTGGGGATCAGCTGCGCGCCCGCCGCACGCACGGCAGCGCCGTCATCGGGGCTGAGCTGGATGGCGACATCCAGCGCGCCGGACTGTATGCCCTGCACCCGCGAGGGCGCATCGGGCAACTCGAGAAAGACCAGCCGTTCCACGCGCGGGGCGCGCCAGCTGCCGGGCCAGGCGCGCATCTCCACGCGCGTGTCGCCCCAGTGCTCGACCTGAAACGGACCCGTGCCGACGGGCTGGCGTGCGAAGCCGGCGGGGCCGACCTCAGCCCAGTAACGTGGCGGTACCATCCGCACCACCGACATCAGCCGCGGAAACATGGCGTCCGGCGTGTGAGTGCGGATTTCGACCGTGTGCGAATCCAGGGCGCGCACCCCCGCCACGTTGGCGGTCTCGTTGGCGACCATCGTGGCGCGGGCTTCGGGGCTGCGCAGCCACTCCAGCGTGCTGACCACGGCTGCGGCATCGAAGGCCTCGCCGTTGGAGAAAGTCACGCCGCGGCGCAGCTCGAAGTGCCAGGTGAGCTCGTCCGTCGCCTGCCAGGCCACGGCAAGCTTGGCCTTGAGTTCGCCATCGGCGCCCATCACCGTCAGCGGCTCGAGCACCGCCGGCCAGACGAAGATCGCCGGCAGGTTGGTCTGCGAGTGCGGATTGCCCATGCCGGGCGGAAAGGCATAGACCGCGACGCGCAAAGTTCGCTCCACGGCGCCGGCAGCAGCGGCCAGCAGCAGCCAGAGGAGGGCAGCGATCGACGGGCCGAACCAATGCCGAATATCCATATCGGGCGAGAGTCTAGCGTGGATCCGAGTGGCTGCGGGCGGTGGATATGTGATGACAGGCACTTACCCGGACCCGACTGTGCGTTCTAATGGGCTCCGGCTTACGTTAACATTATTGGTTTGCAAGCCGACACGCGGATGGGTCCGACGCGGGCGCGTCCATTGTTGCAGCAGAAACCGCCACCCCACAGCAGGATCCAATGAGCGCTTCCCTGAAGGACCAGTACGACACCTCGCCGCTCTACGGCGGCAACGCCGCCTACATCGAGCAACTCTACGAAGCCTACCTCGACGATCCAAAGACGGTCGCAAGGCCCTGGCGTGACTATTTCCGCAAGCTCGGCAAGGGCGCCCGCGGTCACGAAGTCGCTCACGGCCCGATCGTCGAGCAGCTCCGCCAGGGCAAGCAACGCACCGGGTCGGGCAACGGCAAGGGCGTGACCTACGCCGCCGCGGCGCCCGACCAGAAACAGGCGGCTGTCTCGCGGCTGATCCAGGTCTACAGTCTGCGCGGCCACCAGATCGCCGATCTCGACCCGCTGGGGCTGTGGGAGCGTCACGTACCCGCGGTTCTGCGCCTGGATTTCCTCGGGCTCGATGATCAGGACATGGACACGCTGTTCTACACCGGTGGCCTGGCCGGTACGGGCAGCCAGCGCATGAAGCTGCGCGAAATCCTCGATCTGCTCAAGCGCATCTACTGCGGCAAGGTCGGCGCCGACTTCGCCCACATCTCGCGTGCACGCGAGCGTCTGTGGATCCGCGAGCGTTTCGAGAAGGGCATGATGGTCTCCGGCGGGCTGACCGACGAGGAAAAGCGCTTCATTTTCCAGCGCCTCACCGCGGCCGAGGGCATCGAGCGCTACCTGCATACCCGCTATGTCGGCCAGAAGCGCTTTTCACTGGAAGGCGGCGAGACGCTCATTCCCATGCTCGACGACCTGGTCCAGCAGGCCGGGGCCGTCGGCTTCCAGGAGATCGTCATCGGCATGGCCCACCGCGGGCGCATCAACGTGCTGGTCAATTCGCTGGGCAAGTCCCCGGAGACGCTTTTCTCCGAGTTCGAGGGCGTGTACGACTTCGCCAAGCTGCGTGGCTCGGGCGACGTCAAGTACCACATGGGGTTTTCGGCGGATATCCGCACGCCGGGCGGCAATGTGCATCTGGCGCTGGCGTTCAATCCCTCGCACCTGGAGATCGTCAATCCGGTGGTCGAAGGTTCCATCCGGGCGCGCCAGCAGCGCCGCGGCGACGACAAGGGCAGCACGGCTCTGCCCCTGCTGATCCACGGCGACGCCGCCTTCGCAGGCCAGGGCGTGGTCATGGAGACGCTGCAGATGTCACAGGCCCGTGGCTTTGCCAACGGTGGCACCGTGCACATCATCATCAACAACCAGATCGGCTTCACGACGAGTCATCCGCAGAACGCACGCTCCACGCCGTACTGCTCGGACGTGGCCAAGATGGTCGAGGCCCCGGTGTTTCACGTCAACGGCGACGATCCGGAGGCCGCGGTGTTTGCCACCCGCCTGGCGCTGGAGTACCGGCAGGCGTTTCGCAAGGACGTGGTCATCGATCTGATCTGCTATCGCCGCCACGGTCACAACGAGGCCGATGAACCGGCCGCGACCCAGCCGACCATGTACCAGGTGATCCGCAAACACCCCTCGACCCGCACGCTGTATGCGCAGCGGCTGGTAGACGCCGGCGTGTTCAGCGAGCAGGAAGTCGCCGAGCTGGCCGACGAGTATCGCGATGGCATGGACGCCGGTCGTGCGATGAATCCCAATGCGCTGGGGATGATCGGCAACAAGTACACGGTGGACTGGTCGCGCTACATGGAGGCCGAACTCACCGATTCGGTCGACACGACGATTCCCAGGAAGGCCGTCAAGCAGTTTGGCAAGGCGATCACCACGCTGCCGGAAGGCTTCAAGCTGCATCCTCGGGTCGAGCGCATCATCCAGGACCGGCG
>CAYLNP010000140.1:0-6746 GCA_964384925.1 uncultured Woeseiaceae bacterium
CGCGGCGGGCACGCTTAGAGCAACAGCCCGGTCGGACCTATTTCCACGGATACAGCGCCTGTGCCTCGATCAATGACGGCGGCCGCGGCCGGAGAGCGGCATGAATGTCTTGCCGAGTCATTCAAGACGCGGTGGAATGTTTTCATCCTTGTTTACCCGGTGAAGGCCCTCACCGGCACGACCATTATCCTGCCAACCGGCACCTAGACCCTGCCTGAAATTCGCAGGGTCATCGATGCGGGGATTTTCGCGATCCACAGTGCCGCCATGTTCTTTGTCGCGTAGTGTCCCTAGAGATCATAGTGCTGCCCCGCTGGCAGCTTCCAACCGGAAACCCTCATAGACGAAAGCCGGGCGAATACGCTCGCTGTCTGTTTCGCTTACGCCTTCGCGGCGGGCGATTTCATACCAGCGGTCTCTGACGGTTTGTTCCATTGTGTCGATGATGGCGCTCGCTTCGTCCTGCTTGAGCAGGAAGCGGGCACATTGTGAGAGCAGGTTATCGACATGGGTGAGCCGACCCTGGTCGCCGCAGGACAGGGCGAGGAAGCGTTCCTCGATGCTGAGCGGTGTGTCGGGCAGCAGGTCGTAGGCGGGAGAGAGCTTCCACTCATTGTCGATCGCCAGCACAGCATGATTGCGCGGGTGATCGTCGGTGTTGGATATCAGGGCGTTGAAGCACATCCGACGGAAAAGCTCGGGCCCGTCTTCTTTCGGCTGCGATGAAATCCTCCTGAGCTCTTCGGCCAGCAGGACATAGGACCAGCGATCATTAGGGAGTTCTTCGGCGCGCAGCAATGTGAGCGCGCTCAGCATCCTTGCGCGGCAGTAGCCTGACTTTGTCTTCTGGCGGTCAAAGCGCTTGACCAGCAAGGCATCGCGATCGCCGATTGTGGTGAGCTTGTTTTCCGCTGTCTGCAATCCGCACACGCGGGCGAGCTCTAACATGGCGCGCTCGACTTTGGCGTGATTCCACTTATCGTCCTTGCGATTGAGCTTGGCGATCCACAGTCCATCCGCATCCTCGACGACGGCCTTGGGGCGGGCTCCGCCCATCGATGTGCCCGCGCGCAGGAGTTCGTCGGCTTGCTCGGCGTCCGCGTGTTTTGGGAGTTCTTCATCTGCGACGATTGCATCGGCGAGTTCCTGCAACCTTGCAAGGTCCATCGTCTGGTTGTATTTGCGGTGCGGCGCAGGAGGATTGGCTCCGCGTCCGAATGCCAGCGCGCCTGCGCGGTCTTCGGGTGACTCGAGCAGGTAGTCAATCTCATCGGGGCCGGGTGAGCCGAAGCGGCGATTGATAATGCGTCGTCCCCAGGAATCAGGGCTCGCGTCGCGTAGCGCTCCGAATATCCCTTTTAGGACGGTTGTGCTGTAAGTCTGCGGGCCGAGCTTGAGTTCTATCGGATCGAGAGGCACCGCGTTCTGGCGTTCGAGATAGCTCTTGCCGTAGACAAAGCGGCCCGTCGCAACGCCATGGCGGTCAATGCTGCGCTGAAAGCGTCCTGCCGTCACGAATTCGGTTTCGCCGGGCAGGGCGATATAGACGAAGCACTCAGAAGTCACTGTCGAGTTCCTCGGGGTTCTCGGCGCGGGCGCGCTCGCGTTGGTTAGTTAGCGCAAGTCCTTCGCGGTCCCGTGCCGGGTCGGCCAGGCTCTCCATAGGACCGAGCAGATCGTAGGTCCAGAGTAGTGCCGTGTAGACGGCGATCCCGGTGCTGATCTTGCCCTGCTCGGCATCCGAGACGGCGCGCGGGCCGGTACCGATCTTTGCCGCCACGTCCTCGATCGTCAGGTTGCGGCGCAGCCTTGCCGTGCGCAGGTTTTTGCCAAGGCGGGTGATTGCCTGCTCGACAGCGTAGGGCGGGGCCTGTGTCAATGTGTTCTTTCTTGCCATCTGCGTTTTAAAGCCGCTTAAGTTGGTTAATTTGCTTTTTAAAGCATATCAGCCAATTGGGGTCTCACCAAGCTAAATGTGCTTTATAAGGCGTTTTAAGCTCTTTAAGCTGCTTTTTAAAGCAGAAATATGGCAATTCAAGGCCGTTTTGGGCTCGATTTGGGCGCGCCCTGCCGGGCCAGGCTCTCGCGAACCAAGCCCCCCTTCAGGTCTTAGCCCCTCGGAGCTTCAATCCCCCGCGCTGGACCTGGTACGTACCAGGATGGTTTCGTCGTCGTCGTGGCCGACGGTATCAACACCCGTGTCGCCACCACCGCCACCGACAGCATCGCGGATGGCGACGGCGTCCTGCCCCGACTTTTTCCCTGCAAGAGCAGGAGCAAAGCAGTTAGCTCGAACAGCCAGCCCGAAAACAGCTTTCAGAGCTATGCATGAACGCCAAGGTTCATTCGAGGCGAAGTCAATCACCGCCGGAATATTGCCGGACTCCGTCCAGCACCGTCATGAAAAGTAGTGCAGATCGGTCCACGAGCGCCCCTAATTAGTTTAATAATTACAACTACTTAGAAGCTTTCTCGAAGCTTTCGGGAGGCAGGGGCCGGAGGTTCGAATCCTCTCACCCCGACCAGTTTTTTCGCGCTCGATGATCTGCAGTCGGACGGCTGCGGTATTCAATCATTCAGCAGCGCAGCACCTGAAAGTCGATCGGCTTGAAGGCGAAATTGTTCGACTGTCCGGCCGAGCAAGCCGACATCGCCACCACCAGCGGCATCTCGGCGCGCAGGCGAATGAAATCCCCTGCCTTGCTCAGCGGCGGAAGCACCCGCAGCGCGCCGGTGGCAGCATCCATTTCGACATTCATGAAGACGTTGAATGCGATCGGAATCCGGTCGACACCTATGTCGTAAGGTGCGAGTGCGGCCACGAAGTTGCCCTCGCACCCGGGACGACCCTCGGTCTCGCCGTAGATGATCCTGAAGGTATCGCGCGAACACGGCGTCAGCGTGAAGTCGTGTCGACCGCAGGTATCCTCGGTAATCGTGAACATCGGCCGGCTGCGGTTGGAGTAGAGCACGTCGCCCGTTGTGAGCCACATGCGTGCCGCGTAATCAAGCGAACGCCCGGACGACAGATACTCGTGCGTATCGGGACGCCCGAACGCGACGACGTCGCTGACTTGCTGGCCTTCGGGATCGATGATCAGCAGCTCATCACCCATGCCGAGTTCGATAGTCTGCGCCGTGCACGGCGGAATTCGCGACGTCGCCCCGCCCTTGCTCAACGTTGCGACTCGAAATCGAACGGGCAGCGCCAGCCAGGCTCGACCTCGCGGCCGCTGTACTGCCTGGCCTCGCTGGCCTCGCCGAAGTCCGCGAGATTCGGATTGATGGAGCCCTGCAGCTCGATATCGCGCGCGCGGGTGGCAGCCTGGATCTTGTAGTAGCGTCCATCCTCGCGCAGCTTCTCAAACTGGCGGTGCGAATTGAACACAAGCGCCGGGTGGCTGAAGCGCCTCGCAAGTCGCGAAGCCTGCGGGTGAAGTCCGATGATGAAGAACGGATGGCCCGCAAGACTCAGACTGAAGTGCGGGCTGTTTGCATCACTGCTGACATCCTCGGCCGCCCGATTCCCCGCCAGCACATCGAGCCTGTGCAGACGCCACAGCTGCGACCACATCAGCGACTCGAAACGAAGTTCACTCATGTCGGCCGGGCCGGTGAAGACTGCGACGTGGGAATGCACGATGTCCTTGTCGCACGCGTCTGACTCGATCCTGGCAACAAACCGCGCAAGCCCGTCGGCCAGCTGCCGGTCATTGCGGCGATCCCCCAACCGGCCGAACTCATGCGTTTCGATAGAACCACGGGCCAGCGCCGACTTGGCCCCTACACAGGGAAAACTCGGTTCGTCCAGAAACGCCAGAAAGCGCTCGCCGAGATCGGGCTCGGGAATCACAGGTAGATGTCGAGCGGCACTGCCGCTGTGTGTGCGTATCATCAGCTATCCCTTCAGGACCTGCCAGAAAGGTTAGCCGTCGAGTCGGCGCAAAGTATGTTCGGTTTCCCACACCGTTGCGCGCGCCGTGGAAAACGCCGAATGAGGGAATCAATCCGGAGGGTTCTGACGCTTCACCCGTTGCGGGTTTGCAGCCGTGCCCTTCTCCGGGCCACGGTCGAGATTGCGCCGCCGGCTCAGTGTCCGAACGGTCAGAAACACGGCGACGGCGATGCCGACAGCCACGAGCAGCAGCGCCGGCAGATTGCTCTGAATCCATTCGCCCACGTCATTCTTCTCTACTGGGCAGAAGTGCGCGTCTTCACCATACCGCAGGTTCAGACCACTCCCAACTCAGATCTGTTCACCCGCCTCGTTATGAGGTTTCGCCACCCCTGGTGCGCCGCGATCAATGACAGACCCTTCCGGATCGATGCGCCCGTCCTGGCTGAGCAGGATCGCCACCGGCCGGGTGGCCTCGAACTGGGAGAACACGATCAGCATGACCACGGTGATCGGCACGCACAGGAAGGCCCCGACCACCCCCCACAGTGCCGACCAAGTGGCCAGCGACAGCAGGATGACGATCGGACTCAGATTCAGTGAGCGGCCCATCAGGCGCGGCTCCATGACATTGCCAACCACGACCTGTACGGTCGTAAGGGCCAGCAGCGCCAGAAGGAAAGGCCCCAGCGAGCCGAACTGCACGAGCGTGAGCGTAACCGGCAACAGCACCGCAACGAAGCTGCCAACGTACGGAATGAAATTGAACACGAAAATAAGCACGGCCCAGAGTTCCGCGAAATCGATGCCGATCAGCCGCATGATGACCCAGCTGCCGATACCCACCACGGCGGACACGAATGTCTTGAGCGCAAGGTAACGCCCGATGCGCGCGCCAATGTCACCGAGCGCCGCAGCCGTGCGTTGACCGCCTTCCGCGCCCTCAGTCAGCCGCTCGAGCTTCGAGACCAGCGAATAGCGTTCCATGAGCACGAAGATGGTGTAGATGAACACCACCACCAGGTTACCCACCAGCGCCGTCATGATGCCGACCGCGCCACCCAGCAGGCGCCCCATGTCCAGACGGTCGATGATCTGCTCGCGGAGCAGCTGGCCGATCGTCGGTACGTTCTCCAGATTCAGCAGCTGTGCGCCGCGCTCCAGAAGCACTTCGAGATTTCCGCGATAGGTGGGCAACTGCTTTTCGACCATGGCGATGTTCTGGGTCACGAGCAGCACCAGTCCCCAGATCACCGCAGTGATCAGCGCCAGCGCACCGACATGTGCCAGCCAGCCGGGCATGAAGCGCCCGATCACCGGCGCGGTGCGGACCCACGCGACGATGGTCCAGAATACGTAGGCGATGAACAGACCCAGCACCAGGGGCACCAGGATCGGCCGGCCGACATGCAGGATATAGCCAATCGCCAGCGTGAGGATGGCGCCGGCGGCAAGTCGTTGCAGCGTATCGGTGACCACAGGCATGGGGGCTCCGGTTCTAGATGGCGAGCAGTCCGGGCACTCTATCCCGCCTCCGCGCTGTGGCGATAGCCGCGCGGCAGCATCGCCACCTCGGCACGGTCGAAAAGCCACTGCACTGATAGAGCCATCGCCGCTGCGGGCACCGCGCCTTCGAGAATCAACGCCGTATCGTCCAGACGGATGCCGCTGAGGATCGCCTGGCCGTACCCGCCGGCGCCCACCAGTGCGCCGAGCGTGGCACCGCCCACATTGATGACGGCCGCAGTCTTGATACCCGCGAGAATCGAGGGCAATGCCAACGGCAACTCTATGCGCCACAGTCTCGCCAGGCGGGGCAAGCCCAGCGCGTCGGCCGAATCGATCAGCGAGGCCGCGATGCCGGTGAGTCCTGCATGGGTGTTGCGCACGATCGGCAGCAGGCTGTAGATGAACAGCGCGACGAGCGCCGGTGCCGCCCCGATGCCGAACAGCGGCACCATGATCACCAGCAGCGCCAGTGCGGGGATGGTCTGACCGATGCCCACCACGCCCAACACGATCTGACCCAGCCTGCGTCGTCGGGCCGCCAGTATCCCCAGCGGGATGGCCACGGCGATCGCGGCCGACAACGATACCGAGACCAGCAGCAGGTGCTCGGCCGTGCTGCGCAGCAGGCGCGACAGCCGTGTCGAGCTGCGCGGTCGGGGTTCGATGCCGAAGCGCTCGGCAAGATAGGCGGCCGCCACTTCAGATTCTGCGGCGCCGTCGATCTTCACCGAGGCATTCATCGCGATCATCCGCTGCTCGTCGATGGTGCCCAGCACCCTGCGCATCGAGGCCACGGCGTCCGGAGCGCGCTGCTCGAGGTCCTCACGATAGAGCAACACGGCGTCGTAGCGCGGGAAATAGCCGAGATCGTCCTCGAGAGTACGCAGGGCGTAGTAGGCCACCTCCGCGTCCGTGGTGTAGACATCGGTGATGTCGGCGCGGCCGGCGGCCAACGCCCGGTAGGCGATGTCGTGTTCCACGCCGCGTACGTCCGTCTGCGGCAGAGCGTAACGCTCGCGCAATCCGCCCCAGCCGTCGTCACGCTCCATGAACTCGTTGCTGAAACGCACGACGAGCCCCGGGTGGGCGCGAAGCTCGGATATCCGCTGGATGCTCAGGGATTGCGCACGTTGCTCGCGGATGCCCAGCGCATAGTGATTGCCGAAGCCAAGGGCACCTGCCACGCGGATGCCCAGGGGGGCGAGCAGCTCCGCGAGATCCTGGGTCTCGGCGGCTTCGAGGCCGGCAAAGACCTGGTAGCGCAACGTGCCGGTGTACTCCACATAGGCGTCGACATCACCGGATCGCAGCGCATTGAACACCAGCTGCGTGCCACCGAGCC
>CAYLNP010000141.1:0-6743 GCA_964384925.1 uncultured Woeseiaceae bacterium
TCTTCGCCCTCGCCCTCGGATGTTCCGTCGATGCCGACACTTCCGGGTCGGTAGAGCCCCGCGCAGTGGTCGAGAATGTCTATGCCTTAGTCCAGTCCTATGAGCAGGTAGCGTTTTTCCCAGCCGATCGCTCCCTGGTCCGTCCCGAAGACGGTGTCATGCTGGCCGACGGCACGCTATTGATTGCCGACCAGGTGCATGGCCTGGTGGCACTTGATCCGGAAGGCGCGAAGCGGCCTTTCGGTGATTTCGCGGCGGCTGGCTACGTGCACGAACCGCCCGAACGCAGCGCTGGCCCAAACGGTGTGGCCATGGAACCCGATGGGATCCACGTGCTGGTGGCCGATATCCTCACCGGGGCCATCTACCGCATCAACACCGAAAACGAGCAGGTGGTGCGAATACACCAGCATGAATTCGGCGCCAACTCGGCCCGGCGCGACAGCAGCGGGGCGGTCTGGTTCACCCAGTCGACCCGCAACCGCGTCGGCCCTGATTCCGAAACCCGGATGTTCGCGGCGGTCGATGAGGGATTTCTCGACGGCGCGCTGTTTCGCCTGCCGCCACCGGCCGACGGCAGCACCGCATCGGTGGCCGAACTCAAGCTGTCCGGGCTGACGTTCGGCAATGGCGTGGCGATCGACGAGGCGCGCGGCGAGATCTATGTCGCCGAGACCATGGCCAACCGGATCGTCGGCTACCGGCTGTCGGTGGCCGACGGCGGCTTGTCCGAAGGCCGCGTCGTGGCCGAATTGCCGACCCCGGACAACATCGAACTCGACGCCGCCGGGCGCCTGTGGGTCGCTTCGCCAATTGCCAACGCCCTGCTGGTCGTCGACCCTGATTCGGGTGGATGGTCCACAGCTTTTTCTCCGCAGACGCCAGAGCACGAGCGTCTCATGGTCGAGTGGCAACGCCGGAGCGAAAGCGGCGAGTCACGTCTGGCGCTGTTCGGCCCGGACATGTGGTCGCCGCTGCCAGGGCTGATCACCGGGTTGGTCCTGACCACCGAAGGCGGGCCGATCTACCTGACCGGGCTCGGTGATGCGCTGGTGAAGCTCGAGATGCAGGACTGACTGCAACCGTGGTGTCCGCATCCCGATCTCGACCTCCAAGGGCGAGTTCTCCGTCTGGGTCAAGCGCGTCGACAACAATCCGAAGATCCGCAGGGTTTTTTCCCCGGGCTGGTGGGGTTTCTGAGAGACTTCCACGATGCGCAGTTCGGAAGAATCTGAAGGAGCAAGCCATGGATCTTGAACTGGCCGGCAAGGTTGCACTGGTCACTGGCGCCAGCCGCGGTATCGGGCGGGCCATCGCCGAAGGGCTGGCCGCTGAAGGGGCACGACTGGTAATCGCAGCACGCGGCGCCGAGACACTGGATGAGACCAGACGCGCGCTTGAAGCCACCGGCGTGGAAGTGCTGGCCGTCCCGACCGATGTCGGCGATGACGCCAGTGTGGACGCACTGGTGGCCAAAGCCTGCGAGCGCTTCGGAACGATCGACATACTCATCAGCAATGCCTCGGCGCTGGCGGTGGCGGGAGACCGCGCCAGTTGGGAGGCCAGCCTGAACGTGGACGTGATGGGTGCGGTTCGACTGGTAGACGCGGTGTTGCCGATGATGCGCGCCGAAGGCGTCGGGTCGATACTGCTCGTCTCCTCTGTGTCGGCGATCGAGGCGGTGCCCATGCCGGACTTTGGCTACACCGCCGCGAAGGCAGCCCTCAATGCGTTTGCCAAGAAGCTGGCCGTGGTCGAGGGCGCGCACGGCATCAGGGCAAATGCGCTGCTGCCCGGCTCGACCGAGTTTCCGGGCGGCGGCTGGGAGATGATCCGCAACAATCAGCCATCGCTTTACGAAATGGCCCGGCAGAGTGTACCGGCGGGACGGCTGGGAACACCGAAGGAGATTGCCGATGCCGCGGTGTGGCTGGTCTCACCGCGGGCCGGGTGGGTCAACGGTGCTGCGCTGGTCGTGGATGGCGGGCAGTCGAAGGCGATCCGCTGACAAATCAGTCTACTCGGTACGCAGCGCGTCCATCGGGCTCAGTCGCGAGGCGCGCAGGGCAGGGTAGTAGCCGAAGAACATACCCACGACGGCTGCAAAGCCGGCCGCAAGCGCTGCATTTTCCCAGTTCAGCACGATCGGCCAGTCGGTGAGTCGCGCCATCAACAGGGCAGCCCCGGTACCGAGCGCGACGCCGATGATCCCGCCGAGCATCGAGAGCATCGCAGCTTCTGCGATGAACTGCGCACGGATGTCACGCGACCGCGCGCCCACAGCCATGCGTACACCGATCTCGCGCGTTCGCTCGGTGACCGAGACGAGCATGATGTTCATGATGCCGATGCCGCCGACGATCAGCGAGATCGACGCAACGGCAGCCAGCAGGATGGTCATCACGCGCATCGTCTCGGTGCGGGTACGGATGATCTCGGAGAGATTGCGCACCTGGAAACTGTCGGGCTGTCCGGGGCGGACGCCATGGCGATCGCGCAGCAGCGCCTCGACGGCGCTTTGCACGAACGGCAGCCATTCCTCGTTCATGGTCTGCACTGCAATCACACCGATATCCGCACCGCTGGTGCCGCCACCGACGCCCAGGACGCTGCGCTTGCCAGCGCGCATCGGCAGCAGGACGACATCGTCCTGGTCGCGACCCCAGCCGGTCTGGCCGCGGCCTTCGAGGACACCGACCACCTCGAAGCGCGCCCGCCCCACGCGCACCTCGCGACCCAGCGCGTCGCCCGCTGGAAACAGCTGCGAGGCCACAGAACTGCCCAGCAGCATTACCCGACGGTTCTGTACATCGTCGTCCTCGTCAAACCAGCGACCCTGAGCCAGCGTCCATCCCGTGGCCTCCGGGTAGTCGGCAGTCACTGCCTGGATCTGCGTGAACCAGTTGCCACCACCAACGATCAGCTGACCGCTGCCGTTGAGCGCACCGCCAACGCGTTTCACGCCTTCGATCTCGTCGGCGATCGCACGCACGTCGTGCTCGGTGAGTCCCTGCATGCTGCCGGCACCCAGCTGCACGCCGGCGGTGCGTCGACTGCCCGGCACCACATTGAATACATTCGAGCCAAGCGAGGAGATGATGCTGTCCATGCGCTCGCGTGCGCCACTGCCAACGGCCATCATCGCGATCAGCGCCGCCACGCCGATCATGATGCCCAGGGTGGTCAGCAGACTTCGCAGCACATTGCCGCGCAGCGACTCCAGCGCGCTGAACAGGTAGTCACCCAGGCTCATGACGCAAGCTCCCGGGGTGGGGCGCTGTCTGCGACGATGCGCCCGTCGAGGAATCGGATCACCCGCTTGGTGCGCCGTGCGACGGTCTCATCATGCGTGACAATGATCACGGTGATGCCGCTGTCGTTGAGTTGCTCGAACAGATCCATGATCTCGCCACCAGTCACCGAATCCAGCGCGCCGGTCGGCTCGTCGGCCAGCAGCAGCTCGGGTGCGTTGACCAGTGCCCGGGCGATCGCAACGCGCTGGTTCTGTCCGCCCGACAGCTGACTGGGCAGGTGCTGCGCACGATCGCTCAGTCCCACGCGCTGCAGCGCCGCCAGGGCACGCGCCCGGCGCTCACGCCGAGGCACATGCGAGTAGAGCAGCGGCAGGGCGACGTTGTCTGCGGCCGTCTGTCGGGGCAGCAGGTTGAAGGACTGGAACACGAAGCCGATGCTGCGATTGCGCAATGCCGCCAGCTGATCGGCCTGCAACGCCGACGTGTCCTCACCGTCGAAGAGGTACTGGCCGCCAGTGGGCTGATCCAGGAAGCCCAGCAGGTTCATCAGCGTGGATTTGCCCGAACCCGAGGGGCCCATCACCGCGACGTACTCACCCCGCTCGATCCCCAGCGACGCATCGGCCAGCGCATCGACTGCGGTATCGCCGGCCAGGTAACGCTTCCCGAGCCCGCGGGTCTGCAGCAGCAGTGGCGCCACAGCCACGATTCAGCGCGCCAGCGCTGCGGGCAGGCGCGCTGTGACCAGCGCCTGTCCGGTGGCCAGATCGCCCTCCAGCACCGCGGTGTAACGACCGTCGCTGGGGCCGATGGTGATGCTCACCGCAACCGGTGATGTGCCGCCCTCGAGGCGCCAGACTTCGGCTTCGCGTCCCGCAGCTGCATTCGCCGCTGCGCGCGCGCGCACGCCGGCGCCACCCTGCGGCCGCGCCGTGGTCGGGGACTCACTGTCGTGTCTGTATCGCAGGGCAGCGTTGGGTACGCGCAGCACGTCCTCCAGCCGGATCGTCTCGATATCGACATTGGCAGTCATGCCCGGCAGCAGCGACAGGTCGGCGTTGTCGACCAGAATCACCACCGTATAGGTCACGACGTTCTGCTCGGTGCTGGCGAGTTTGCGCACCTGGCCGACGCGACCTTCGAACTGGCGTCCCGGGTAGGCATCCACGGTGAAGCGCACCTGCTGTTCTGCCTCGATACTGCCGATGTCCGCCTCGTCGATGCTCGCCTCGATCTGCATCTGGCGAAGATCCTGGGCGATGCTGAACAGGATCGGAGCCTGCAGGCTTGCAGCAACTGTCTGGCCGATGTTCACCGAGCGCTCGATGACCGTGCCATCCACGGGCGAGCGGATGTAGGTGTGCTGGTAGTCCGTCTGTGCCGCGGACAGCCCGGCCTCGCGCAGACGAATGGTCGCCTGAGCCGTGTCGATCTGTGCGCGTGCAACGGCCATGCGCGCATCGAGCTGTTCGACGAGTGTGTCGGCTGCGTCCACTTCGCTGCTGGACACCAGGTTCTGTTCGGCCAGGCGTGCGAGCCGGGCAAGCGTGCGGCGGGCATCGCTCAGGCTCGCTTCAGCCTCGCGCAGGCCGGCCTGCGCCGATTGGGCATTGGCGCGTGCGACCGCGACCTCTGCCTGCGCCTGCTCGATCCGCGCGCGGAATGCGGTGGCATCGATGCGTGCGATCAGTGTGCCGCGACTGACTTCTGAATTGAAGTCTGCGAACAGATCGACCACCTGGCCCGAGACCTGCGAGCCGACCTCGACGGTGACGAGGGCGCTGAGCGTACCGATGGCCGACACCGCGCGGATGACATCGCCACGATCGACCGGGGCGGTGCGGTAGATTTCGCGGGCGTCACTACGGGGCAAGAACAGGCTGACAAGCAGCGCCGTCACGACGATGAGGGCGAGTGCGACACTGGCGGAAAGACCTGTGCGACCCCGCAGGCGAGCGCGTGTCGTCGGCATGCGCGTCACGTCACTGGGCCCACATCGGCCATGACGCCCTTACCGACGATCGCCTACAGGGTGCCGACAAGCTTGGCGTCGTTGAGGCGGTAGAGGATGCCCATCTCGGAGGACTCGAAAATTTCCAACCGACCGGAAATAATCACCGGATCGTAGCTGAAACGCACACCCTCGGGGCTCATGATCTCGGCCATGCTGGCCGGGCCGCCCATGAAATGAAAGAAGCAGTGGGGCGGCTGGGAGGAGATCACGAAATGCTTCTGCTGCTCGCTGTTCTCCAGCGGCGTCATGAAGCCCGCGATGCGTACCTCCTTGCCATGCAGTTCGCGGATGCTGCTCGGAAAACGCGCTGTCAGTGCGTAGTCCTTGTAGTCCACCTCCGCGCTGGTGAGATCCTTCCAGGAGATCACACCTTCCAGTTCGGGGACCGACATTGCGGCGGCGTAGGCCTCGAAGTCGTCGACCGGCGGTTCTTCCACCCGGAAAGTCAGGCTCTCGCTGACGCCGATGCCCGATACTGCAATCACGTCGTCGCCGAGCTTCTCGGCAATCACCATGACCTCGGTCTTCCCATCAGCGCCCGTGATCGGCTCGTGTTCGACAATCATGTTGCCGCTGGCTGAGGAGGCCTGCAGGCGCTCATTGGCCAGCGGCTTGCCGTCGAGATCCGTGACCAGCACGCTGATATAGACCAGGTCACCCTGGTAGGCCTGCCCAGGCTCGGTCGCACCGAAGCCGACTGCAAACTGCCATTCCACCTGCATATTGACCTGAGGCGAATCCGCGGATTTCGCCGCGACGCCCGGCACCAGCCACAACAGGGCGAGTACCGGCAGCAGGCGTGTGATTCTCTGAAACTTCATCAGCGTGTCCTCGCGAGCGTCCGTGCGATATCGGTGCGATAGGCCGCCCAGGCGGGCAGCAGGGCGGCCAGTACGCCCACCAGCAGCATGAGTGCGAACAGCGCCAGCTCCTGAGTATAGAGCACCCTGCCGGTGATCCCCATTTCGCCCGCCTGGCGCAGCGTCCGGCCCAGCAACTCTGCGATCGTATGACCCATCAGCAGGCCGAGAAGTGCCCCGGCAGCGGCCAGGATCAGACCCTCCAGCAGTACGTGCGACATCACGTGCGCCCGCGAGGCGCCGAGGCTACGCATGACCGCGAGATCCCACTGGCGCGCCTTGAGCGCTGTGTACAGCGCAATGAACAGGCCTAGGCCAGCGGTCACGATCAGCAATATGCCGAAGCCACGCACCGTCGCCAGGCCTATCCCTACGAACCCCAGCAGCCGAGCGGTCTCGTAGGCAGGCGCTGCGGCAGTCAGGTCAGGGCCTGAGTTGATCAGCCGCGGCAGCGTTACGGCTGCCAGCGGACTGCGGAATCTCAGCAGCATCGCGGTGATCTGCCGGTCCGCGTTGTCATCTGCGGCTGGATCCCCGTCGTCGTGATGCACGTGGCCCTCGTCGTGGTCGTGGTCGTGGTCGTGGTCGTGGTCGTGGTCGTGGTCGTGGTCGTGG
>CAYLNP010000142.1:0-6700 GCA_964384925.1 uncultured Woeseiaceae bacterium
TTCATCGCGGCACGTACCAATCATCGCAGCGACGAGTGGGGCGGAAGTTTCGAAAACCGTATGCGCTTCCCGGTCGAGATCGTGCGCCGCACCCGCGCGGCACTGGGCCCCGACTTCATCCTGATTTTCCGCCTGTCGATGCTCGATCTGGTCGAGGGCGGCAGCACGTGGGAGGAGGTGGTGACCCTGGGCAAGGCGATCGAGGCGGCCGGCGCGTCGATCATCAACACAGGTATCGGCTGGCATGAAGCGCGCGTGCCGACCATCATCACTAAGGTGCCCCGCGCGGCATTCACCTGGGTCACGGCGCGGATGAAGGGTGAGGTCGGCATACCGCTGATCACCACCAATCGTATCAACATGCCCGATCAGGCCGAGGCGATCCTGGCGCGTGGCGATGCCGACATGATCTCCATGGCGCGACCGTTTCTCGCGGATCCGGAGTGGGTGAACAAGGCGCGCGAGAATCGCAGCGACGAGATCAACACCTGCATCGCCTGCAACCAGGCCTGTCTCGATCATGCGTTCCAGAACAAGATCGCCTCGTGCCTCGTCAATCCTCGCGCATGCAGCGAGACGGAGCTCAACTTCCCGACGGCGAGCGTGGCGCGACGCATCGCCGTGGTGGGCGCAGGCCCGGCCGGTCTTGCCTGCGCGACGCTGCTGGCACAGCGGGGCCATCAGGTCACACTGTTCGAGGCCGCCGCCGAGATCGGTGGCCAGTTCAATATGGCCAAGCGGATTCCGGGCAAGGAAGAATTCCACGAGACGCTTCGTTACTTCCGCAGACGCATCGACATCACCGGCGTGGATCTGCGCGTCAATACACCGGTGGACGTAGGCATGTTGTGCAGCGGCGCTTTTGACGAAGTGGTGCTGGCAACCGGCGTGGTGCCGCGGGATCCGCGTATTCCGGGTCAGGACCACGCCAAGGTGGTCAGCTACATCGATGTGCTGAGCGGCGGTGTCGAACTCGGCAGGCGCGTGGCGGTGATCGGGGCGGGCGGGATCGGCTTCGACGTCTCGGAGTATCTCGTGCATCAGGGCACGCCACCGAGCCTGGATATCGACGCATTTCTGCGCGAGTGGGGTGTGGATAAATCCCTGAGCCACCGCGGCGGTGTCGAAGGGGTCGCGCGCGACCCGGAACCTCCCGCTCGGGAAATCATGCTCCTTCAGCGCAAGGATGAGCCGCTGGGCAAGCGTCTGGGCAAGACTTCGGGCTGGGCCCACCGCGCCGGCCTTCGGGCGCGTGGCGTGCAGATGATTCCCGGGGCCAGTTACCGACTGATCAATGATGCAGGTCTGCACATCTCTATCGGCGACCAGTCGCGGGTGCTCGACGTGGACCATATCGTGCTGTGCGCCGGCCAGGAGCCGCGGCGCGAACTGCATGCGCCGCTCAGCGCGGCGGGTATCAGCGTGCATCTCATCGGGGGTGCCGATGTGGCCGCCGAGCTCGATGCCAAGCGGGCCATCGAGCAGGCTGCAAAACTGGCTGCGCGGCTGTAGGGACGGTTCCGGTCAGTCGATCACTTCGAACGGGGTCCATTGCTGATCACTGATTCGTTGGTCCGTTCGCGGATCGTAGAGCGAGTTGTCGGTGCCGAAGTACTCGCCGCGGCTGTTCACCCAATAGTGGCTGCTGCCGGATTCCACGCGGTAGCGTTCGCCGCTCTCGCCGTGGCCGATGACGGCGTGACCGCTGGTGACATTCACCGAGCGGGTTTGTCCCGCGTCCACCATGCTGCTTCGGTTCAGGTAGCCTGCATGGTTGATGTCCAGTATCTCGCTGTAGGTGTTCGCGACCGCGGCGCTGCTGGCGGCACGAGACTGAATGGCCTGCATGCGGCTTTGATGGGCAGCCGCGGATTGTCGGGTCGCTTCGCCCCAAAACTGCTCGCTGCGTGCCCGGCCGGCCTGAAGCTTGTTCTCTTCGCGCTGCTGCCATTGCGGATTGAACTGGGTCCCGGCCAGCGCCTGCAGCAGCACGGACTTCGCGTGCTCCAGACGCGCCGGCGGCGCTTCAAGCTCCAGGGACGAGATACTCCACTGCAGGAGGTCGCCCGCATGCCTTACGCTTTGCGTAAGCACGATCAGCGAGCGCTTGCCATCGCGGCGCTCCCACTCGGTGCCCATGGAGCGCCAGTCGCGATTCGCGATGGCCGGGCTGAGCGCAAATCCACGCCGCATGTAGGTGACCATCTCCGGCATCGCATAGCGCGTGATGAGCTTGTACCCGCGCTGTTCGAGTGCGGGGACGACAGCGCTCTGGAGATAGTCGTCCAGCGACATCAGCGGCGCCACCGCCTGATTACCCATCATGCGGATCGTCTCCATGGCGAACGGATCGGACGAGTACATGAAGCTGTAGAAGAGCGGCGAAACCGTACGCATGCCCTCAGGCCCTACGAAATTATGCTCCGCGTCGACATGCCAGCCCGGCGGCAACGGCACGCGCCGCTCAATCATTCCGTCCGACCGATCCGCGATGTCGTGAAACGTCCAGCTGCTGGTCTCCGAACGTGGCAGAGGTGCCGCTGCTCCGCCGTGCTGACCGGCGTTGACTGCCTGCGCGACTGGCATGGTCACCGCCTGTCTGGTGTCCGGCGCGTGCAATGTGAAGCCGCCGAAGCGATAGTCACCAACGTTTGCAGCGACAATGCCCGCGGCGCCTCGGCCCATTCGTTCACCCCCAATCTGCGAAAATTCCTTGCCGTTGACCAGCAGGGCGATACTCGAGCCGCTCTCGCGGATGGTCAGGCGCGTGTCGCCCAGGTCCAGCCCACGAATCGTGCTGCGCATCCTCTCCTCGAGGTTTC
This sequence comes from uncultured Woeseiaceae bacterium, assembly GCA_964384925.1. Lineage (GTDB taxonomy): Bacteria > Pseudomonadota > Gammaproteobacteria > Steroidobacterales > PWYM01 > PWYM01. The sequence goes on from CAYLNP010000142.1 coordinate 2,823, forward strand.
CGTTCTCGAGGAAATACAGACCCACGCTGCCGCTGTCATCCACAGTGAACATGAAATACGAGCGCGGATCATGCTCGAAACCGTAGAGCAGACCCGCCTGTGACCCTGCCTGCGTGTCGAGCAGTCCCACGTTTACGGAAATCTCGCGCGCACCTTCTTCGCCAGCGTCCGGCGCCACATAGTAATAGCGTATGGCTCCGCGCCCACCGCGGTTCTGCAGACGCAGATCGTTGCCCTCAAAGCGAGCCGACCAGATCTCATCGGACTCCTCGGCGATGACGTCCAGCAGAGGGCCCATATCGCGGCTTGCCGCGTACCGCGTGTCATTTCCGCCGGCCGGCCCGCAGGCGGCAAGCGATGCCCAGAGTGCTCCGACTATCAGAAATTTCTTATGCGACATGACAGCTCGCTCGTTGTAGTTGAATGGTGCCGACAGCACGCTGTTTTTAGTATCGCCGCTGGGGCATAGAGTGTCCACCGATCACGGTCTCTCCGGATGCGTAGAAATTCGTGCTCCAGAATCGTGCACGAGGCAAGGTGTATCGAAGGGCAAGCAGGCGAATCCAGCCTGCGGTCGACACCGCGTCGTGCGCTTCTGCGCATCAATTGCTCGACAGGCACACGCAAACACGTTCTACTCTCCCCTGCCGGGAGCCGGTCGGGCAACCGGTGTACCATCGCGGATAACTGTCATCTGTTATCCGTTAAATTCCGCGAGGGTACGGTCGCAGTCACCGGGGGGGCGCGCAACTGCATGAATGGCTGCAAGCTACTGATTGCTCTGGTCTCAGCGTTCTGCGCGATCGTTGTGTTGCGTCCTGCGCACGCCGATGATGATGTGCTGGCGCGAGGCGAAAGCGTCTCATTCGACGAAACCCTCCAGATAGACTACAACGATGAACTGCGCGCATTGCGGCAAACCGGTCAGACGATCCGCAGGCAGTACTTCATGCAGATCTACGCGATGGCGCATTATCTCGAGGTCTCGCCGCCCGTGGTTGCGAACGAATCGGCTTACGGTGCCATTATCGAATTTCCAGGGATCAAGCAGATCAAGATGGTCTTTCTGCGCAGCTTGAGTGCGAGCCAGATCAGGAATTCCTTGCTATCTAGCCTCAAGTCGAACGCGGAGGGTGACGACCTCGCGCGTATGCAGCCCGATATCGACCGATTCATGAGCGCCATCGACGATGACGTCGAGCGCGGAGACGAGTTCGTCCTTCGCTGGTATCCCGATGGAACGATGGATTCACTCTACCAGGGCACCAGAATCAGTTCGATTGAAAATTCCGAACTGGCCAGGGCCATGTGGACGATCTGGTTCGGCGAGAGCTCGGTAGTTGATAGGGCAGCCCTCGTTGAGCGTCTGTAGCCGCCTCATGCGAGGCGCGGCAACACCGGCCATGTTTCCGATTTGTTTCCTTCACACACCCGCCTGTGCCAATCGCTTATGAAAACAATCAAAGGTCAACTGGCTCTGGGCCGCTTCGAGGTGCCATATCGGGTATACGGAGAAGCCGCGAGCACGATTGTCTGCATCAGCGGCGCGAAGCAGACAATGGCGGCATGGCGGTCGTTCATCAGCCATTTCGTCTCGGATTATTCTGTCGTGGTTTTCGATCTTCCAGGCCAGGGACGTTCGAAGATCCTCTCCGGTTCACCCGGCGTGACTTTTGATGAGCAGGTCGACGTGTTGTATCGCGTGGTCGAGTCGACCAACCGCAATGGCCGCGTACATCTGGCCGCCGCCTCCTGGGGCACCATCATCTCTGCTGCGCTGGCAGCACGTCATCCGGAGCTCGTCGACAAGATGATTCTTGGCAGTTTCGGCGCGAAGCCCAGCAAGGCGGTCATCGAAGTGATCAAGGCTGGACAGCGTTTGTTCGACGGGGACAAGACCAGCGAAATTGCCCCATTGATGATCGAGAATTTCGGCCAGTTCATTCCGGAGTCTCACAAGAAGCAGATGATCGATCAGTTTCGGCTGATGAGCCGCGAGCAGTTTCTGAGCTTCTATGAGCACTGTTCGTTCATCGAACAGGCTTCGGACATTGCAGATTTCGTCGATCTTGCCAGCATCCGGGCATCGACCCTGATTGTCACCGGAGAATACGATCCCATCCTCGACGTCGCCGACATCGAGGCCGCCTCGCTGCGAATCCCTGACTGCGAGTTCAGGATGGTCCCCGGTGCGGGGCATTTTCTTCACTGGGAAAAAGCCGATATCCTGCACATCTACAGTGACTTCCTGGGGCGCTAGGCGACACGGACATGAGCGGCTTGAGTCTGGCGCCTGTCGATGTGCTTCCTGCAATCGACGAAGAGCAGTTTCAGGCTGACTATTTTCGCCCGCTCAAACCCGTGGTCCTGCCGCGCCTGGCAGAGGACTGGCCTGCGACGACCAAATGGACCCCAGCGTTCTTCCGTGACGTTCACGGAGAAAAGCAGGTCAAGGTCTACGACGCCAGCTTCGTCGCCGCGGGTCGTCATTACATGTCCGGCGTCAAAACCCTGGCGCTGAGCGACTACATAGACCTCATCACGACGACCGAGCAGGATCTCCGGATGTTCCTGTACAACATCAGTTTCGAGATCCCTGAACTGCTCGAAGACATCCACTTTCCCGAGTTCGTTGACGGACTGTCGCGGAACTTCGTGTTCATGTTTTTCGGCTGCAAGGGATCGGTCACGCAGATGCACTTCGACATCGACATGTCCCATGTGCTGCACACGACAATCCATGGCAGCAAGACGGTCTATCTGTTTCCTTACGAGCAGGCCGCCAACCTGCATCGCTACCCGTTTACCTGCAGGAGTTATGTCGACGTCGCTCGGCCTGATTTCGACGAGTTTCCCGGGCTGCGCGCGCTCAAGGGCTACCGCACGACATTGCAGGCAGGCGAGACACTGTATATTCCTAGCGGCTACTGGCATCACTTCGTCTACGACGAAGCGGGCTACTCGGTCTCGCTACGTTGCAGCAACAGGACCTGGCTGGGCCGAGCCAAGGGTCTCTACAACCTTGCTGTGATGTCCCCTATAGATCGGTTGATGAACAAGCTCTCACCCCAGGGCTGGTTCGAGTGGAAACGCAGGCAGGCGTCCAGACACGTGTAAGCGCGACTGCCTGCGACCACACTCACCGCTACTTCGCCGTACGACAGACTTGCGGTCGGCGCCTCCTGGCCGAGACACTGAACCATCCCAAAAGGGTCATTAGCGCTGCCAGGCTGAAGATGCCGAGGCTCCCGCCGCCACCAGTGGTTGATGGGTTCGTGTTGCCGCCAGTGTTGCCGCCGGTATTCCCGCCGGTATTCCCGTCGCCGCCGTCGCCGCCACCGTCACCGTCACCGTCACCGGGATCTGCCGGGGGCGCGCCCGCGAGCTGATATTCATCGACCTGACCGGATTCAGTCTCGCCCTCGAACACCGTCTCGACGGCTTCACCCGCCTGGTCGAAGGTCGTCAAAGTCAATCGGTAGGGCCCCTCGCCTGTGCCGAGCAGCTCGATGTCGTAGTCATTCGGCGGCAGCACCAGCATCCAGCCGAAGGTCCCGTCGTCGTGCGGCGTGCCGAAACTGTGGATACCCGAGTCGAGCTCCTGCACGAAAATCTCGCCGCCCCGCGTTTCAACGCGCTGTCCTTCCGGGTTTGTGACGAGCACATCGACCGGACTTTCGGTCCTCACCACCACCGCGTCCGGGTAAAAGGGGCATGTCTGGGTGTCGACAACACAGCCTCTCGGCCGTCGCGCAGCGTCGAACTCGTCCTGATTGGTGGAGTACATCCCTTCGAATCCACAGCCCTGCGCGCCTTCCGAGATTGGCGAGCCAGGGAAGTTACCGATCGGAGTTCGGTAGTACATGCCATGACCTTGC
>CAYLNP010000143.1:0-6671 GCA_964384925.1 uncultured Woeseiaceae bacterium
CGTAGGCATTCGCGTCGTGCCAGCCCACGCAGACCACCGGATGATCGTCAGTCTGCACGCTGCCATCCGGGAACAGGGGATCGCGCCAGGTGGGTGTGGCATCTGCGCCGACCAGATGCTGCCAGATGCTCACGCAGGGCTTCATCTGATGACCCGTGGCGTCGATGAAGGCGGCCCATTCTCTGCGGGTGACCGCGGAGACACCCATTGCGAACGCAGAAGCGATGTTCACGGCAAGTTCGGGGCCACCCCAGCCGAAGCTTCTGTCCCGGCTTTCTGCTTCCGGCGCCCCCATGACGTAGTCGCCGGCCGGAATGACCACCAGTGCCGGACAGTGCTCGCAATCACGAGTCAGTTCGGCGCCGTCAGCCCAGCCATGCGCCAGAAGCCCGCTCACGATCATCACGCTGGTGAGATTTCGCATCGTCGCATCCTAAGCCTTTGAGCGAGATGCGGGCAACTTGCCGGGGCAGGCGCATCATCTTGAGCTTTGCACGTCGGCTGGTAGCATGAGGCGCACTGCGGGCTGCGCCACGGAGAGGATACGGCAATGTCGAAGGAGAAAGCGCAGCCCTCCGGGGTTCCTGCCGACGGCTGGCGGCATACCGGCGTGCAGGTCATTCCCGGCAACAACCTGGATTCGAATACCGCGCAGACGCCCGGCATGCATCGCGCGGCGGCGATCGATGCAGCGCGCGCCGGCGCACAACGCATATGGGCAGGTACGGTACACATTCACCCGGGAGCGAAGACCGGTGCGCATCATCACGGTGCGCTGGAGAGCGTGATCTATATCGTCAAGGGTCGCGCACGCATGCGCTGGGGTGAGGCGCTGGAGTTTGTTGCGCAGGCTGGTCCGGGCGACTTCATATTTGTGCCGCCGTATGTACCGCACCAGGAGATCAACGCCGCGGATGACGAGACGCTCGAGTGTGTGCTGGTGCGAAGTGACAACGAGGCGGTGGTGGTGAACCTGGAGATCGAGTCTGCTGAAGTACCCGAAGAGGTGCTGTGGATCGATCCGATCCACCGTACCGGCGCATAGGGGCAACGCGGGAAACCATCCACGCTGCGCATGTGGGGTGGCCCGCCGTCATATTTCGCCATGTTTGATCGGCACCTGGCCATGATCGGGCCGCTGCCGGCCATCGCATTGCACTTCAATGGATCCCGCACATCCCGTGCACAGGAGGATCCGAAATGAATGCAGTAAAGATCATGGTCACGGCGGTTGCCCTGGGGTGCCTGACAATGGGGCCCGCGCTGGCGGAGCCGACCGGCAATCCTGAGTCGAGCACGCGCGAGGCGATCGGACTTGGCAGCGGGCTGCTGGTGGGTGCGCTGGCCGGCGGACCGGTGGGCGCAATCTTCGGTGCGGCCGCCGGGGCGATGCTCGGCGACCGAGTCCACCGCGATGCGCAGTCGCTCGCCGAGCTGGAAGACGGACTGGCTTCCGAGCGTTCTCGTCGTGCGGAACTCGATACGATGCTCGCCTCCCTGCGTTCGGAGCTGTCTGTGCGCGAGCGCATGCTGGCAGACATCGAACATACCCAGTCGCGCATCGGTGAGACGCTGGAGTTCAGCGTCCTGTTCCGGACCAACGACACCGGTCTTGCACCCGCCGCGGTGGCGCGACTGGAGCGACTCGGTCGCGTGCTCGCCGACATCGGCGACGTGGAGATCCGGGTGGAGGGTCATGCGGATCCACGAGGGGAGGATCCCCTGAACGACGCCCTTTCAGCGGCCAGGGCGGAGACGGTGAAGGCGGTGTTGCTGAACGCGGGACTTGCGTCGTCACAGGTCGTGACCATCGCCCATGGTTCTCGTCGCGCCGAAGCCGACAGCGGGGATCTGGATGGCTACGCACTGGATCGCCGCGTGGATATCCGCATGACGCTCGATCCGTCGGGGCGGACACTGGCCCGCAGCGAGTGAAGGTGGCGGGGCGGGGCCGCGTGCGGCCCCGCCTCACCAGCGTTCGGCGTTCAGGTCGCGCTAGAATCACCGCATGAGCGATCTGAAACACAAGCGCTGCAAGCCCTGCGAAGGCGGTGTCGATCCGCTTGCTGCTGCGCAGTGCGAGCGCCTGCTCACCGAGTTGAACGAGGCTTGGCAGCTCGTTGACGAGGGGCGCAGGCTGCGCCGCGAGTTCAGCATGCCAGGCTTCAATCGCGTGCTGGGCTTCGTCAACGCGGTCGCTTGGGTGGCGAGTGTCGAAGGCCATCACCCGGACGTGGAATTCGGCTACGGCTACTGCCGCATCACCTGGACGACGCATGCCATTGGTGGATTGTCGGAGAACGATTTCATCTGTGCAGCCAGGACCGATGCGCTGCTGGACTGAAGCGGCGGTCCGGCGACGACAGCTTCACCTGCCTCAAGCCTGGTCGCCTTTGGGCGGCATCGGAAAGAACGCCGAGGTTCGGCGCACGTACTCGCGGTATTTCGGCTTGGTCTCGGTAAGTGAGCGCTCCAGCAGCGCGACACCCGAGACTCGCAACAGGAAGTAGGTCATCAGAGCCGGACCGATGGCGGTCCACCACGCCGTTCCGGTCTCAAGTGCGACCAGCCAGATGCCCCACCACAGGCAGGCGTTGCCGAAATAGTTCGGGTGACGGGTGTAACGCCACAGCCCGCGGTCCATGACTTCACCACGATTGGCCGGATCTGCCTTGAAGCGTTTGAGCTGCGCATCGCCGATCGCCTCGAAACCGAAGCCCACGAGCCAGACGAGTGTGCCAAGGGCCGCCAACCAGCCAAGCGACGGCGGTGTCGGCGAGGCCTGGCCGACCTGCACCGGCAGCGAGACGATCCACATGATCACGCCCTGGAGCATGAACACCACGATCAGACTGCTCAGCGCAAAGTTTCCACCGCGGGCATCGACACGCTTGCGCATGCTTACGTAACGGGAATCCTCGCCATGGCCGATATTGCGCGCAGCCAGGTAAAGACCCAGTCGCAGCCCCCACGCTGACGTGAGGATGGTCAGCAGCCATTGACGAGGCGCATGGCCGTCGGCCAGCAACAGACAGGCCACAGCGATGATCACAAATCCGGGTCCCCAGAAGATATCCACTATGCTGACGTTCTTCAGCGCCAGACTCAGTAGCCACAGGGCAAACATGCAGGCCAGCGTAAGCGCAAGCGTCGTCGGCAACAGGCTGCTCAGGTCCATGGCGGAATCTCCGGTCTCGTGCTTCAAGGGCAATGACAGCAGGTACGCTGCACCGAAGCAATCGGATGGCGCGTAGCAAGCTCAGGCGGGCGTCCGGCCATGGTATTCTTCGATGTCGGTCTTGTGAATGATTGCCTGGCGGCGCGCTCTGCGCCGCTGTGGTCGCCTCACGGGTGCCGGTAACCTACCCCACACCAGGAGACCCGAAGATGGGAATACGCAGTTTGTCCTGCATGCTGGCGACGTCGCTGGGCGCTGGCCTTGTCGCAGGCGTCATGACGACCACGCCCGCAGCAGCCGCCGATGAGATCGATCTGAGCACCCCTGAGGGCGCCATCGCAGCGGCCCGCAAGGTCCAGTGCTCGCTCAAAGACGAGCACCCTGTCACCTACTGGTGGCTGGGCGACATGTTCTCACGCGTGCCGGGTGAGCCCGACCGCCTGATTTTCAAGGTCGAGGGCATGAACATCCGCCAGTGCGTCACGGTCAGCGACGAGGTGCGCGGCGAAGGCTACCGGATGGTCAGCCGGGAAGTGCTGTTCTACCTCGATCCTGAGACGGGGGAGGTGGTGGACGAGTGGGAAAACCCGTGGACCGGTGAGACTGTCGAGGTACTGCACATCGACAATGATCCCGTGAACAGTCGTCCGACGTTTCCTTACGATGCCGACGGCAATCCCAGCGCGCGCTTCCGCGGCACCATCCAGGGCGACCTGTGGTGGCAGACCGCGACGGTGCCGCTCTACTATCACAACGTACTGGGGGGTGATTATCAGGACTATGTCGGCAACAAGTACCACGCCACCGAGATGTTCAACTTCATGGGCATCGTCTCGGAGCTGACCGACCCTGATCTGCACACAGTGAACAATCATGTGGGCTGGGTGCGCACGTCCGACTGGCTGCCGTGGATGAAGATGCGGGGCCGCGCCGGCACGGTGTACTTCCACACCGCTGGTCGCAAGCTGGAGCGCTACGAAGATCTCTCCGATCTCATGCTCGAGCAGATCGAAACCCGCTTCCAGAAGTACTCCGAGCCACCGTCCGTTGACGACACGCGTCCCAATGAGACCAGCTGGACCTACTTCAAGAAGCTCATCGACGAACGCCGCGCTCAGGAATAGACAGGTAGCATGAAAAAAGGGGGGCGATCCCTGTGGATCGCCCCCCTTCGTCCTGCTGCCGCGGCCCGCTTCTTCAGAAGTTGATCCGCAACGTCCCCCCCCAGGTACGCGGTTCCGCCAGGAACGTGTTGAAGGTCTGAGTGCCCCCGGCGACGCTACCCTGCAGCGGTGCGTTGAACGCCACCTGCTGATACTCCTTGTCGAAAAGATTGCGACCCCACAGTTCGAACTGCCAGCGCTGATCCGGCGAGCCGATGCCAACGCGGGCGTTCCAGACCGTGAATCCGCCCTGCTGCTTCTGTGGCAGCAGGTCTGAACCGGAATTCATATTGCCGGTGAAGCGCACATCCAGATGGAGCAGGCCGGTGAGATTGCCCGACAGCGGTTGTTCCAGAGTAGCCGCCAGCGACGAACTCCACAGCGGCGCGTTGGTGAGGCGCTTGCCGGCAAGTGGCACTGGGCTGCCAGGCGGGCTGGTGATGCCACCCCCGTAGCGTGCATCGGAGTAGGTGACGCCGCCGGCGAGCGTCAGCGTATCGCTGACGAAGGCGGCGAAGTCGGCCTCGATGCCCTTGGTGGTGGCCTTCTCGACGTTGCTGACGATGAAGTTGATGCCGGTGAAGGTGTTCAGCTGGAAGTCGTTGAACTCGCTGTAGAACGCGGCGAGATTCAGGGTCATCATGTTGTTGAACAGCTGCGACTTCAATCCGGCCTCGTAGGCGTCAACGGTTTCGTTGCCGAACTCCAGATCGGTGGCAGACGGCTGGATCGGCGGCGCCAGGCCCAGCAGACCGGGGATCGGGTTCGACAGCCCTGCGCGATCCAGGTTGTAGCCGCCCGCCTTGTAGCCGCGCCCCATCGACAGATAGCCGTTCATGTTTTCGCTGAGCGCATAGGCAAGGCTGATGGTGCCTGTCCACTCGCGGTCCGCACGGCTGTCGCGATACACCCCATCGACGAGCGGATTGAAGAACGGCAGACAGATCAGCCCCACACCCTGCTGGATCGATGCCGGAGGAACACCCGCCCCTACCAGTAACGGTACCCGGTTAAGCGCCGCGAAACAGGCGTTGTTCCTGGCCTGCAGGGCGGCGAAAAAGTCCTTGGTCTCCTCCGTGTAGCGAATGCCCACGGTGAAGTCCAGCCGGTCGGTCAGGCGTGCGGTATTGTGAGTGAAAATCGCCCAGCTTTCGGCCGCCTGCCGGAACCGGTCGAGCTGTCCGCCGTCGCCCTCCATGAAGCTGCCACCGGGAGGCAGTCCGGTGAACAGCGACAGATTGCCGCCGAGCAGGCCGTTGGCAAAGCCATCGAAATCCCGGCCCGTGCGGATCGCATCATCGAGCTGGAGATTCTCGTCGGCAAAGAACCCACCGATCATCCAGTCGACCCGCTCGCTGGTGCCGGCGATGCGAAGTTCCTGGGTAAAGGTCTCAAAGCTCTGCTGATACCCCTCATTGGGCGGGCGATAGAGGATATCGGCGTTGGTGAAGTCGATGTCCTGCGAGCGATCGAGTTCCCATACGCGGTGTGCGGTGATGGCGGTGACGGAGATCGTATCGAAGTCCAGCGTGAACTCGCCCGATACACCCCACTCCTCGACGTCCTGCTGGTAGCCCCGATCCGGGTTGACGGTGGTCTGGCGGCTGTAGGGGTCCGGCGGAGACACCACGCTGCCCCCCAGTCCCTGGATCAGGAAACGGGTCGGGCCCTCGATCAGCGTGACCGACGCACAGCAGGTCTCGGTGCGATCCGCCCAGTCGCCGATGATGCGCGCATTGAACGTCTCGTTCGGCTGGAACAGCAGCTGGCCGCGCACCAGCACCCGGTCGCGGTCGTTGTAGTCCTCGCCGGTGACCAGGTCTTCGATGAAGCCATCACGCTGGGTGAAGTTTGCATCCACACGGAAGGCCAGTGCGTCGTCGATGATCGGGGCGGTGATGCCACCGGCGGCGCGCACGTAGTCGTAGTTGCCGCCGCTAAGGTTGATGTAGCCGCTGGTTTCAAATTCGGGCTGCTGCGTGATGACATGGATCAGGCCGGCCGAGGCGTTCTTGCCGAACAGCGTGCCCTGCGGACCGCGCAGCACCTCGATACGCTCTATCTGCCCGAGATCGGTGAGCGCCACACTGTTGCGGTTGCGGTAGACGCCGTCGACGAACACGGCGACGGAGGATTCGAGACCTGCATTGTCGCCAGTGGTGCCGATGCCTCGAATACGTGCCACGGCACCCGCGGCTTCACCGGCGGAACTGGTCATGACGAGACTGGGCGACAGTGACATCAGATCGCGGATGTCGGCAACGCCCGCGCGTTGCAGCTGGTCGGCACTGAACGCCGATACGGCGATCGGTACTTCCTGCAGCGACTGC
>CAYLNP010000144.1:0-6603 GCA_964384925.1 uncultured Woeseiaceae bacterium
TGCAGCGGCATGCCGACGTGGCGATGTATGCCGCCAAGACCCGCAAGGCGGGTTTCGCGCTCTACGACCCTGCCCACGAGACCGCACGCGAAGACCACCTCACGCTGCTCGGCGAGTTGCGCCGCGCGGTGGAGACCGACCAGCTGTGCCTGCACTATCAGCCCAAGCTGGACCTGGCCGACGGCAGCATCGCCGCCGTCGAAGCACTGCTGCGCTGGGACCATCCACAGCGCGGGCCCGTGTCGCCGGCGCAGTTCATTCCGTTCGCCGAGCACACCGGTTACGTCAAGGTGCTGACCCGCTGGGTGCTGCGCGAAGCCGTGCGTCAGGCGGCCGTCTGGCATCGACAGGGGTTGGGTCTGCGCGTCGCGGTGAACATCTCGGCCCGCGACCTGATGGTGCGCGAACTGCCCGGCGTGGTCGCCGAGCTGCTCACACGCCATGCGCTGCCCGCCGAGCTGCTCTGCCTGGAGGTCACCGAGAGCGGATTCATGGAGGACCCCGAACAGGCGCTTGGCATCCTCGAGGCACTCAGCGGGCTGGGCGTGGGTCTGGCCATCGATGACTACGGCATGGGCTACTCGTCGCTGAGCTACCTGATGCGCCTGCCCATCGAGGAACTGAAGATCGATCGCTCGTTCGTCTATGGCATGCACGAAAGCTCCAAGCTGGCGACGATCGTGCGCTCGACCATCGAGCTTGGCCACAGCCTCGGACTCAAGGTCATCGCCGAAGGCATCGAATGCGACGAGGAGCTGGCGATGCTGGAGTGGATGCGCTGCGATCAGGCACAGGGCTACCATATCAGCCGACCCCTGCCGGCCGCCGAACTGATCACGTGGCTTGCCGCAGGCGACTGGCCGCAGTTGTCGGTCGCGAACGAAGGCAAGCACGCCTTGTCGAAGCTGGGCTGAACACTGCCACCTCCGCGGCGCTCGACGGCGACGTGACCGCGCCACCGCCGCCGCGGTAGCATCGCGCCTTTGCCACCCCGGATTACCAATACCCCGTGAGTTCTCCCCCGCATCGCATCGGTTTCGTCAGTCTCGGCTGCCCCAAGGCATTGGTGGACTCCGAGCGCATCCTCACGCAGCTGCGCGCCGAGGGCTATGAAATCTCGGCAAGCTACGAGGCGGCCGATCTGGTGGTGGTGAACACCTGCGGATTCATCGACGAGGCGGTGCATGAGTCGCTGGAGGCCATCGGTGAAGCACTGGATGCCAACGGGCGCGTGATCGTCACCGGGTGTCTCGGCGCGCGGCCCGAAACGATCACGCAGCGCCACCCCGGCGTGTTGAAGGTGACCGGCCCGCATGCCTATGAAGAGGTCATGTCGGCGGTGCACGAGCAGCTGCCGCCTGCGCATGACCCATTCATGGACCTGGTGCCCCCGCAGGGCATCCGGCTCACCCCGCGACATTACGCCTACCTGAAGATCTCCGAGGGCTGCAACCATCGCTGCAGCTTCTGCATCATCCCCTCGATGCGCGGCGATCTTGTGAGCAGGCCGATCGGCGAGGTCATGAGCGAGGCCGAACGCCTGGTCGATGCCGGCGTGCGCGAACTGCTGGTGATCTCCCAGGACACCAGCGCCTACGGGGTGGACACGCGCTACCGCATGGATTTCTGGGAAGGACGACCGCTGAAGACGCGCTTCAACGAGTTGTGCACCGCGCTGGGTTCGCTGGATGCGTGGGTGCGCCTGCACTACGTCTATCCCTACCCGCACGTGGATGCGGTGATCCCGCTGATGGCCGAGGGCCGGGTACTGCCCTACCTCGATATCCCTTTCCAGCACGCCAGCGCGCGCATCCTGAAGCTGATGCGACGACCCGCGGCCGCTGAGAACACGCTGGCGCGCATCCGCGCGTGGCGCGAGATCTGCCCCGACATCACGCTGCGCAGCACCTTCATCGTCGGCTTCCCCGGCGAAACCGAAGCCGAGTTCCAGGAACTGCTCGACTGGCTGGAAGAAGCACAGCTCGACCGCGTGGGCTGCTTCGAGTATTCGCCCGTCAGCGGCGCTGCGGCCAACGCGCTGCCCGACCCGGTGGCCGACGAGATCAAGGCCGAGCGCCACGCGCGCTTCATGCAGACGGCCGCGCGGATCTCCACCGCAAGACTTGCCGCCAAGGTCGGCGCACGCATGCGGGTCCTGGTCGATGAGGTACATGCGCAGGGCGCGCTGGCGCGCAGCGCTGCCGATGCACCGGAGATCGATGGCGCCGTGCACATCGCACCCCATGCAGCGCTTCGCGCCGGTGAGTTCGCAGACGTCGAGATCACCGCAGCCGATACCTATGATCTGCATGGACACTGCATCAGCGCCGGCTGACAGCGTCGCTGGCGAGGCGGTCGAGCAACTGGCGGGATTCCTGCAACGGTACCGACGCATCGCAGTGCTGACGGGCGCCGGCGTCAGCACGGCCTCGGGGATTCCGGATTACCGGGACGCCGATGGGCAGTGGAAGCACGCACGGCCGGTCATGTACGAGGACTTCCGCGGCAGCGCACGGGTGCGTCAACGCTACTGGGCGCGCAGCCTGGTGGGCTGGGAACTTTTCAGGCAGGCGCTGCCGAATGCCGCGCACGCGGCGCTGGCGGCCCTGGAGCGTCGCGATCTGTTCGAGGGCCTGATCACGCAGAATGTCGATCGCCTGCATCAACAGGCCGGCCACCAGCGTGTCGTCGATCTGCACGGCCGGCTGGACCGGGTGGTGTGCCTGGACTGCGGTGAGTCGAGCACGCGCGAGGCCATGCAGCTGCGCCTGCAGGCGGCCAATCCCGGCTTCAGCGGCACCAGCACCGGCCAGCGGCCCGACGGCGATGCCGAGGTGGAGACCGCCGCGATGGAGCGGTTCGTCGTACCGGGGTGCCTGAGCTGTGGCGGTGTTCTGAAGCCCGACGTGGTTTTCTTCGGCCAGGCGGTGCCACGCGCCTGGGTGAGCGAGGCGACGCAAATCGTCGCGCAGGCCCAGGCTTTGCTGGTCGTCGGCTCATCGTTAATGGTGTTTTCCGGCTATCGCTTCGCCCGGCAGGCGGCTGCCGGGCACAAGCCGCTGGCGATCCTCGGTCTGGGCCGTACGCGCGCAGATGAGCTGGCGACGCTGCGCATCCACGGTGACTGCAGCGAGCTTCTGTCTCACGCCCACGAAATCATCGGGTAACGCATGTCCGCTATCATGCGCACGCCAAGGCTTTCTGCAAGGAGCGCAGTCCCCTCATGAGCACCGTCAGCAATACGCCCGAGACGCCGGACGCCGCCGAAGGCATGGGGGTATTCGGTCGCTACCTCACGTTGTGGGTCATCATCGCCATTGTCATCGGCGTGGGGCTGGGCCAGTTCGCGCCCGCCGTGCCCGAGACGCTGGCCGGGTTCGAGTACGCGCAGGTATCGATCCCGGTGGCGATCCTGATCTGGGCGATGATTTTCCCGATGATGGTGCAGATCGATTTCGGCGCGATCCTTGAAGTGCGCCGCCAGCCCAAGGGGCTGACCATCACGACCACGGTGAACTGGCTCATCAAGCCGTTCACGATGTTTGCCATCGCGTGGTTCTTTCTGCTGGTCGTGTTCGCCCCGTTCATTCCTGAAGACCTCGGCCGCGAGTATCTGGCCGGCGCGATCCTGCTGGGTGCGGCACCTTGTACCGCGATGGTATTCGTGTGGAGCTACCTGACGCGTGGTGATGCCGCCTACACGCTGGTGCAGGTCGCGGTCAACGATCTGATCATGCTGTTCGCGTTCGCGCCGATCGTGGTGCTGCTGCTGGGCGTCTCCGACATCACCGTGCCCTGGGATACCGTCGCACTGTCCGTGCTGCTCTATATCGTCATCCCGCTCGCGGCCGGCTACGTCACGCGCGTCACACTGATTCGCCGGCTCGGCATCGCCTGGTTCAACGAAGTATTCATGAAGCGCATCGGCTCGATCACACCGGCCGCGCTGATCCTGACCATCGTTCTGCTGTTTGCCTTCCAGGGTGAACGCATCCTCGGCAATCCCCTGCATATTCTGCTGATTGCCATTCCGCTGACCATCCAGACCTTCCTGATTTTTTTCATCGCGTATGGCTGGGGCTGGGCATGGCGCGTTCCCCACAACGTGGCTGCACCGGGCGCACTGATCGCCACCTCGAATTTCTTTGAACTCGCCGTGGCGGCGGCGATCGCGCTGTTCGGCCTGCAGTCTGGCGCCGCACTGGCGACCGTGGTCGGCGTATTGGTCGAAGTACCGGTGATGCTGGCGCTGGTGCGAATCGCGAATCGCAGCAGGGAGCGGTTCGACGCGCAATCCACCACGGCAAAGCGCGACGCTTGAGAATCCCTCGGACTGGTGCACGATCGCGCCGGCGCGGGCTGGCGGCTGGGGGAAAAAAAGAAGCCCCACCGTTGCCGGCGGGGCTTTAAGACCTCTTTCGAGGAGTCGGGGCCTCGCGGCCCCTTGGGGGAGTCGAAGCTTTTAGAAGTCGTAGCGGAAGCCCACCGAGAAGCCGCTGTGGTTCAGGCCGGGCGCTGCCGTGGCCAGCTGCGTGTCATGACCGCCGCGCGACATCGAGTAGCGGGCGTTGTCGTCGTTGTTGGTGTGGGCGTAGGCAAACAGCAGGCGGAACGGACTGGCGACGCGGTAGTCGAGGCCGACAACGGCCATGCTGGCGTCGTACTCGTCGCTGTCGGCTGACAGCCAATAGTACTGGCCCTTGACGGTCATGCTGCCATTGAGCTTGTAGCTCGCGCCGATGCCGTAGGTGTCGGCATCCTGGTCGACACCGCCAAACCCTGAGGGCTCCTTCAGCGACGCGAACTGTGCCAGCCCCGAGACGGTGAAATCGCCGAAGCCGTAGCTCGCGCCGAGGCGGATGGCATTGGACTCGGTCGCGTTCTTGACTTCATAGGCACCGCCCAGATACAGGCTGCCCTGGGTGTAGGTGATGCTGGTGCTCAGTGCATCGTCGTCGTTATCCACAGTTGCGCCCGTGCCAGTATTGGTCGAGTAGTGGACATCGAACACCACACCGCTGAACGCCGGTGTGCGGTAGTGAATACCGTTGCGGAATCGAGTATCGAAATCGTTGACGCTGCCGTATACATCGCGCAGACGGGTCAGGTTGCGTGCATCGCCGATCTGGTCGCCGAAGAAATCGGTGCGGCTGCGCACGGCCTTCAGCGGGGTGTCGAACTGACCAAGCCGGATCTGGCCAAAGTTGCCACGCAGTCCCACAAAGGAGTCGCGGGTCGAGAAATTGCCCGAGCCTTCCTCGAAGCGGATGTTCTGCTCGATCTGCATGAACGCAGTCAGACCGTTGCCGAGATCATGATTGGCACGGAAACCCAGGCGGCTTGAGTTGCTCGAGGTGTTGATGCCGTCATCGACGCCGTCATCCAGCCAGTCGACGCTCACATGCGCACGGCCATAGATCTGGGCGGTGGTGTCAGCGAGAGCGGCGGCGGGTGCCAGCAACGCCGACGCCACAGCGGCGGCGAGAAGATGCTTGTTCATGCGAAATCTCCGAGATTGTTATGGGAATCGTTCTGGGTAAATTCGTCTGGCGTTGGTGAGCCGCCATGCGCTGCGCAGTGTGAACGACAGCAGTGACACTGACGTGAATCTATCATGTCATTTTGGTTACAGAGGCCGAGGTGTTGCAATCACGCAACGACTCAGGAGACGCCGCTGGCCTCGCGCTCGAGATCCTCGAGACTGGTGTGGCGAACGTCCTTGCCCTTGACGATGTAGATCACGTACTCACAGATGTTGCGTGCCCGGTCACCGATTCGCTCCAGCGAACGCGCGGCCCACATGATGTTCAGGACCCGGGGAATCGTTCGCGGGTCTTCCATCATGTGCGTGATCAGCTCGCGCAGCAGCGACTCGAAATCCCGATCCACGCTTTCATCCTCGCGCACCACTTTCGCAGCCAGTCGCGTATCGAGCGCATCGAGTGCCTGGAGGGCGTCAGCGACCTGCTTTTGAACGTTGCGCCCGAGTCTGGCGATCTCCACGAACCGCCGGCTCTGCTCAGCGCTCGACGGGCCCATCCGCACGGCCATGTGCCCGATCCGCTCGGCCTCGTCGCCCATGCGCTCCAGGTCGGTGGTCGTTTTCGCCATGGCGATGATGAATCTCAGGTCGGTGGCGGCCGGCTGGCGTCGCGCGATGATCTGCGCGATGTCGTCATCGACACGAACTTCCATCGAATTGATGCGGTGATCGCTGGTGATCACGCTTTCGCCGAGCGCGACATCGCCCTGAGCCAGCGCCTCCACGGCGTTGGCAATCTGCGCCTGGACCATCTCGCCCATCGTCGCCACGTGACGGTAGAGCGCCTGCAGTTCAGCGTTGAACTGGCTGGAAATATGCTGGGAGATATCGCCCTTCTTCATGCGTTTGTCCTGCTGCGAGTCGGGCGATGTCGTCACGCCGTGATCGGAGTGGCCACGATCAGCCGTGACGTCCGGTGATGTAGTCCTCAGTGGCCTTCTCACTGGGGTTCGTAAACACGTTGATGGTGTCGTCGAACTCAACCAGCTTGCCCAGATACATGTAGGCCGTGTAGTCGGACACGCGCGCTGCCTGCTGCATGTTGTGGGTCACGATCAGAA
>CAYLNP010000145.1:0-6589 GCA_964384925.1 uncultured Woeseiaceae bacterium
GGATTGGTGCCCCGGGCAGGATTCGAACCTGCGACCCTCCGCTTAGGAGGCGGATGCTCTATCCCCTGAGCTACCGGGGCTCGACCGTGTCGGGCAGCCCGCAGGGTACCTCAATGGCTCCCGCACGAACAGGCTGCTGACGATCCGATAGAGTGTGGATCTACCGGGACGGCAGGGTCTATTCGCGCCAGCGCCGCCAACGCCTGATGTCGCCGTCGCTGATCGCAAGACCGATCTGGTGCACTGATATGAGTTCGGCGTGGCCGCGACCCGCGGGCCGCTCGTTGGAGCCGATGTAGTACAGACGCAGTGTGCCGTCGTCCATTGGCACCATCCACGGGCATCCCAGTCGGAAGTCCCATCGGCCGGATCCGGCTGGCGCCTGCGCGACAATCGCGCCGCCCGGTGCGTCGCCATCGAGTCGCTCCCAGTGGATGCCATCTTCGGAGCTGGCGACTCCCAACTGGCGGCCCACCGCGGGTCCTTCCCCGATATCCTGCACGCCTTCATAGAACATCAGCCAGCGACCGTCATGCCGAATCACGTGGCGGGTGGCCACGCCAAGATCATCGAAGCGACCGCGAGGGCCAGGCCCCATGATCGCGCCACGTTTGGTCCAGCGCAGTGCATCCGGTGATTCTGCGAGGCCCACCACATACTCGCCTTCGCTCGTGAGCGTGTGATAGTACAGTCGCCAGCTGCCGTCATCGAGTTGAATCATCTGCGGCCACGACACCATGCGGGCATCAAACTCCCCGGTCGCCCCCACTGGCAGCATCGCACCGTCGAATGGGCCTTCCAGGCGGGCCCAATGAATGCCATCACGCGAAATCGCGGCGCCGGGCAGCATCGGGAAGCCCCGGCGAGCGCCCGGCTCGGCATTGCCCGCACCCCCGAGATACCACATCCAGTAAAGCCCCTGATGTCGCTGGATATCGCTTATACCGATGTGAGCCGAGTCGAAGCGCGTGGCATCCGGATGGGGATCAAGGACCGCACCCATCGTGGCGGGTCCACGGACCCGTTGCCAGTCAAGCCCATCGGCCGATTCGGCGAGCCCGATGCGACCGGTCGGCAAACTGATTTCGCGATCGAAATCAGCGTCACGGCCGTAATACCACATTCGCCACGTGCCATCCGCATCGCGCAGCACACGTGGACATGACACGCGCTCCGAATCCCACGCCCCCGCCGGGCCAGGTCCGAATAGCAGGCCCGGCTGCGACGAAGGCAACGCGTTGCCGCTCTGAGCTGCGGCCTCATCGGCACCTTCACACACCCCGACCAACGCGCTCAGCACGCCGACGGCAATCCAATCACCGAGTGACATCTACAACTTCCATTTCAAGCGTCTCGTACACCGGAACCCGGTTGGCGATTTCCAGCCGGGTCACCGTCTCGTTGGTTGCGAACAGCGTGATCTGCTCGACCAGAAACAGCGACGGCGCCAGTTCATGAATCTTAACGGCAAGTTCCTTCAGCAGCATGAGTCGTGCTTCCGGGTCGAGCTCGCGTGCGGCCTGCTCAATCGCAGGCATGATTGACGGTTCGCAGAAAAAAGCCCGGCGCTGGGCACAGGAGTAATACTCGATGGGCCGCATCACATCATTGTACGGTGCAGCATTCCATGGCAACCCGAAGATGTCGGCGCGCATCGTGCCGCCAAGATAGTCACGCACCCACGCGGAGAAGGGACGTAACTGCAAGCTCGCCTGCACCCCCACTCTGCGCAGATCCTGCACCACCACCTGGAAAATCTGGTTTGCCCCGGGGATGCCACCATCCACGGCTTCGATCAGCAGTTCCAGGCCGCCTGCATAACCGGCCTCGGTGAGCAGCGCGCGGGCACGCTCAGGATCGTAAGGATAGGCGGGCACGTCGACGTTGTAGCCTGGCGTCGAGCGTGAGGCCGGCTGTCCGGCGGGCTCCACCAGTCCCTGCAGCAGAATCCGGGCGATGGCCTGACGATTCACGGCATAGTTCAGCGCCTGGCGTACGCGTTGGTCGCGCACCGGCGAGGGCGGATCACGTTCGGTATTGAATGCCAGTGCCATGACCTGCATCGAAGGCCGGTGATGAATCTGAAATCCACGCGATGCGAGGAACTCGATGTCCTCGATGTCCACGATCGTCAGATCGACCTCTCCCGAGCGCAGCGCCTGCACGCGCACAGCATCATCGGGCAACGCGATAAGCTCCATGCCGGAGAGGACCGGCATTCGCCAGGACTCGCTGTTCGCCACCATCGTGACGCGCCGGCGCCTGTCATCCCACTGCGCAAGCCGGAACGGCCCGGTGCCGACGGGTTGCGCAGCGAACCCCTCGGGGCCGAGCGCAGCCCAGGCGTCGGGTGCCACGATCATCGCCGCGGAGAGTCGCTGAGGCAGTATGGCGTCCGGAGACTTTGTGGTGACTTCCAGCACATGTTCATCCACCGCCACTGCCGACTCGACACCACGCACTTCGTTGCCGATGAGCGTACGCAGTCCGGCGGGTGATCCCAGCCACTCGAGCGTGGCGACAACAGCTCGCGCGTCCAGGGGCTCGCCGTTGCTGAAGCGCACGCCTTCGCGCAAGTGGAAGCGCCATGTGCGCTCCCCTACCACCTCCCAGTGCGTTGCCAGACCGGCTTCCAGATTGCCTTCAGTGTCCAGCCGCGTCAGGGCGTCGAACATGGCCATCCAGGTATAGCTGGAGGGCGTGCCGTTCTCCGTGTAAGGATTCCCCATGCTGCGGGGAATATCGGAGACAGCGAAACGCAGCGCCTGCGCTGAGGCCGCCGACTGGGGCCACGCGAGGGCCAGCGCGAAGACCGCCAGAACAAGCAGTAGCGCTCGCGGGCGCGCCAACTCGATCGAGAGCTCAGACATAGCGGCCCTCGGAAAAGTGCCGGCCCTCACGACTGCATGACCCTTCGGACCATCTAGAAGCGGTAGGTACCGGTCAGACCCCAGTGACGCAGATCGCCATAGATCGCCTGAGAGAGAAACAGGAAGACGCTTGTTCGGGGTGCGAACGTATCCACCAGGGGTGTCTTGTCGTTCAAGAGGTTCTTGCCCCACAGTGAGACATCCCAGTTGTCCCCCTGCACGCCCAGCTTGGCATTGACGATTTCCCTGCTCCCGACCCAGCGTGCATTTGTCGTCTCCGCGTACTGCTTCGACCGGTAAGAATAGTCACCGCTGATGAAGAAATCCATGGCCGGGGTAATCGGCTGCGTGAAGTACACGCCGGCAATCGCCTGGTGCTTGGAGTAGCGTGGCAACTGGTTGCCGCCAATTTCCGACGAACAGTCGCCACTGCCATCACAATCCGGAATGCGACCAAAATCGATCGATCCCGACGCGAAGGTCGCATCCGACAGGGTGTAGCCCAGTTTGATGGACAGCTGATCAGTGATTGCAGCGTCAACATCGAACTCGAAACCCTTCGCCACTGCCGAGCCGATGTTGGCGGTGACGTTGAATGCCAGTCCCGGCAGTGCGCTGGGCGTCAGGAACTGCAGATCGGCCCAGTCAGTGTAGAACAGTGCTGCGTTGGCGCGCACACGACCGTCGAACAGCATGGACTTTGAGCCAAGTTCGTAGGTCCAGTTGGTCTCCGGACCGAACGCGATCTCATCATCCGTGCCACGCGTATTGAAGCCGCCTGCCTTGGCGCCGCGAGCCGCCGAGGCATACAGCATCCAGTCCTCGGAGACGGTGTAGTCCGCACTGAAACGCGGTGTCAGAAACCGAAATGACGCGCGCGCGTCCTGAAGTCGCGGATCGGTGACCGGCGTTACATTGATCTGGCCCTGGGCGCGCAGCTCATCCCAGTTCAGACGTGCCTCTGCGCCGACGGTCAGGCGATCACTCACATCGTAGTCGACTGCGGCAAACACCGACTTCTGCGTCAGCGTATCGTTCTGCAGGGTCTGCCACGCAAAGCCGGCCGGCGCGCCGGGGATCGGGTTCAGCGCGTAGATCGTCGGCACCGGGGTGAGACTCAGACCATCGGGGACGGCCTCCAGGTCGAGCCACCCGATCACTTCCGTGAGGTACTCGCTGCGCGCATAGAAGCCCCCGACCGTCCAGCGCAGGCTGGCATCGAGCGGCGAGTCGATGCGAAGTTCCTGGGAGAAATCATCGGAATCCTGGGGGCTCGCAATCGGGCTGCGCAGCACCGAGATGCGCTGGCGCGTGCCATCCGAAAGCAGAAATCCCGTAGTCGGATCGCCGGCTGCCTCGTCGGGCTGAACGCGCTCATTGTCCTCAAAGCCCACCATGGTCACTTCGTTGTAGCCTGTCAGCGAGGTGAGCTTGTAATCACCCAGGAAGTACTCGATCGCAAGGCTCGCGAACAACGATTCGCGTTCAATGCCGGAGGTCCTGGGATCAAGCGTCAGGTCATTGCGATCCAGATCCGGCAGCTCGCCACAGTAGATGCGGAACTCGCCGGTGAAGTGAATGTTGCCGCAGTTGTTGCGATAGAAGCGCCATGCGGAAGGGTACTTGCTGTCGTCGGAGTAATAGACCGAGGCGGTCATCTGCAGCGTTTCGCTGGGGATGAAGGTCAGCGAAGCGTTGAGGGTGCGGTATTCGTGACCGCCGATATTGCCGCTGTTGCTTGAATCGCCACCCGGAAAGTCCGTCGGGTAATCCGCCGGGTCGGCCTGGTTACGGTAGGACCCGTCCCAGCTGCTGAAACCGGCGGCCAGGCGTCCCGAAAACAGCTCGCTGAGCGGACCCGAGACAGAGGCGGACAGGCCAAGCCGGCTTTCGCTGCCGAGCGTGCCGGATACCCGGCCCTCGAATTCATCGCCGGGCTTCTTGGTCACATAGTTGATCGCGCCGGCAAACGCGTTGCGGCCGTAGCGCGCGCTCTGCGGTCCCTTCACGACCTCGATGCGCTCGAGCTCCAGCTGCGCCAGGTTGATGCCCGGCTTGCCACCGATGAATACGCCATCGAGAAATACCGCGACGTTGTTCTGGAGCGAGGTTACCGACGTCTGTGCCAGACCTCGAATCACGGGCGTGCCCAGCGATCCGGCCTTGAAGTCGTTGAAATCCAGGCCAGCGGTCAGGTTTGCGACGTCGTAGAGGTCGACGATCGATCGTCGCTCCAGCTCGTCAGCAGAGAACGCACCGATCGAAAGCGGCACTTCCTGCAGACTTTCCGCGCGCTGACGGGCCGTGACGATGATCTGGTCGAGCACGGGTCGCGCTGTTTCCTGGGCTGCGACCGTCCCGGGTGATGCGCAGGCAATCGCGACGGCCGCCGCAAGCGTGCTCGTTGTCGCCAAGCCAGTGAGATGAGTCCTCATGATGTTGTTCCCCCAATGTTTTTATGTCCCGGCGGCCACGATAGCGGGGAATAGTTTGTCCGGACCAACTGCCTTTCCACCCATCCGTAGAGTGGACAGCTCCGCAAATCGAAGCTCAACCCGGCGAAGCGAGGGCTTCGGGGAAGCGCGCCCTCAGCGACCGGACTCGCGGGTTCATCAGCGCAAACCATGCAGGCGGGACAAGTGAAAGCAGCATCATGCCCGAATACCCTGTCGGCAGCTGCGGCGCATCGTGATGGCTGCGCAGCAGCTGGTATGCACGGCTGGCGAGATAGTGATGATCGCTATGGCGCGACAGCTCGAAGAGCAGCGCACGGCCCAGTACGTGGTCCGAGTTCCAGCTGTGAATCGGCTGGATGCGGGCCGTGCGGTTCCCCGCCTGCGGGCGCCTCAGACCGTAGTGCTCGACATAGTTGACCGTCTCCAGCAGCACAATACCGATCGAGGCGGCGCCCAGCACGGCCATCATCACGCCCGGCCCGAACACCGCAGCGAGCAGGGCCAGGAACCCTGCCTGCAATACCGCAAAGCGGATCATCTCGTTGGCGGGATGCCATCTTGGCAATTCGAGACGATCCATGCGCTGAAACTCGAGGCGCCAGGCTGAGCGATAGCCCATGACGATCGACCTCACCCAGAATGCATAGAGTGACTCTCCGAAGCGCGCCGTGGCGGGATCCTCGGCGGTCCCCACGCGCACATGGTGGCCCCGGTTGTGCTCGATGGAGAAGTGCAGGTATTGAGCCGTGAGCAGCAACGCACGCGCCAGCCACTGCTCCGCGCGCCCGGTCCGGTGTCCGAGTTCGTGCGCGACGTTGATGCCCAGCACCCCGCAGGCGATGCCCATCGTGAACACTACGCCGGCATATTCCCAGACAGCCATTTCGCCTGCGTGAATTGCCAGCACGAACAGCACAAGCAAACCCCACTGTACCGGCACGACGGCGTACAGCATCCAGTCGTAGATGGGCGCGCGGCTGGCAGCTTGTGCATCGGCGGGCGCGAGGTTGGCGGGATCGGGCTTCAGCGCGCACTCAAGCAGCGGCACGACCAGGTAGGCGAAAAGCGGCAGTGCCCAGGCCCACAAGCCCTGGAGCAGCAAGCCGGTGGCCGCAAGCAACGGCACAGTGAGCACCGGCAGGTATCGCAGCGGCCTGAAGCTCATGCAGCGAAACTCCCGTCGCGTAAAGCCGCCTGCAGAAAGGCGGCGACGATACCGCTTCGCGGATCAGGCGCGGGGAATGAAAAATGGTGGAGCGGAGG
>CAYLNP010000146.1:0-6541 GCA_964384925.1 uncultured Woeseiaceae bacterium
GCCAAAGTCTCCGCCTGCTCGGCATCCGGGATGGCAGCCGCCTTGCAGGCGTCGTTGGGGTGGAAGTCTACGCAAGCGCAGGCATGCTGCGCTCTTTGGCAGTAGTGCCTGCGTATCGCAATTCCGGCTTAGGGGTTAGCCTGGTGTCTGGCGCCGAGAAGTGGGCAGCGGACCAGGGGGTCGAAACCCTCTACCTCCTGACCACAACGGCGGCACCGTTCTTTGCCAGGCTCGGCTACGAAGCGATTCCAAGATCCGAGGCGCCGGTCGCAATTGCGACAACGGCACAGTTTTCAGATCTCTGCCCCGCCTCGTCCACGTTCATGCGAAAGACGTTGTCCGCGAGCGATTCGCTGCGCGGTCGCGCTTCAGATATCGAGGTTCGCCACTGACAGCGCGTTTTTCTCGATGAACGCCCTGCGAGGCTCGACATGGTCACCCATCAGCGTGGTGAAGATCTCATCAGCTGCCACCGCGTCTTCGATTTTCACCTGCATCAGCCGCCGGGTTTCAGGGTTGACCGTGGTATCCCAGAGCTGATCGGGATTCATCTCGCCCAGACCCTTGTAGCGCTGAATATTCTGACCGCGCTTGGCCTGTTCCATCAGCCAGTTGACGGCCTCCGGAAAGCTCGCCACCGGCTGGTTCTGCTCACCGCGGCGCACATGCGCACCCTCGCCGATCAGTTCCGCCATTTCGCGGCCCAGTGTGGCGATGCGCCGGTATTCGCCTGAGTCGAAGAACTCGCGCTGGATGCTGCGCGTCATCGTCACGCCGTGGTGGGTACGGTGAACCTGCAGATGGTAGGCCGAAGGATTCTCATTATCTCGTTCTAATTCAATGGCATAGCGAGCACTGGCGCCATTGTCACGCGCCAGACGTGTGGTGAGCTCGGAGATCCAGCTGCGCATGTACTCAGGGTTTTCCATACCATCTGCGGGCACCGGCGGCATCCACATCAGTTCACGCAGGATGCGCTCATCATAACGGCGAGCCAGACGCTGGATGATCGCATTGATCTCCATGTACTGGGTCGCCAGCCTCGTCAGGGCCTCTGCGGAAATAGCCGGCGCGTCGGCGGCGACATGCAGTGCGGCGTTCTCAAGCGCCGTGCTCAGCAGCAGTCGGTTGAGCTCGTTGTCATCCTTGACGTAGTACTCCTGCTTGCCGCGCTTGACCTTGTAGAGCGGCGGCTGGGCGATATACACGTGACCACGCTCGATCAGCTCGGGCATCTGCCGATAGAAGAACGTCAGCAGCAGCGTGCGGATGTGTGAGCCATCCACATCGGCGTCGGTCATGATGATGATGCGGTGGTAGCGCAGCTTGTCCGGGTCGAACTCGTCCTTGCCGATCCCGCAGCCAAGTGCGGTGATCAAGGTACCGACCTCGGCGGAGGCCAGCATCTTGTCGAAGCGCGCCTTTTCCACATTCAGGATCTTGCCCTTCAGCGGCAGAATGGCCTGAGTGCGGCGGTCCCGGCCCTGTTTGGCTGAGCCGCCGGCCGAGTCGCCCTCGACCAGGAAAATCTGCAAGCTTGCCGGGCAAGCCTGCGATGTCCAGCGCGCCCTTGCGGCGGGTCATTTCGCGCGCCTTGCGCGCTGCCTCCCTGGCACGCGCGGCATCGACGACCTTGGCAACGATGGCCTTGGCCTGGGCCGGGTTTTCGAGCAGAAACTCATCGAGCGCCTGACCGACCGCGGATTCGACGACGCCCTTGACCTCGGAGGACACCAGCTTGTCCTTGGTCTGCGAGGAGAACTTCGGGTCCGGCACCTTGACCGACAACACCGCGGTGAGGCCTTCCCGGGCATCATCACCGGTGGGCGCTACTTTTTCGCGGCGTGCCAGCTGCTCGCGCTCGATATAGCCGTTTACCGTGCGTGTCAGCGCGGCGCGGAACCCCGAAAGATGGGTGCCACCATCACGCTGTGGAATGGTATTGGTGAAGCAGAACATGTTTTCCTGATAGCCGTCGTTCCACTGCAAAGCGACTTCCACCGTGGTGCCATCCCGCTCGGCGGAAAAATGGATGACGGTGTCATGAACCGGGGTCTTGTTGCGGTTCAGATGCTGCACGAAAGCGCGAATTCCGCCTTCATATTCAAAGACTTCCTTGCGATCCTGGCGCTCGTCGACGAGTTCTATACGCACGCCTGAATTCAGGAACGACAGCTCGCGCAGGCGCTTGGCCAGGATCTCGAAGTGATACGTGGTGTCACGGAAGATCTCGATGCTGGGCTTGAAGCGCAGGATCGTGCCGGTGCGGTCGGTGGGGCCGACGATCGCCAGCGGCGTCACGGGCACACCCATCCGGTATTCCTGCCGATGGACGTTGCCATCCCGATGGATGATCAGCTCGAGCTGCTCGGACAGCGCGTTGACGACGGACACGCCGACGCCGTGCAGACCGCCCGAGACCTTGTAGGAATTGTCGTCGAACTTGCCGCCAGCATGGAGCACGGTCATGATCACTTCGGCGGCGGAGCGGCCCTCCTCCGGGTGCATGTCCACCGGAATGCCGCGGCCGTCATCGGCCACCGTGATGGAGTCATCTGCATGAAGCGTCACGGTGACGCGGCTGCAGTAGCCGGCGAGCGCCTCGTCGATGGAGTTGTCGACGACTTCGAACACCATATGGTGCAGTCCGGTGCCATCGTCGGTGTCGCCGATGTACATCCCGGGACGCTTTCGGACCGCATCGAGGCCCTTGAGGACCTTGATATTTCTGGAGTCGTAAGTGGGTGCGCTCATGCATTGATGTCCGGGCAGGCGAAGCCCGACATTATAGCACCTGCGTAACCTGCCCCTGTTCCACGTGAAACAGGCTGTGCGTCAGCCGTTCGGTCAGATCCGTCGCCCTCAGCCCGGTCACGACCCGCTGCGCGGGGGTGTCGATAGCGGCCGCAAGCAATCGGCCCTGAGCCTCGTCGTCCAGCTCAGCCGCCGGGTCATCCATCAGCAGCAAGGGCCGCTCCGAGGATGTTTCCGCGAACAGGGCCACCTGCGCGAGCACCAGCGAAGCGGCCAGCAGTTTCTGCTGCCCTCGGCTGACCTGGGCGCGCGCCGAGCGCTGCTCGATGTGCAGCGCCAGATCGGCGCGATGAGGACCGTAGTGGGTCAAACCGGCGCCTCGATCTCTCGACAGTCCCTCTTCCAGCGCTTCTTCCAGCGGTCGGGCGTTTGGCCAGCCCTGGGCATAGCGGAGATCCACCTGGACGCCTGCCAGGGATTCGGCCAGCGCCGAGGCCCGCGGAGCCAGCGACGCCAGGTAGGCTTCGCGCATCGCGCCGATCGCAACGCCAGCCTCGACCAGCCCCTGGGTCCAAGGCGCTAGCGCTGAATTCTGCGCGCCCGCCCTGAGCGCCGCATTTCGCTGCCGCAACAGCCGCTGATAACGTCGCCACGTATCTGCGAACCGCTGTTCCACGTGGAACACACCCCAGTCTAGAAAGCGGCGGCGCTGTTCCGGGGCCCCCTGGACCAGTTCGTGCACCTCCGGATCGATGACCGCAGCCGGCACCCACGTGGCCAGATCCGCCAGGCGCTGGCGCTCCTGCCCGGCGATCCGCACACGAAAGTTGCTGCCGGAGTAGGAAACGCCAACCCGCGTCAGGCGTTCATCGTCGATCTTCTCGCCTACCAGCAGAAACTCGGGCTGCCCGCGCCGGATCAGCGCGTTGTTCGGCCCCGGCCGAAACGAACGGCCGCGGCCGAGAAAGAACAGGGCCTCCAGCAGGCTGGTCTTGCCTGCGGCATTGCGGCCCAGAATGACGCTTAAGTGCGGGTCGAGCTCGAGCCGGGCACTGCGGATGCACCGGAAATCACTGATTTCGATGCTCTTCAGCATGCGCGCGGGCCGCGCGGCACGGTCACAGCCGCATTGGCATCACGACGAATTTGGTCGTCTCCGAAGTCGGCGCCTCGATCAGACAGCTTGAATTACTGTCCGCCAGGCCGATCTGCACGTCGTCGCCGTCGATGGCGCCCAGCGCATCGAGCAGGTAGTTGACGTTGAAGCCAACCTCCATCTCTTCGCCTTCGTAATTCACCCCGACCTGTTCTTCCGCTTCCTCCTGCTCAGGATTGTGGGCCTGGATCAGCAGGGTTTCCGACTTCAGCGACAGCCGGATGCCACGGTATTTTTCGTTCGACAGAATCGCTGTGCGCTGCAGGGCCTGCCTGAGCTCATCACGGGTCGCGCGAAGCCGGTTGGCCGGTGCCTTCGGGATCACCCGGCCGTACTCGGGAAACCGGCCATCGATGAGCTTGGAGGTGAAGCGGATGCCCTCTACCTCGACACGTACGTGGTTGCTGCCGATGCTCAACCCCACATCGCCATCGCCGTCGAGCAACCGCTGCAATTCCAGTACGCCCTTACGCGGCAGAATCACCTGCTGCGACTGGCTTGCTGCGCCATCGAGTTCCACTTCGCACAGCGCCAGCCGGTGTCCGTCGGTGGCCACAGCGCGCAGCGTCAGCCCTTCCACCTCCAGCAACATGCCGTTGAGGTAGTAGCGCACGTCCTGCTGCGCCATCGCAAAGTGCGTTTTCTCCAGCAGCTTGCGAACACGATCCTGCGAGACGGTGATGCTCTGTTTTCCCTTGACCTCATCGACCACCGGGAAATCCGCCGCCGGCAGGGTGGACAGACTGAAGCGGCTGCGTCCGGAGCGCACTGTCAGCTTCTCTCCCGAGAGTTCCAGGCGCACCTCCGCCCCTTCCGGCAGTGCGCGGCAGATATCCAGCAGCTTGCGTCCCGGCACCGTGATGTCGCCCGTCTGGCCGACGTCGAGCGCAATGGTGGCCACCAGCTCGACTTCGAGGTCCGTGGCAGTGATCGATAGCTCGGACTCCCGGGCACTGAGCAGCACATTGGCGAGGATCGGCATCGTCTGCCGCCGCTCGACGACCCCGATCACCGCCTGGAGGGGCTTGAGGATTTTCTCTCTCGGCGCACTTAACTTCATCCGACCATCCTATTAATACTTATTCTTGAATATTTGAACTTACTATTACTGTTAAGCAGGAGCCGCGCTGTGCGTAACTGTCCTTTATCAACCTAAATCAATCTTTTACGATTGATCCTCTGCCAATCCGGGCAAGGGATATGTCCGGCCCGACCTGTGGACAAGCTGTGTACCCGCTGACCCCTGCACTTTGTCCACAGCTTGTCCCCATCACCCGGTCAGGGTTCTCAACAGGTTCTGGTAGTCCTCATCCACACGCAGATCCGTTTCCCGGAGCTCGCGAACCTTGCGGCAGGCATGCAACACCGTCGTGTGGTCCCGGCCACCGAACGCATCGCCAATCTCCGGCAAACTGTGCCGCGTCAACTCCTTTGCCAGGGCCATCGCCACCTGCCGTGGCCTGGTGATCGAGCGGCTGCGTCGCTTCGAATGCAGGTCCGCCACGCGAATCTTGAAGTATTCCGCGACCGTTTTCTGGATATTGTCGATCGTGACAAGTTTATCCTGCAGCGCGAGCAAATCCTTCAGTGCCTCCTTGGTGAACTCCAGAGTCACCGGTCGGCCCGTGAACTTCGAGTTGGCGATCACCCTGCGCAGCGCCCCTTCAAGCTCACGCACGTTCGAGCGGATGCGTTTGGCGATGAAAAACGCCACCTCGTCGGGTACCGGATAGTTCTCGGCCTGCGCCTTCGACTTCAGGATCGCGACGCTGGTCTCGAGTTCCGGCGGTTCGATGGCCACTGTCAGCCCCCACCCGAACCGCGATTTCAGGCGCTCCTCGAGTCCGTTGACCTCTTTCGGGTAGCGGTCGCAGGTCAGGATAATCTGCCGCTGCCCTTCCAGCAACGCATTGAATGTATGGAAGAATTCTTCCTGAGAGCGATCCTTGCCGGCAAAGAACTGGATGTCATCGATGAGCAGGGCGTCGAGTGAGCGATAGGCGCGCTTGAACTCGCCGATGGTGTTGTGCTGCAGCCCCTTGACCATATCCCCCACGAAGCGCTCCGAATGCACATAGGCAATCTGCGCGTCGGGATTGCGCTCAAGAATCGCATTGCCCACGCCGTGCATCAGGTGGGTCTTGCCGAGCCCAACTCCACCGTAGATGAACAGCGGGTTGTAGGCCCGGCCGGGGTTCTCCGCGACCTGGCTGGCCGCAGCGCGCGCCAGCTGATTGCTCTTGCCCTCGACGAAGTTCGTGAACGTGAAGTTCGGGTTCAGGCGACTCCCCAGCACGCTGGGCTCGCGGCGCGGTTGCGCGGGCGCCCTGGCCGGGGCAAGAGACTCAGGTAATGCCTCCGGCAGCCCGCGCGTGCCGACCTCAACGACCACCCTCG
This sequence comes from uncultured Woeseiaceae bacterium, assembly GCA_964384925.1. Lineage (GTDB taxonomy): Bacteria > Pseudomonadota > Gammaproteobacteria > Steroidobacterales > PWYM01 > PWYM01. The sequence continues at coordinate 6,308 of CAYLNP010000146.1, forward strand.
GCCCCGGCAGCTCCCCGAGTTCGCCGACGACCTCGCTGATCCGGCCGAGCAGGTTCTGATGCACCCAGTCGACCACGAAGCGGTTGGGCGCCAGCAGCCGCAGAACGTGATCGTCTTCGACCGCCTGCAGCGGCCTGATCCACGTGTTGAACTGCTGCTCGGGCAACTCACCCTCCAGCCGTCTCACGCACCTGGTCCACAGCGACGCCTGCACATCCCCACCTTGACGATTGG
>CAYLNP010000147.1:0-5653 GCA_964384925.1 uncultured Woeseiaceae bacterium
TCGGTCCCGGCAGTCGAGTCGTGCGAGGGATCAAGCGCAAAGGCTGCGCCCTCGGACAGCGTGACCGACCCGTTCGAGAAGCGCTGGATGCGCAGCTTGGGTCCCTGCAGGTCCCCCAGAATACCCACATGGCAATCACACTCGGCAGCGGCCGCGCGCACTGCTTCCACGCGGCGCGCGAAGTCCCCCGGCTGGCCATGCGAGAAATTCACGCGCGCCACATCCATGCCGGCGCGCACCATGGCACGCAGCACGGCAGGGTCGTCGCTCGCGGGGCCCAGCGTGGCGACGATCTTGGTACGACGGCGGCTGGCGGCGGGGGTCGAGGAGCTTTGGTTCATCGCGGCTGTCCTCTGGCCGCCAGCACGGCGACGGCGGGCAGCGTCTTGCCCTCGAGGAACTCGAGAAAGGCGCCGCCGCCGGTGGAGATGTAGGAGACGCGCTCGCTGATGCCGAACTGCTCGACGGCTGCCAGCGTATCGCCGCCACCGGCAATGGAGAACCCGCTGCTCTCGGCCACGGCCTCGGCGATCGCACGCGTACCCCCCGCGAAAGCCGGAAATTCGAAGACACCGACCGGCCCATTCCAGACAATGGTGCCGGCCGAGCGCAGCAAAGCGCCATACGTGTCTGCGGTGCGCGGGCCCACATCGAGGATCATCTCATCGGCACCGACCGCCTCGATGCCGCACACGCGGGCCTGGGTATCGGCGCTGAACTCGCGTCCCACCACCACATCCACGGGCAGCGGAATCTTCGCCGCGCCGAAGCCGCCATCGAGCAAGGTGCGCGCAAAGTCGAGCATGTCGGGCTCGTACAGGGATTTGCCCACCGGCAGTCCGCGGGCGGCAAGCAGGGTATTGGCGATGCCGCCCCCGACGATCAGCTGATCGACCATGCCGGCCAGCGTCTGCAGTACCTCGAGCTTGCCCGAGACCTTGGCCCCGCCGATGATAGCCACGAACGGTCGGGCCGGCGCGTGAAGGGCACGCCCCAGCGCGTCGAGCTCGGCGGCCAGCAGCGGCCCGGCGCAGGCGATGGGGGCGAACTGCGCAACACCGTGCGTGCTGGCCTGTGCACGATGCGCGGTGCCGAATGCGTCCATGACGAACACATCGCACAGCCCGGCCATACGACGCGCCAGGGCCTCGTCGTTTTTCTTCTCGCCGGCATTGAAGCGCACGTTTTCACACAGTACGACCTCGCCGGGTTCGACCGCCACGCCGTCGAGCCAGTCGCACGCCAGGCGCACCGGCTGACCCAGCAGTTCGCCCAGGCGCAGCGCCACCGGCGCCAGCGAGAAGGCTTCGTCGAACACCCCCTCGGTGGGTCGCCCCAGGTGCGAGAGCAGCATCACGCGCGCGCCTTGTGCCACGGCGGACTGGATGGTCGGCAGCACCGCGCGCAGGCGCGCGTCGCTCGTGACTTGGCTGTCGCGCACGGGCACATTCAGATCCGCGCGGATCATCACGCGCCTGTCGGCCAGCGCCAGCTCCGACATTTTCAGCATGGCCACGTCGCGATATCGTGTTACAGCTTCGCCATGACCCGGGCGGTGTCGAGCATGCGGTTGGAGAACCCCCACTCGTTGTCGTACCAGGCACAGACCTTGACCAGCCGCTTGCCCAGCACCTTGGTGAGGCTGGCATCGTAGGTCGAGGACGCCGGATCATGGTTGAAATCGATCGAGACCAGCGGTGCATCGGTGTAGGCCAGCACGCCCTTGAGATCGCCCTCGCTCGCCGCCTTCAGCAGGCCGTGGATCTCCTCGACACTGGTGTCGCGCCCGGCCGTGAAGGTCAGATCGACCATCGAGACATTTATCGTGGGTACGCGCACGGCGAAGCCGTCGAGCTTACCGGCAAGCTCAGGCAGCACCAGCCCCACGGCCGAGGCCGCACCGGTCTTGGTCGGGATCATCGACATCGTCGCCGAGCGTGCACGCCTCAGGTCCGAGTGATACACATCGGTGAGCACCTGGTCGTTGGTGTAGGCGTGGATGGTGGTCATGATGCCCTCCACCAGGCCGATGGCCTCGTGCAGCGGCTTGACCAGCGGGGCCAGGCAGTTCGTGGTGCACGAGGCATTCGACACGACGGTGTCCTTGCCGGTCAGCACGCCATGATTGACGCCATAGACGATGGTCGGCAGGTCCTTGCCGGCGGGCGCGGAGATCAGCACCTTTTTCGCCCCGCCCTGGAGGTGGGCCGAGGCCTTCTCGCGGCTGGCGAAAAAGCCGGTGCACTCCAGCACGATGTCCACACCCAGCTCACCCCACGGCAGCTTCGCGGGATCCCGCTCCGCCAGCACGCGTATGCGATCGCCATTGACGATCATGTGATCACCATCGACGCTGACATCGGCCGGGAACTTGCCATGCGCGGTGTCGTAGCGGGTGAGGTGCGCATTGGTGTTCGCATCGCCCAGATCATTGATGGCGACGATGCTCAGCTCGCCCCTGTTGTCACTTTCGTAGAGCGCGCGAAGGATGTTGCGGCCGATACGGCCGTAGCCGTTGATCGCGACTTTCACTGCCATGTTGCTTCTCCCACTTGAATGCCCGCGTGTCAGGTCAGGTCAGCAGACGGGCTGCCCGCGCGACAACATTATCCACCGTCAGTCCGAAATGCTCGAACAGAACCTTGGCCGGCGCGGACTCACCGTAGCGATCCACACCGATGACATCGCCGGTGTCGCCGACGTAGCGACGCCAGTATTCCGTGACGCCCGCCTCAAGCACCAGACGCGGCACCCCGGCAGGCAGCACCTGCTCGCGATAGGCCGCCGGACTGCGATCGAACAGCTGGTTGCAGGGCATGGACACCACGCGCACCGCGACACCCTGTTCGCCCAGTCGCTCGGCGGCCGCCACGGCCAGCCCGACCTCGGAGCCGGTAGCGATGATGACCAGCCGTGCCGCAGCCTCGCCATCACGCAGCACATACCCGCCACGGCGGATGTCGGCCATCTGCGCGTGGCTGCGCGGCTGGTGGGGCACCCCCTGCCGGGTGAAGACCAGCGCGCTGGGACCGTCACTGCGTTCGATCGCATCGATCCACGCAGCCATTGATTCGACGGCATCACAGGGCCGCCACACGGTGAGATTGGGCATCAGTCTCAGACTTGCCAGGTGCTCGACCGGCTGGTGCGTGGGGCCGTCTTCGCCCAGACCGATCGAATCATGCGTGAACACCATCACCTGGCGGATGCGCATCAGCGCCGCCATCCGCAGTGCGTTGCGCGAATAATCGGAGAAGGTCAGGAAGGTTGCGCTGTAGGGAATCAGGCCCCCATGCAGCGCGATGCCGTTGCAGATGGCGGTCATGCCGAACTCGCGCACGCCGAAGTAGACGTAGTTGCCCGCGAAATCGCCGGCGGAAATCGGCCGCGAACTCTTGTGGATGGTCAGATTCGAGCCGGCCAGATCGGCCGAGCCGCCGATCAGTTCCGCAAGCGCCGGGGCCAGCACATCGAGCGCCTGCTGAGAGGCCTTGCGCGTCGCGATACTCTCGCCCTTTTGATTGGCATGGGCCAGCGCGCTGGTGGCGATCTCCGCCCACTGCGCCGGCAGCTCACCGGCCATGCGACGGTTGAACTCGGCGGCGAGCTCGGGATGGGCGGCAGCATAGCCGTCGAAACGCTCCTGCCAGGCCTGTTCGCGCGCGGCACCCGCCTCGCGCGCATCCCAGCCGGCGTAGCACGCCTGCGGCACTTCGAAGGCTGCGTAGGGCCAGTCCATGGCCTTGCGTGCGGCGTCGATCTCGTCATCGCCGAGTGGCGCGCCATGCGTGGCCTCCGTGCCCTGCTTGTTGGGCGCCCCGTATCCGATCACGGTCCGGCAGCAAATCAGTGTCGGCCGGCCCTCGTCGGCACGCGCCTGGGTCAGGGCTGCATGCACGGCCTGCGGGTCATGCCCGTCGACGTCACGGATCACCTGCCAGCCGTAGGCCTCGAAGCGCGCCGGTGTGTCGTCGGTGAACCAGCCTTCGACCTCGCCATCGATGGAGATGCCGTTGTCGTCGTACAGACAGATGAGGCGACCGAGCCTGAGCGTGCCGGCCAGCGAGCACGCCTCGTGCGAGATCCCCTCCATCAGGCAGCCGTCGCCGAGCAGCACATAGGTGTAATGATCGACGATGTCGTAGCCAGGTCGATTGAACGTCGCCGCCAGCACGCGCTCGGCCAGGGCCATGCCCACGGCGTTGCTGATGCCCTGCCCCAGCGGACCGGTGGTGGTCTCGATGCCGATCGCCTGGTCGACCTCCGGATGACCGGCGGTCTTCGCGCCGAACTGGCGGAAATTCTTCAGCTCCTCCAGCGTCAGCGGGTAGCCGCTCAGGTGCAGCAGCGAGTACAGCAGCATGGAGCCGTGACCGTTGGACAGCACAAAGCGATCGCGGTCGACCCAGCGCGGGTTGCCCGGGTTGTGGCTCAGGAAATCGTTCCACAGCACCTCGGCCAGGTCCGCCATGCCCATCGGCATGCCCGGATGCCCCGAATTGGCGCGCTGCACGGCATCGGCGCTCAGGAATCGGATGGCGTTGGCGAGCGTGCGGCGCTCAGGCCGCGGCGTGTCGCGGTCTGCGGAGTTCTTGTCGGCCATGGGTCCACCAGCGGAAGTGCGAGCGCGATGCCGCGGATTCAGGTCGGAAGCCGCGTCGGGGCGTGAATTCTGGCAGATGCCGCAGTGCGGTCGCAACTTGGCGCCCGGCGCGGGTGCCGCAATGGACAGTGGCCAAAGTCGCCAGAACTGGTATGATGCGCGGATATCAACTTTTCTTTATATTCACTTTCAGCCACCTTATTCCAAGCCTCGGGGATGCCGATGAGCCGCAAATACCTGTTTACCTCCGAATCCGTCTCCGAGGGTCATCCCGACAAGATGGCCGACCAGATTTCCGACGCCGTGCTCGATGCCATCATGCGCGAGGATTCGCACGCCCGCGTGGCCTGCGAGACACTGATCAAGACCGGCATGGTGGTGATCGCCGGCGAGATCACGACCTCAGCATGGGTCGATCTGGAAGATCTGGTGCGCCGGGTGATCCTGGACATCGGTTACGACAGTTCGGAGAAGGGCTTCGACGGGGCGTCATGCGCGGTGCTCAATGCCATCGGCAAGCAGTCGCCGAACATCAATCAGGGCGTTGACCGCGGTGATCCGCGCGAGCAGGGGGCCGGCGACCAGGGCCTGATGTTCGGCTACGCCTCGCGCGAGACCGACGTGCTGATGCCCGCCCCCATCACCTATGCCCACCGGCTGGTCAAGCGCCAGGCGCAGGTGCGCAAGTCCGGCGAACTGCCATGGCTGCGCCCGGATGCGAAGAGTCAGGTCACGTTCCGTTACATCGACGGCGTGGCAGCGGGGCTGGATGCGGTCGTACTCTCGACCCAGCATGCACCGGAAGTGTCGCAGGCCGATCTGCAAGAGGCGGTGATGGAGACCATCATCAAGCCCGTGCTGCCGACCGAATGGCTGAACAAGGACACCCGCTATCACATCAACCCAACCGGTTCTTTCGTCATCGGCGGGCCGATGGGTGACTGCGGTCTGACGGGACGCAAGATCATCGTCGACACCTACGGCGGCATGGCCCGGCACGGCGGCGGTGCCTTCTCCGGCAAGGACCCCTCGAAGGTGGATCGCTCGGCG
>CAYLNP010000147.1:5663-6513 GCA_964384925.1 uncultured Woeseiaceae bacterium
TATGAGGCGCGCTATGTCGCCAAGAACATCGTCGCCGCCGGGCTGGCCGAGCGCTGCGAGATCCAGGTGTCCTACGCCATCGGCGTGGCTGAACCGACCTCCGTATCGATCGACACATTCGGCACCGGTCAGGTGTCCGACGAGCGCATCGAGGCGCTGGTGCGCGCGCACTTCGATCTGACACCCTATGGCATCCTGCAGATGCTCGACCTGATCAAGCCCATTTACCTGCCCACCGCCGCCTACGGGCACTTCGGTCGCAGCGAACCGGGTTTTCACTGGGAACGCACAGACCGGGCTGCCGCCCTGGCGGATGCTGCGGGTCTGAAGGTGGCCGCCACCGCCTGAGTACCGAATCGATTTTCAACAGCCGCCGAGGAGCGTTGCAACGGGAAGGATCCCGCCAGGCTCGATGGCTGACACCCTAGTTACAACCGCGCTCGCTTAAGACCACAGGAGTCAATCCATGAATGCTGTCGTTGAAAAGCGTGGCCAGCCTGATCATCACGTCGCCGATCTCAGCCTCGCCGGCTGGGGCCGTCGCGAGATCGCCATTGCCGAGACTGAGATGCCCGGCCTGATGGCGGTGCGCGAGGAGTTCGGTGCGGAGAAACCGCTGGCAGGTGCGCGCATTGCAGGCTCGCTGCACATGACCATCCAGACCGCGGTACTGATCGAGTCCCTGCAGGCCCTTGGCGCCGACGTGCGCTGGGCATCGTGCAACATCTACTCGACCCAGGATCACGCGGCCGCCGCGATCGCCGAAGCCGGTACCCCGGTGTTCGCCATCAAGGGCGAGACGCTGGAGGAGTACTGGGACTACACCCACCGGATCTTCGAGTGGCCGGGC
>CAYLNP010000148.1:0-309 GCA_964384925.1 uncultured Woeseiaceae bacterium
CTTGTCGACGGGCCGTTCCGGCACCTGGAAGGCCATTGGCGCTTCGAGGCCCTGAGCGAAGCTGCGTGCAAGGTGCACCTGGACCTGAGCTTCGAGGTCGCCAACGCGCTGTTCTCGATGGCGCTGTCGCCGGCATTTGAAAAAATCTCGCACTCACTCGTCGATGCTTTCAGCCAGCGCGCCGACCAGGTGTATGGACCGGACTGAAGCGGGTTGGCTTCGCGTGGAGGTGGCCTACGCCTTGCCCGAGCGTCAATGGCTGTTGGAAATTTCGCTGCCGGCGCCGGCCACCGCGCGACAGGCGCTCGC
>CAYLNP010000148.1:319-6496 GCA_964384925.1 uncultured Woeseiaceae bacterium
GCTCGCGGCGTCCGGGCTGTTGCAGCATCACCCCGACATCGATCCCGATCGGGTCACGCTGGGCGTGTTCGGTGCGGTGGTGGCGCACGACCATGAACTGCGCGACGGCGACCGCGTCGAGATCTATCGGCCGCTGCTGATCGACCCGCGCGAAGCACGCCGTGCACTGGCGCGCCAGCGGCGCACGATGCGCGACGCGCTGAAAGACTGAAGGCGGGTAGCGCGGTGAGGCGCGGGTTAGAAGTCGAACAGGCCCGCGCGCCGCGGCTCCAGCGCCACATCGCGTTCTATCGCGCTGACCGTGTCGCCGTCGAAGCGCACGATGATCCAGTCCTGTTCGACATCCCCTGATCGCCCACGTCTGAGGTAGTACACGTAATCCCAGCGATCAGCCTGGAAGCTGTCGCGCACCACCGGGGTGCCGAGCAGGAATCGCACCTGGCTTCGGGTCATGCCGACCTCGACCTGCTCGACATCCTCCTCATCGAGCAGGTTCCCCTGCTGGATATCGATGCGGTGGACGCACGCCGAGAGCAGCACGGTTGCGAGTCCTGCGAGCCACCAGGCGTGAGGGATGCGAGTGTTGGCGTGGGTCATGGTCTTTCCTACTGGTCCAACAGGACCAGAATAGTCCATAATGAAATCGTCGCGAATGATAGCTGATTTAAACCGGACAGGTGGCAGCCTTGGACACCAAAGATCTTCGTCAAGCCGGCCTGAAGGTCACTTTGCCGCGCCTGAAGATCCTCGAGATCCTGCGCGACAACACCGATCGCCACATGAGTGCTGAAGACATCTACAAGGCACTGATCGATACCGGCGAGGATATCGGCCTGGCCACGGTGTATCGCGTACTTACGCAGTTCGAAAGCGCCGGGCTGGTGGCCCGCAACCAGTTCGAGGGCGGCAGTTCCGTGTTCGAACTCGACGATGGCAAACACCATGACCACATGGTGTGTGTGGACAGCGGCGACGTTGTGGAGTTCTACGACGAGCGCATCGAGGCGCTGCAGGAGGAAATCGCCGCACGCCATGGCTATGAGCTGCAGGACCACAGCCTGGTGCTCTACGTGCGACGCAAGGACAAGGCCCGCTAGCGCGCCTCGGCGCGCGCCAGCATCTCGGCGGCGTGCGCGCGCGTGCGCTCGGTGATCTCGATCCCCCCCAGCATGCGCGCCAGTTCCTCCACTTTCTGATCGACTTCCAGCGCATCGATGAGCGTACGGGTGGTGCTCGCATCGGTGAGCTTGCTCACGCGCATATGCCGATGCCCCTGGCTTGCCACCTGAGGAACGTGGGTGACGCACAGCACCTGGCGACGTTCGCCCAGTTCGCGAAGCTTGCGCCCCACGATCTCGGCCACGCCACCGCCAATGCCGGCATCCACCTCGTCGAACACCATGCACGGCGTGCTGCCCGCGTCGGCTGCGATCACCTGGATGGCCAGGGAGATCCGCGAGAGCTCTCCCCCCGAAGCCACCTTGGTCAGCGCGCGTGGCGGCTGCCCCGGATTGGCCGCCACCTGCAGTTCCACCTGATCGATGCCGCTGGGTCGCGCACGCTCGTGCGGCAGGCGCGTGAGCACCACGTCGAGTCGGCCGCCGGGCATGCCGAGCGTCTGCATCAGGGTCGTGACCTGTTCGGCGAATGAGGTTGCCGCCTTCTCTCTGCCCGCAGAGAGTTTCTCGGCGAGCTCGAAATAGGCTTTCCTGCTGCGGGACTCGGCGTGCCCGAGCTGCTCGAGCTGCGCCTCGAGACCGTCGAGTGCTTCAAGCTCGCGGGCGAGCTGCGATTGGAGTTCGTGCAGCGCGTCCTCCGCAATGCGGTGCTTGCGCGCAAGTTCACGCACACTGCTGAGCCTGTGCTCGACCCACTGCGCGCGCTGCGGATCGTTCTCCACCTCATCGCCATAGCGACGCAACTGTTCGGCGGCCTCGCTGAGCTGGATCTCCGCGTCGCGCAACAGATCCCGCGCAGGCGCCAGTGCGGGGTCGAGGTCGACCAGCGCGTCGAGTGTACGCAGTTGCCTGGCGATGATCTGATGGGCGCTGGCCTCGTCTTCATAGAGGGCTTCCAGCGCCCCCAGCGCACCCCCGACCAGGCGCTCGCCGTGGCTCAGCCGCAGATGTTCGGCCTCGAGCGCTTCGACCTCGCCGGACTTCAGATCAAGCGCCGTGAGCTCGCTCAGCTGGTAGCGCAGCAGATCAAGGCGCGCTGCGCGCTCCTCGACCGAGTCGCTGGCAGTGGACAGCGCCTCGCGGGCCGCCAGCCACAGGCCGTGGGCCTCGACCGTCTGACCGGCCAGCCCCTCAAGCCCGCCATGGTGGTCCAGCAGACGGCGCTGCACCCCCGGCTTCATCAGCGACTGATGCTCATGCTGCCCATGGATGTCGACGATCTGCTCGCCAAAGGTGCGCAGGCTGGTCAGTGGCACCTGCTGGTCGTTGATGAAGGCGCGCGAGCGGCCCTCGGCGCTGATCACGCGCCGGACCAGGCATTCGTCGTCTTCGTCGATCATCTGCTCGGCCAGCCAGGCACGCACCCTCGGCAGGCCACGCACATCGATACCCAGCGTGATCTCCGCGCGGGCCTCTCCGTGTCGCACCGCACCGGCATCGGCGCGATCACCCAGTACCAGGCCCAGTGCGTCCACGATGATGGATTTGCCGGCACCGGTCTCGCCGGTAAGCACGGTAAGCCCGTCGCCAAGCTCGAGTTCCACTTCATCGATGATGGCGAAATTGCGGATGTGGATGTGGGTGAGCATCGAGGCGCGGCGCGATCTCAGCTGCGCCGCCAGCGACCGTCGTGGCCCCAGTGCAGCTTCGAGCGCAGGATTTCGTAGAAGTTGTGATCCTGCGGGTGCAGCAGCGTGGCCTTCTCGTCGGCGGCGCGTACATACAGGCGATCGCCGGCGTTGAGATCGCCCAGCAGTTCGCCGTCGCAGATCACCTGCGCGCGGGTGTCCAGTCGCTGTTCGATACAGGTCTCGATCCGGCTGCTGGCGGGCAGCACCAGCGGCCGGTCACTCAGCGTGTGCGGGCAGATCGGCACCATCAGCAGCGCATCGACGTCGGGCTGCATGATCGGCCCGCCGCACGACAGCGCATAGGCGGTGGAGCCGGTGGGTGTGGCAACGATCAGGCCGTCGCCGCCGTGGGTGTTGAGGTAGGTGCCGTTGATCCAGGTGACAACGTCGAGCATGTGGCCGGTGAGGTGCTTGGTCAGCACCACTTCGTTGAGCGCGAGCGCGGGGCCGATCTGGCGACCGTCCGCAGTGGTGATGCTGGCTTTGAGCAGCAGCCTGGGCTCGGCGAGGTAGCGACCCGCGAGAATGGCCTCGAGATGGCCGGCCATGTCTTCGGGAGAGATGTCGGTCAGAAAACCCAGGCGACCACGGTTGATGCCGATCAACGGCACGCCATGGTGGGCGACAACGCGCAGGGCATAGAGCATGGTGCCATCGCCGCCGACGGCGATGATCAGGTCGCTGGCCTCGGCAAGCTCGGACTCCGCGACCTGTTCGGCCGCGCCGAGCGCCGCCGGGACGTCGTCTTCGCGCGCCACCAGCACACGCCGGCCGTCGCGCTGGAGCTGCGCCAGCACGGCGCTGGCCGGTTCCAGCACCTGGGCGTCGTGGAAGCGGCCGACAAGGCCAATGGTGCGGAAGGCAGGTGAGGTCATGCTCGCGGTTCGCCGTGGCGCAGCGTTTTCAGGCATTCTTGACACTCGGGGGCAGCGATTGCTAGCTTCATTTCAGTGCGGTTGTCGGATTAATTAGTTCAAGCTTTTTCAGGAACTTAATACACGGAGTCGAGCAATGCAGGGCACCACCTATCCGGATCTGCCCTCCGAGCGTGCCCAGCACGTGCTGCGCGTCCTCGTCGAGAAGTATATCCGCGACGGCGAACCCGTGGGGTCCCGCACGCTGTCCCGGGGTACGGGGCTGGATCTCTCGCCGGCCAGTATCCGCAATGTGATGTCCGATCTGGAGGAACTCGGCTTCATCGCCGCACCGCATACCTCCGCGGGCCGCGTGCCTACGGACCTGGGCTACAGGTTCTTCGTCGACACGCTGCTGAAGCTGCAGCCGCCGGATGCACGCGAGATCCGCAGTATCGAGCAGGAACTGCGCCAGTACGCCGACGATCCGGAGGTGCTGCTGGAGCAGGCCTCCAACATGCTCTCCAAGATCACCCGTCTGGCCGGCGTGGTCACGGTGCCCAAGCAACCGCAGGCGGCCCTTCGCCAGATCGAATTCATGGCCCTGTCGGATCGCCGCGTGCTGGCCATCCTGGTGGTCAACGACCGTGAGGTGCAGAACCGCATCCTGCACCTCGACCGCCCGTTCTCCGCCGAGGAGCTCAAGGCGGCGGCAAACTACCTGAACGACAAGTTTGCCGGCAGGGACCTTGGCACCGTGCGCAAGCAGCTGCTCGATGAACTTCAGCGCACCCGCGAGAGCGTCAATCAGCTGATGCTCGATGCCATCGAGATTGCCCGCATGGCCTTCGAGGAACCTGCGCGGCCGCGCGCGGAGTACATCATGGCCGGCCAGACCAATCTGATGGAGTTTCGCGAACTCTCGGATGTCGACAAGCTGCGCCGGCTCTTCGATGCGTTTTCGCGCCAGCGTGATCTGCTGCACATCCTCGATCGCTGCCTGTCTGCCGAGGGCGTGCAGCTGTTCATCGGCAAGGAGTCAGGCTACAGCGTGCTCGACGACTGCAGCGTTGTGACTTCCCCCTATTCGCTGGATGACGATGTGGTCGGCGTGCTGGGGGTGATCGGGCCGACCCGCATGGCCTATGACCGCATCATCCCGATCGTCGATGTCACGGCCCGGCTGCTGGGACTGAGCCTGAAGCCGCGCAACTAGCAGGCCCGGTGCGAGGCTGACGCCGCTCTACGCAGGCAGACGCCGGGTGCCCTTGAAACGACGGGTCTCGCCCCCACGTCGACGTTCAGGAGCGCAATCAACGCGCTGGCACCCCTTGCCGGCGCTGGCACGTGTCTGGAGGACGCATGACGGAGTCGAAGCAGCCACAGGGGCCTCAGGGGGTGGATGACTATGCCGAGACCCAGGTCCTGAGCAAGGATCAGCACGCGGGCATCGCGGCCGGACACGGCTCGGCCCGGGACCACGGCGCTGGCGACGACGAGGGTGTCGAGCAGCTGCGCGAGGCGCTGGCCGAGGCCCGGGCCCAGGCGCAGGAGCACCGCGAGCAGATGCTGCGCACGGCCGCCGAGCTCGACAATCTGCGCAAGCGTGCCGCCCGCGAGGTCGACCACGCGCGTCGCTTCGGTGCTGAGAAACTTGCCGGCGAACTGCTCAGTGTCATGGACAGCCTGGAGCTTGGTCTGGAGGCGGCGCGTCGTGAAGGCGCCGGTGGGGCCCTGCTCGAGGGACAGGAGGCCACGCTGAAGCTGCTCAGTGCGGCTCTTGAAAAGGCCGGCGTCACACCGGTTGCGCCACTGGGCGAGCGCTTCGATCCCGAATTTCACGAGGCCATGAGCATGGTGCCTGATCCGCAGGCCGAGCCCGGGTCGGTCCTTGTCGTGGTACAGACCGGCTATCTGCTGCACGGGCGCGTGCTGCGCCCGGCGCGGGTCGTGGTGGCCGCGGAGTCGTCGGACGCAGGGCACTAAGCAGGTCTGCCTCGCGCCGCGGCCTTGAAATTTCTGCCGGCTCCCCCATCTAGCGGGTATCGGATCGATTTATTTTCCGCAGGGCTTGCGCGCTGCGGCAGACACGGAGAGACATCATGGGACGCATCATAGGCATCGACCTGGGCACGACGAACTCCTGCGTGGCCATCATGGACGGCGGCAAGCCCAAGGTCATCGAGAACAGCGAGGGCGATCGCACGACCCCCTCGATCATCGCCTTCACGAAGGACGGCGAGGTGCTGGTCGGCCAGCCCGCCAAGCGCCAGGCCGTGACCAATCCGCACAACACCCTGTTCGCGATCAAGCGGCTGATCGGCCGGCGCTTCGAGGACAAGATCGTGCAGAAGGACATCGACATGGTGCCCTACAAGCTGATCAAGGCCGACAACGGCGATGCGTGGGTGCAGGTCAACGACAAGAAGATGGCGCCGCCGGAGATTTCCGCGCGTGTGCTCATGAAAATGAAGAAGACCGCCGAGGACTACCTGGGCGAGCCTGTCACCGAAG
>CAYLNP010000149.1:0-6478 GCA_964384925.1 uncultured Woeseiaceae bacterium
AGCGCCGTGACAGAACGACATCGAGGCCGAGATTCGTGCCCTCTCCGTCGTTGGTGACCCGACCACTGGTGCGTTCCTGCTCGACGACGAGCTTATCCAGCCATTGATAGTATGGCTCGACGAGCAGCGACCAGTCCGGGCCGAAGTGCCGCTCGAAGCCGACACTTACGTGAGTGATTCGCTCATTTTCGATAGCGAAGTTCTCGGGATTGGCCGCGCGGACCAGAAAGCGCGGGGACTGATAAAACACGCCCGCGGTTGCCGACACGCGCGTGCCCGGCGTGGGGCGCCAGTTCGCCGCAAGCCGCGGGGAGACGAGCGATTCGTCCGAAAAGCCATCGCGATCATAACGAAGCCCTGCTCTGAGATCCCAGTGAGCGAACTCGAACACCTGCTCGCCGTAGGCGGCATAGCTGGTCTCCTTCGCCTCATACACCGAGTTGATGTCATCGGGTGTCAACGTAATGTATTGCTGGCCGGGTGGACGCGGGTCAGTCGTGCGAAAGACGAATCGATCCCATTCTTCTCTGAGCACAGCCGAATAATCAACGTCGGTCTGCCAGACACGCAGCCCGGCCGATCCCTGGCCGAAACGGTTGCGAGCCACATAGTCGCTGTGCCAGCCGATTTCGGTTTCCTTCTCGGTGACGGTGATCAAGCGCTCGCGCACCGGGATGTCCGCGGCCGGCGTACCCTCCGGCACAAGATCCGGATAGGCCTCGCCTTCCGATGTGAACTTGTCGTTCGCGCGCAGATAAAGTCGATTCGTCCATTCACCGCTCGCTCCGACCAGGCGGCGCCAGGTCAGCGCCGTCAGGTACAGGTCCTGCTCGGTGTCGATCAGCGACACGTCCTCGAAGTCCGGAGACGCAAGCACGTTGTCGAGATCCCGCGTGTATTTCTCCGGCGCATAAATGCCGAGGAACTCGATCGTGTTGTCTGGATCCAGGGAAGTCACCGTCTTGAGGACGATATCGGTCAGTTCAGGTTGGCCAATGTCCTTCTCATCGATGATGTCGAAGACGCGGCCGAAATCGAACTGGCGCGCTGTGAAAAACGCGGTCGTATCCTTATGGATGCCGCTTGGTCCCTCGTAGCTGAGTTCGAGCCCTGCGATATCCACTCGCAGACTGGCGGTGGGCGTCGGGCTGCCGCCAGCGACATCCAGCTTCAGCAGGGAACCCGAGCGCCCTCCATACGCAGCGCTCCAGCCGCCGGGCGAGAATTCCGCACGTTCAATGGAACTCGGCGCGAAGATTGAGAAGCGACCACCGCCACCAATGTCCTCCTCCTCGCCGAGTGTCTGGTCGAAGTGAATCACTCGGTCAAAGGGCACACCATCAATCAGAATCAGGTTGTCGCGGGGGCCACGGCCGCGCACGGAGAAGCTGGCGAATTCGCCGTCGGATATCAGCCCCGGTATACCGTCAAGCGCTCGCATGACGTCACTGCCTGAGCCAACGGCACTGCGCAGCTCCTCTCTGTTCAGCAGGAAGCTGCTCGCCGCCCCATACGGATCGGCCGTTTGCGCGCGGGCCAGCACGACGATTTCCTCGAGCGCCTCGGTGCGGGGGAGCATCTCGATGTTCAGCGGAGTCACCCTGCGGCGGACTACACGTACGCTGGGTTCCCTGGCTGTCACCAGGCCAGTGCCATCGGCGGTGACGGCATAGAGCCCCGCCTCAAGATCACTCAGTTCGACAGTTCCGTCGGCCTGCGTGCGACGGGTAATGACGTTGCCGTCGCGGTCGGTCACGGTCACAGTCACGCCCTCGAGAGCTCGCCTTGCCTCCACACTGACGACTGCAATGCGCATCCCACCCTCTGCGCTTTGCGCCATCGCAGCAGCAGATGATGCGCAGATGAGCAGTACCCCTGCGAAGCCGCTAACGATCCGTTTCATGTGCGCCTTGTTCATGCCATTCTGCTCGTTGAGCTCACACCTTCCGGCACGTGATCGAAGCAATGCTCTACGGCGATATCGGCATAGGCCCTCCCCTGTTGGGCTTGGGCATGCGCCGGAAGCGAGACGGATATCGAGAGCGGCATGACGCGATGCAGCATGGCGGATTCCTCGAACGGTTGATCGTCAATGAACTCCACGCTAGCAGTCGATTCTGTCGCGAAACTTGCGGCCGGCGGGGAAACTGCCAGGCGTGTAGGCTGCTTATCGAATGTCGCCCTGCAGCTCAACCAGCGCCCGCGCGAATCCGGACTCATCGTGGAGCTTGCTATATGTCGCCCATGAGATACACTTTTCACCGATACGGCCTTGTGGCTGCAAGCGGCGGCGGAGGGCGCGATCGATTGATCCCGTCCGCGCAATGCGCGCTGTGAGCTTGGCCGGACTCATCTCGGTTATCCTGGCGGTCGCATATCCTGTCGGCGGCGGTGAGGATGGGTCCGCACTGTTCGTGCCCGCCCCGGCACAGGCTCCCGCTTTCGTCGCCGAGCCCGTCAAGCTCTCGACGCCGACCGGTGCTCTGCGTGGCACACTGGTCTTGCCGTCTCGATCATGTCAGGAGCAAGCGGACGTTCAGATCTCCGAGCAGATCGCCCTAAGCTGCGATCGCGTTCCTGTCGCCCTGATCGTATCGGGTGGCACTCAGGACCACGGCGGTGCCGTCGTGGGGACCCGCGCCTATCCGGCGCTGCGCCGGCTCGCCGAGGCGATGGCGCTCGAGGGCGTCGCCGTGCTGCGTTATGACCTGCGCGCGATCGGCGAAAGTGCGGTGGCCCAGCCTGCGAAGGAGTTTGGTGAACACGTCGACGATGCTCTCGCGTGGCTGGAAATGCTCCGGGCGGACAGAAGGCTCGCGCATCGCATCGTCATCGCTCATGCGGACGGCGCGCTCGTAGGCATTCGTGCAGCAGCGCTCGGTGATGCCGACGCACTGGCGACGATCAATGCACGCGCCCTTTCCTTTGGCGAAATGGTCCGGCAGGCCTTCTTCGACCACCTGCCGGCGCCGACCAGTGACCTGGGGGAACAGGTGCTGATGTCGCTGGAAGCCGGCCAATTGGTCCCGTCCGTGCCGGACGAGGTGGTGGAGGTCACCGGTGAGCTCTTCCGACCTGAATCGCAGCCCTATCTGATCTCGATGATCGGAATCTCGCCGCTGCTCGAGCTCGCCTCGGTCAGTGTTCCGGTCCAGATTGTGCAGTCGGCCAGAGAGCCTGGGCGGCCTGGGGCCGAGACGGAGGGGCTGCTGGGCGCACGTCCGAGTGCCCGGCTCGCTGTCATCGAGATGGACCGCGAGTTGAGGCCGTGGGTGGTCGTTCCGTCGGGTCCGCGGGCCGGCAGGCGCGTGCCGGCAAACTACGTCTCCGAGGTACTCGTTACTGAGCTGGTGGAGTTCATTCGCCAGACTGCTGAGTAAAGAAGCCGAGCACGCATTTCGCGAACAACGACGGCACCAGGGGAAGTCCAACGCCTTCTCCAAACCGTCCGTGGAGACGGGGTCGAATCCCCCGATCGCGCAAAGCTAAATCATCGCTTTTTAGTGGGGAGGTCCAGCATCTATGCGATCAAATAACCGCTTCCAGTCCTTTCCGGTCGATCAGATTCAGAAGCTTCAGAGACGGGCCGCTCGGCTTCTTGTCACCCACTTCCCACTTCTGCACCGTCGAGAGGCTCGTGTTCAGCACGGCGGCAAATACCGCCTGGCTCACGCGGGCCTGCTCACGCAGCGCCTTGATCTTGTGCGGCGGCATATCCTCAACCTCGAGATGGCTCAGCGCCTCGAACTCGCCCATGCGACGCTTGGTGATCAAGCCTGCGCCTTGCAGCCCACGCGCCGTCTCCAGCACCTCCTTGATTATTCTGCTATCACGCTTTGTCGTCGCCATCATTTACCTCCACAATCTCACCGGCCGCCAGGGCGATCTTGTTGAAGCCGTACATGAAGAACCAACGCCCGGCCTTTTTCGTGACGACGAGTGTTCTGGCGCCTCCGCGCTTGCCCTGACCGGGTGGCGTCTGTCACGCCTGCTTTCCGCATCCAACGAGTGAGTGCGCGAGTTTTGAAAACTCTGCTCACGAAATTAATGATCCACTATGTGCGGCACTTACAAGGGGCAAGCGTGGAGATTCATGACCGGTGCAATACCGGTGTAGGCCCTTTCCTGGCCTACACAAGCACTCAGTCGAAAACAGCCTCCGCCGAAGAATCATGGGACACCGGAGGGCCTTCGGGCTTTCCACCTTCGCGCTGGTTGAATGCCTGAGTCGGGCCGCGGGGAGGTGCGGAACCGTTGGCAGGGCTTACTAGACGACTAATTTCTCCTCCTATACGCTGTAGAAGATAAGGTTAATTTATTCGCTACAATAGATATTGAAAAACTATACGCCACAACGCATAATGCCGAAACCGAGCAGGAATCAGATCATGGCGGCACTCGTTAGATCACCGAAGCAGTTGGGCATTACCTTGCGGCGCTTCCGGCACGAACGCGCCCTCACCCAGACCGAATTAGCCAAGCGGGCAGGACTCCGGCAGAGCACCGTCTCGCAGGTAGAGAACGGCCTCGAAACCGTCAAGCTGAATACGATCATGGACCTGCTGCGCGCGCTCGACCTTGAAGTCGTTGTCCAGCACCGCACCAAAGGTTCACACAGCGATATTGAGGATATCTTCTAGTGGCGCGAGCGCGCAGAAGCGCTCGCCTTTCGGTCGCCCTGAACGGGCGGCTTGTTGGCATGCTCGATCGCGCTGCCAACGGCGCCATCTCCTTCGTCTACGCACAGGATTGGCTCTCTGATGCGCAACGCGCAATTGCGGTGTCGCTTTCCCTTCCGTTACGCGAGGCGCGCTATTCCGGCGCTGCAGTTGCTGCCTTCTTTGATAACCTTCTTCCCGACAATGACCAGATCCGGCGCAAAGTCGCCGAAACGGTCGGCGCTGAAGGAACAGATGCTTTTAGCCTGCTCAACAGGATTGGTCGCGATTGTGTCGGAGCTTTGCAATTTGTCCCTGAGGGCGCAGACATTTCCCCGCCCGGGGTCCCTGAGTGCACGCCGCTTGGTGACGGCGACGTAGCCGACATCATCCGCAATCTGGCCACAGCGCCTTTGGGCATACATCCCGATGGCGAGCGCGAACTGCGCATCTCCATTGCAGGTGCTCAGGAAAAAACCGCGCTGCTCTGGGAGAACGGGTGGTGTTTGCCTAAAGGCACAACAGCTACCACACATATACTGAAGCCTGAGCTGGGCAAGCTGCCCAGTGGGCTCGACATGACCTTCAGCGTCGAGAACGAGCACTTTTGCATGACGCTCTGTCGAGAACTCGGCTTGGATGTGGCCAAAAGTCAGATTGTCGACTTCGATGATGTACGTGTTCTGGCGGTTGAGCGCTTTGATCGAATCCGCGCGCGTGACGGAAGGCTATTGCGCGTGCCACAAGAGGACTTCTGTCAAGCACTCTCCGTGCCATCAACACGAAAATACAACAGTGATGGTGGACCAGGCATTCGGGAGTGCCTCCACCTGCTCAATGGCAGTGACTACGCTGAGGAAAATCGTCTCGCCTTCCTTAAGGCACAGATCGTCTTCTGGCTCATTGGCGCGCCTGATGGTCACGCGAAGAACTTCAGTCTATTCCTTACCCCAGGCGGACGTTACCGGATGACGCCGCTATACGACATCATGTCCACGCAACCGAACTTCGCCGCCAGGCAGCTTCAGCGAAGGGAGTTTCGTCTCGCGATGGCAGTGGGTGACAATCGTCACTATCCCATCGCCGAAATCAAGCCACGCCATTTTCTGCAATGTGCAAACGCCGCAGGTGTTGCGCACGACGAGGTCCAATCGATCTTCGCTACGCTGGTAAGGGATACACGCCCAGCTTTGGAACGCGCCGCCGCGCAGCTGCCCCACGCTTCTGTGAGTGGTTTGATTGACGCCATCTCCAGCGGTGCTCTGGAGCGGCTAAGCCGGATTGAACGCGCTTATACTTGAAACGTGTGCCCTGTCTTGCTGCTGCTCACGCTCACAGCGTGTCACGGCGGCAAGCGGTCGCTAGCGAGGCCCGCATGAACCGCATGGGGTGGCTCAGGCGCGCCTGCTCATCCACCATGCAAATCCCAGCGCGGCAAGGTTCATCCAGATCGAGTACACCGCCGCAGGGCCGATCAGCGCGGGTTCGTTAAGCACACTGAACGCGATGAATATCGCCAGCGCGGCGTTCTGCAGGCCGGTCTCCATGGCCACGGCAGTGCGCCGCGGCGGCGAAAGCCGCGCTACTCGCCGCCCGGGCAGGCCAGAAGGAGCATGAAGCCCACGGCGATCACGGGCGCCTGGGGCCAGGCGAACAGGAACGCAAGACCCAGCATCGGCATCAGCACGATCTGTCCTGCCGGACCGATACCGACCGCCCAGGGTGCCTCGATCACGCGGCGGAAATCCGCCAGGGTCAGCGTCAGCCCCATCGCGAAAAGAATGAGGCCAAGTCCCAGCGGCAACAGCACCTGGTTGATG
>CAYLNP010000150.1:0-6474 GCA_964384925.1 uncultured Woeseiaceae bacterium
TTCGAAGGTAAAGCCCGCAGAAGGCGGCGGCGCACCAGCTCCCACGGTGTGAGACTACCAAGTACGCCAAGGAAGGGCTGACGATTTCTAGAAGATAGACCCCGTCGTCCGGGTCGTCAGCAACTCCAGTGCCCGCGTTCCCGCCAGCGAATTCCCTTTCGGACTCAAGCCCGGAGACCACACCACAGCAACATACTTTCCCGGCAGCACCGCAACGATACCGCCACCGACCCCACTCTTGGTCGGTAGCCCCACACGAAACGCAAAGTCGCCCGCCTCGTCGTAGACACCGCAGGTGAGCATGATGGCGTTGATACGCTTGACCTGTTCCGCGGAGGCGATGACTTCGCCGTTCACCGCCGTGCCGCCTGTCGCAAGGTACTGGTACGCGGTCACCAGTTCTTCGCAACTCATCGCCAGCGAACACAGGCGAAAGTACGCCTGAAGAACCCGTTCGACCCGGTTGTCCAGGTTCCTGTAGGCCTTCAGCAGCCATGCCATTGCGCGGTTGCGGTGACCGGTGTCGTTCTCGGCCTCGGCGACCAGCAGGTCGTAGTCAATGGTGGGGTCCCCAGCCAGCGCGCGGACCTGGTCGAGAATGAGATCCTCCCCGGCGTCAGCGTGATTCAGGATCATGTCCGTGATCACCAGCGCGCCTGCATTGACCATCGGGTTGCGGGGAATGCCGTTTTCCCGCTCCAGCTGACCCAGCGAATTGAAACCAGCGCCGGAGGGCTCGCGGTTGACCCGCTTCCAGATTCTGTCGCCGTGCAGTTGCATGGCGCGGGTCAGGTTGAAAACCTTGGCGATGCTCTGGATCGAGAATCGCTCGCTGGCCTCACCGACGCTGAAGGTCGCACCATCGATTGTGCGAAGACTCATACCGAAGTGCAGCAGCGAGCGTCCGGCCAGCGGCGGGATGTAGTCGGCCACCTTGCCCTGTTTGAGCAGTGGCTGAACGTCAACCCGTATGTCTTCGAGAATTGCCTGATAGTCCACCGTCATCAGACCAGGCGCGCGGTGGGCTTGGGGGCGGTCGCGGACATCACGCCCGCCGCGCGCTGATCACGCTGGGCACCTGTTCCAGGCGCCGCAGCAGGCGGTCCAGCTGCTCCATGCCGGCGACGGTAATCTCCAGTCTGATATTCGCGCGCTCTTGTGCACTGTCCGAGCGCGAGCGCGTGCCCTGGATACTGACCTTCTCGTCGGCCAGCAGCGAACTGATGTCCCGCAGCAGACCCTGCCGGTCTTCGGCCACCACATCCACCTGCACCACGTAGTCCTGACCCCGCGGTGCGTCGAGATCCCAGCCGACCTCGACAACGCGCTCGGGATTGCGAGAGGCCAGCGCCTGAAGGTTGTTGCAATCGCTGCGGTGGACCGACAGGCCGCGACCCACGGTGATGTAGCCCCGCACATCTTCCGGCGGCACGGGCCGACAGCAATGCGCCAGGTGGCTCATCAGATCACCGACGCCTCTCAGCGTCACCGCGCCGGGGGCTGCGGCCGCAGAGCGGGGCTTGCGCCGGGCGGAGGGTGTGACGGGGCGATCCTTGCCGGATTCCCGCGCAAGCGCGCTCGCCACCGCGCCATGGGTGACGTCGCCCGCGCCGACGGCCTGCGAGAGCGCTTCGATGTCCTCGTAGCCCATCGCCTCGGCAAGGCGTTGCACCGGAAACTCGCGCAGATCCAGACGGCCGAGCTCGCGCTCGATGGTCGCGCGGCCATCGCGCTGGTTCTGGTCCTTGTCCTGCAGGCGGAACCAGGCGCGCACTTTCGAGCGACTGCGACCCGACGCCAGGTACCCCAGCTTGGGCACAAGCCAGTCACGGCTGGGCGTGCCGTTGCGGGCTGTCAGGATCTCCACCCTATCGCCGCTGTCCAGTCGGTGGGTCAACGGCACCATGCGTCCGCTGACCTTGGCGCCGCGGCAGCGATGGCCGACCTCGGTGTGCACGGCGTAGGCAAAGTCCAGGGGCGTGGCGCCGGCGGGCAGCTCGATCACATCACCGCGCGGGCTGAACACGAAAATCCTGTCCTCGAAGATTTCGGCCTTGAAGCGGTCGATGAAATCGGCGCTGTTCTCGTCGGGTTGTTCGGGCTCCAGCAGTCGCCGCAGGCGCGCGATCTTCTGGTCGAAGGCGATGTTCTGACCCGCGCCTTCCTTGTAGCGCCAGTGTGCTGCCACACCGAGTTCGGCGCCGTCGTGCATCTCGTGCGTGCGGATCTGCACTTCCACGGCAAGCCGTTGCGGACCAAGTACCGCCGTGTGCAGCGACCGGTAGCCGTTTTCCTTCGGGGTGGCGATGTAGTCGTCAAACTCACCGGGGATGGGTGTGCACACGCTGTGCACCACACCCAGGGCGGCGTAACACTCTCCCAGTGTATCGACCAGGATGCGCAACGCCCGGATGTCGAAGAGTTCCTCGAAGCGCAGGCGCTTTGCCTGCATCTTTTTCCAGATGCTGAAGATGTGCTTGGGTCGTCCGGTGATGTCCGCCGTGATCCCGGCTTCGGTCAGCGCTGACGACAGCAGTGCGATGAACTCGTCGATATAGCTTTCGCGTTCACTGCGCCGAGCGTGCAGCTTCTCGGCGATCTCGCGGTAGTTGATCGGGTCGAGAAAGCGGAAGGCCATGTCCTCGAGCTGCCACTTGAGCTGCCAGACGCCCAGCCGGTTGGCCAGCGGCGCGTAGATCTCGCGCGTCTCCGCACCCAGGCGACGACGGGTGTCGACATCTGCGTGGCGTGCGGCGTGCAGGCGCCAGAGCTGATCGGCCAGCTTGACGAGCACCAGGCGCACGTCGGCGACCAGTGCGAGCAGCATGCGACGCAGGGCTTCGGCCTGGCCGGCAGACAGCCCATCGTCGACCGACCACTCGTCGCCGAAGCCGAAATCGCCCAGGCGACTGAGCTCCTCGGCCAGGCGCACCGCCGTGTCATCGAAGCGTCCACGCAGCTGCGCGGGCTGACACAGCCGGGCGTCCAGGCACACGTACAGCACGAGGGCAGGGTGCAACGAGTCCGTCAACCCGAGCGAGGCGAGTGTCTCTCCGATGCGACAGGCACGATCGGCCAGCCAGCGGGTGTCCTCGCGGGCTTCCAGCGCGTGCAAAAGCTGGGTCGTGTCGCCGGTCGCGAGCGCAGGCGCGAGGGCTGCGTGCATGATCGCGGTGACGCTGTCGGAGTCGCTGGCGACAACCATGGAGCAATGTGTCAGTGACGGCAATTGCCGCTATGATACGCGCTTTGCAATGGCATCGAAGCGGGCCGCCACGGCCCGATAAATGGAGTCGCCGATGAGATTTTTCGCCGTGTTCGTGTTGGTAGTGCTGTCGCAGGGGGCCTTCGAGGCCAGAGCTGCAGAAATCGACATCAACGTCAGCAACGAAGCGGCGCGTCTGGGTGGTAGCTGGGGTCTGACCGGTCAGCTCCAGGCTGATGCGGGCTGGCTCTACAACGAAGACCGCGGCAATGTCGGCCACGTGGGTATCCAGCTTTTCGGGCTTGCCACCGGCGGTCAGCCGCCGATCGAGGCCGGACTGGGCGGGCGCATCGTGTACTTCGACTCCGACGTGCGCAATCGCAGCGGGTCGGCTGTGCCGCTGGGCGGTACGGTGCGCTTCAACCTGCCGGAGGCTGACCGCTTCCAGATCGGCGCCTATGCCTGGTACGCCCCGGATGTTCTGAGCTTCGGCAGTTCCAGCGGTTATCGCGAGCTCGGCGCCTATGCCGGCTACGAGGTGCTGCGCGATGCCTCCCTCTACATCGGTCTGCGCCAGATCAATGCCAACTTCAAGAACGCGCCGGACATCAACATAGACTCCGGTTTCCACATTGGCATGCGTATCAACTTCTGAGTTCACCATGGCCGGACACAGCAAATGGGCGAACATCCAGCACCGAAAGGGCGCCCAGGACAAGAAGCGCGGCAAGCTTTTCACGAAGCTGATCCGCGAGATCACCGTGGCTGCGAAAATGGGCGGCGGCGAGATTGATTCGAACCCCAGGCTGCGCCTGGCGGTGGACAAGGCGCGGGCGCAGAGTCTGCCCAAGGACAAGATCGAACGGGCGATCAAGCGCGGCTCGGGTGATGTGGATGGAGATGACTACGAGGAAATTCGCTACGAAGGGTATGCCGGTGGCGGCGTGGCCGTGATGGTCGATGCGCTGACCGACAACCGCAATCGTACCGTCGCGGAAGTGCGTCATGCGTTCTCCAAGTACGGCGGCAACCTTGGGGCCGATGGCTCGGTGGGCTATCTGTTCAATCGTGTGGGTGTGCTGGTCTATCCGCCGGGCAGTGACGAGGATCGGATCATGGGCCAGGCCCTGGAGGCCGGGGCCGAGGATGTCATCGTCAACGACGATGGCTCGATCGACGTGCTGACCGATCCTGATGACTTCGATGCCGCCTGCAGCGTGATGACCGCCGCGGGGCTCGAGCCCGAGGAGGCAGAGGTGACGATGCGCGCGTCCACCCATGTCTCTCTGGGCGAAGACGATGCCGCGGCGATGATGCGCCTGCTCGAGGCGCTCGAGGATCTCGACGACGTCCAGCAGGTCTATTCCAACGCTGACATCGCGCAGGAGATTCTGGTGCGGCTGGCTTCCTGAGCCGGCACGCAGCGGTATCGTCGTGACGGGCGCGATCCGCATCCTGGGCGTTGATCCCGGCTCCCGTATCACCGGCTACGGTGTCATCGAGCATGGCCCGGGCGGTACGCGTGCGCTGGCGTGGGGAGATATCCGCAGCGGGGAAGGCGAGCTGCCGCAGCGACTGCGCAGCATCTTCGAGCAGCTCACCGTCATCGTCGCCGAGCATGCGCCGCAGGAAGTGGCGGTGGAACGGGTGTTCGTGAACAAGAGTGTGGACAGCGCGTTGAAGCTGGGACAGGCCAGAGGTGCTGCGCTGTGCGCGGTATTCGGCGGCGGCGCCGAGGTGTTCGAGTATGCCCCCAGACAGATCAAGCAGGCGGTGGTTGGCAGTGGGGCTGCGGACAAGCACCAGGTGCAGCACATGATGAAGGTGCTGTTGAACCTGAGTAGCGCACCGGCCGCCGATGCAGCCGACGCGCTGGCCGTGGCGCTGTGCCATGCACACATGCGCAGCGTGCCGGTGCAGCTTCGCTCGGGGCGTCGGCGATGATCGGCTTTCTGCGCGGACGCCTCGTCGCCAAGCAGCCGCCCCGACTGGTGCTCGATGTCAATGGCGTGGGCTACGAGGTCGAGGCACCGATGTCCACGCTCTACGAACTGCCGGGCGTGGGCAGCGAAGTCACATTGCTGACACACCTGCTGGTACGCGAGGATGCGCATATCCTTTACGGGTTTGCCAGTGAGGCGGAGCGCGCGCTGTTTCGCAGCCTGCTGAAGGTCAGCGGTGTGGGTTCGCGCACCGCGCTTGCGATTCTCTCCGGCATCACCGTGCAGGCCTTCGCCCGCTGCATCCAGGAGGGTGATGTCGCGCTGCTGACCAAGGTGCCGGGCGTGGGTCGCAAGACCGCCGAGCGGCTGCTGGTGGAGATGCGCGATCGCATCGCGACACAACCCGGCGCAGGTGGGACGGGCGCGGCGGGCGGGGCGGCGCCCTCGGCCGAGGGCGAGGCTTACGGTGCGCTGGTGGCCCTGGGCTACAAGCCCGCGGAGGTGTCCCGTATGCTCAAGCAGGTGAATACCCCCGGACTGTCGACTGAGGAACTGATTCGCCAGATCCTGAAGAACCTGGCCTGATCTCATGGATGCAGACAGCAGAATGATTGGTGCCGCCGCTACGCGCGAGGATGAGGCGTTCGATCGGGCGATCCGGCCAAAGCGTCTGGACGACTATGTCGGCCAGCCCGCCGTGCTGCGGCAGATGCGTATCTTCGTCACCGCCGCACGTCAGCGTGGCGAGGCGCTCGACCACACGCTGATTTTCGGTCCGCCCGGACTGGGCAAAACCACGCTTGCGCACATCATCGCCAACGAACTGGAGGTCAACCTGCGCCAGACCTCCGGGCCGGTGCTGGAGCGCGCAGGCGACCTCGCGGCGCTGCTGACCAATCTGCAACCCAACGATGTGCTGTTCGTCGACGAGATCCACCGCCTCAGTCCGGTGGTCGAGGAAGTGCTCTACCCGGCAATGGAAGACTTCCAACTCGACATCATGATCGGCGAAGGGCCGTCCGCGCGCTCGATCAAGCTCGACCTGCCGCCGTTCACGCTGGTGGGCGCGACCACGCGCGCCGGGCTTCTGACCTCGCCGCTGCGCGACCGCTTCGGCATCGTGCAGCGTCTGGAGTTCTACAGTGTCGAGGATCTGACGCGCATTGTCGCCCGCTCGGCGGGCATCCTGTCGCTGGAAATGGATCCGGCCGGTGCACGGGAGATCGCGGCACGCTCGCGGGGCACGCCGCGTATCGGCAATCGACTGCTCAGACGCGTGCGTGACTTCGCGCAGGTCGAGGCTGACGGTCGTGTCAGCGCCGAGGT